>NZ_JAIQDD010000009.1:0-300048 GCF_020036995.1 Corallococcus sp. AS-1-12 | reverse complement strand
GCTCCTGTCCCCCTTGTCGCTTGGCAGCCGGCCAACTGGCCTCGCTATTCCGCGCAGACCTCCAGTCGGACAGGTTTGTGCGCGGCGCGGCTGGCAGGGCGGGCGGGCAGGGGGGCCGTCGCCCTCCTGGCTCTGCCTGACGTCGACTCGTGCGTGCTGTCCTCACGGGCGCTGGCTCGAACGAGGTTTCCTCCTGGTGGGACGCGGGGTCTGGGTGTGGTGCTGGGCGCTCGTGGCGCTGGCGCTCGCGGGGTGCGACCCGGGAGCGGAGCTGACGCCCTGTGCCGTGGATTGCGAGGGCGCGGCCTGCGCGGCCTGTGTCACGTCCCTGCCCGAGGAGACCGTCCGGCCCGCGCTCGCGTGTGATCAGCTCCCCGCGCCGTCACGGTGCCTGGGGCCTCGCGTGCTGGAGCGCTGCGTGGATGGGGCCGTGCACCGGGAGGACTGCGCGGAGGACACCACCTGCGTCGAATCGCCCGAGGTCGCCTGTGTCGCGGGCTCGGCGTGTGTCGACGGCGTCTCGCGGTGCACGGAGTCCAGGACCTTGCATGTGTGCACGAACGGCCGGTGGGCCGCGCGGGCCTGTGACGTGCCTTGCGAAGCCGCGCCCGGCCGGGGCTTCTGCGGCAGGCCCGGAGCCACGTTGAGCGGCACGGTGCGCTACGCGCGCCGCTTCCCGGACGCGGAGTTCCGCGCGTGGACGACGGACGTGGAGCCGGTGCCTGCTCGCGGGTTCCTCATCGTGTCGTTCCAGGGCACGAAGGTGCTCGACTCGCAGGTAACGGATGACGCCGGCCGCTTCACGCTGAAGGTGTCGGCCTCCCCGGGCGAGGACGACCGCGTCGTCGTGTACGCGGCCGGCCGGGGGCGGGACGGCGCGGTGGCCTACGCGGTGGCGGACCCCGGGCTGCCGGGCGCGCAGTCGGTGAAGACGGTGCCGGGGGACGCGGCCCGCATCTGGAGCTGGTCGCGCACGACGCGCGAGCTGTCGGAGCACCCTTCGTTCACCCTCGCCGAGTCCGAGGGCTCCGGCGCGGCGGCGGTGTTCGACGTGCTGGGCACGGCCTGGCGCCGGATGCGCGAGCGCTACGGCGGGCGCGACGGCCTGCCCGTGGTGGCGTGGCTCGGCTTCGGGACGACCTGGTCCTGCGGGGCGTGCTTCGCGCCGTGGCCGGTGACGGCGGCGGGCCGGAGCTGGGACGCGCAGGTGTGGCTGCCGGGGGACTCGGATGCGGCGTGGTGGTCGGACGCGATGGTGATGCACGAGCTGGGGCACTGGGTGATGGCCAGCCGGGGCACCAGCCCGGAGGAGGGTGGGCCGCACTACGTGGGCGTGCCCACCTTCCCGGGACAGGCGTGGAGCGAGGGCTGGGCCACGTGGTTCAGCACGGACGCGCGCCGCAGTCCCCGCTACTTCGACCGGCAGGGCGGGACGCTGTTCTGGGTGGACCTGTCCGCGCGAGCCTCGTCCGTGAGCCCCTGGGCCCGGCCCCGCGCGGAAGCCGGGCTGCTCCAGCCCGTGGACGAGAACGAGGTGGCCGCCATCCTCTACCGCGCGGCCACCGGGACACCGTCCAGCCAGCCCCTCTACGACGCGCTCGCCGCGCCCGCGATGAACCGTTCGCCCTGGGCGCGCGGCTACACGCGCCACACCTGGACGCGGGATGCGCAGGGCGCGCTCACGGCCGTGGTGGATACGGGCAGGCCCTCACCGTGCCTCGCGGACTTCCTGGACGCGCTGATGTGCCAGGGCTTCCCGAACACGCTGGTGGACGCGGCCACCGACCCCGCGACGGCCTTCCCGTATCCCAGCCACGAGCCCCTGTGCCCATGACGCTCCCGCGAAGCCGGAGGTCGTCGCAGGCCCAAGCCCCAGAAGCGCCCGCGAATCGCAGGTCGCGGTGACCCGTGCCCATGAAACTCCCAGGTTCAATGCAGCGAAGCCGGCGGTTCCTCCCGCGCCCCTTGATGCGCAAGCGCGTGGCGGGGGCCGTGCTGGCACTGGCGCTCGTTGGCGCACTTTCGGCGGGCATGGCCTCCGGTGTGGACCGGGTGCGGCGTAAGAAGCCGCCACGGCCCTCCTCGCCACCTCGTCAAGCGCAGGGGAAGTCCGTCCACGCGTCCTCACCGACGCTCCTCGCATCCGCGCGGTCGGTGGCGCTCCCCGCGTACGGAGTGGATGCGGGGGACGTGAAGCCGCGCGAGCGTCAGGGCGCGCGGCCTGTCGTCCCGGTGAAGACGCACGCCACGGATGCGGTGACACCCGTGCTCACGCGAGGCCCGGTGGACGGCGTCACGGCCACGGACAGCCCCGCGCCACCTCCCACGGTGCTCCCCGCCACGGCGCGCATCCCCGCGCCCCTGCAGGTCTCCTGGCGGGTGGTGGACGTCAGCGCGGACGCGGTGCGGCTCATCGCGCGGCTGGACCGGAGCCCGGGCTTCACCGCGCCCGTGGAGGTCTCCCTGCGCGTGCCGCCGCGAACGGTCCTCCGGGAGGGCCCCACGTCGCCCATCATCCTGGACGGCGACACCCGGGAAGTGCCCTGGACCCTGGGACTGCCCGAGGGCTCCCGCCCCGACGACGACCTCGTGCTGCTGGCGAGCGCCGGAGGTGAGTCCTTCGGCGTCCACGCGGAGGCGCGCTACCCCTTCGGCCGGACGCTCCCGGAGTCACCGCGCCCCACGCCCACGGGGCCTCCGCTGCCGGACGCCCTCATGCGCTCGCGCGAATAGCCCCGGACTCAATCCAGGTTGAAGTACACCTCGTCGATGGCGCCGTGGAACTGGTCGTTGTTGTTCCCCGCGCTCTTGGCCCCGATGCCGACGGACTGGCCCGTGGGGTTGATGTCGTAGGTGCTGGCGAGCAGCGCGCTGCCCCGGGCCACGTTGTCGATGAGGATGGTCAACGTGGTGCTGGTGCGCTGACACGTCACCTTGTGCCAGACGCCATCCGCGATGCCCACGGACGACTTGACGATGACAGCGTCCGCGCCGCCGGTGGTGCGCACCACTGTACCGCGCCGGGTGCATGGCGGCCTGCACGAAGGCGATCACGTTGTTGGCCGTACCGTCGCGCTGCTGACGCGCAGCCAGCGCCTCGTAGAGCCGATGTCGCTTCGTGATGACCGGCGCGACGTCGTCGATCTGGCACTGGCTAAGCAGCCCGCCGATCTCGGACCCAGTGAGACCGCCGCCTGTGTCACCGAGCACATCGCAGAGAGCTTCGAGGGTGGCGCTGTCGAGTCGGTCGATCGCTGTCACGTCCCCTTCACGGTGAAGCGGTGGCGAGGGGCACGACACGCGGGGTCGAAGTCGCGCTGAACGGCATCGCGGTCGTCGCGTCCGAGGCGTGTCCACGTCGTCTGAGCGTTGGGCGCCCTTGTCGTGCCGAACCCGTACGGCAGACTGATGCCGATGAGGTCGGTGATCAGGTAACGGTCGTGGATGTCATCCCAGAGGAAGACGTCCACCGAGAGTCCTGCGGTCTTGGCCGCCGTGGTGATGGCTGGCGTCAGCGCCGCGACCACGTCGCTCACCCGAGGGCGCTTGTCGTTACCGCCACCGTACCAGGCCGCTCGATGAATCTCGACGAGCGGTTTCACCGAACGCGTACGTAGACTCGCGAGGAGTTTCATCATGTCGCCGTACTGGTGGTGGTCCGTAGGATCGATGAACGGGTCGACGAAGATGAGCGAGTTGGCGTGCCGCAACACCGGTGCGAGGGCGGCCTCGTAGGCCACGAGCGTCCGCTCAAGGCGCAGCGACGGGCTCCGAGAGGCCCACCACGGCGCGCTCGACAACTTGCTCACGGAGCTGACGATCGCGTTGCGAGCGTGCGGGACTGCAGTGGCATCGGTCGCGATCACGCCCGCGAGGAGCCGCGTCGAGTGGCTCGCGAGTGCTTCGACGCACCAGTCGGCGTCGGTCTGCGGCGTGGTGGCGGCTGCCGGATCGGCGAAGACGATGCGCTGCTGCGTCCGCAGCTTCCTCAGCAGCTCCTTGCCGCGCTGGTGCCACGGGCGCGACGCGTCGTCGAAGGTCTTGGCCCACTCGCCCGCGCGTAGATTGCGGACGAGCCCTTCGTGGAGGAGCACCTCCTTGAGGGCTTGCAGATGGAGGCCACAGACCTCCTCGCTGGTGTAGGCCGTCACGTCGAAGACACCAGGCGTGAGCGCGTACTCGGCGAGCAACGCCATCACAGCACCTCTCGGAGGCCTTCTTCGAAGAACCCTCCGGGCCATGCCTTGACCAGCTCACCGCGCTCGTTCAGCGGCATCTTGCGGCTGATGCTACGTGATCCGTCTCTCTCCACGAGCACCACAGAGACATCCTCCGGCCGTACGGGGCGAACGCCGCCCGGCACGGTCCCCTCGTGGGTCTCACGCATGCGCCGCATGACCCGCAAGAGCAGATGCTCGCTGTGGGTCTCGACGAAGATGATCCGGCGCTGCCCCTCGCGGTTCGCAGCGTCGAGGAGGAGATCGCCAAGCCCCACCTGGACGGCCGGGTGGACATGGATCTCCGGCTGCTCGACGAGCGAGAGGCCGCCGCGCCCTTCGATGGCCGCAACCACCACGGGAATGAGCTGAGAGATGCCGGCGCCCACCTCCGACGGCAGGACGAATGAGCCCGCGCCCGTGTCGAGCAAAAGGCGCCGTACCGTCTTGTCGACGTGGCCTGCCGCGACGTCCTCGGCGTCTGCGTTGCCTTCGAAGAGCTGCTGCACGACTACCTTGCAGCCGACGTTGAGCTTGCGCAGCCAGTCGTTCGTCCGCTCGACAAGCGTGAGGCGATCCGCGAGGAGCAGATCCCACGCGGCGAGGCCGTCGGCCCAGCTCGTGATGCGGCCGGCGCGCTCGTAGAGAAACCCGCGCGGCGGGATCGTGCGCAGCGGCCCGACGTACTGAGCGTCACGCAGGAAGCTCGCGAGCTGCGAGGTTGTGCCGAGCACGATCATCTCCAAGAACGTGCGGACTTCCCGCGCAGCCCGCTCCCGGAGAGCAATTGACGCCTCGAGTGCCTCCACCTGTCGATTCACCTCGTCAGACGCGGGCTTGAGTCGCAGCGAGGCGAACTCCTCCTTGTCGCCCTCGATGTCGCTTGCCGCCACGACCCGCAAGGGCTCGCCCGGCGCAGGCAGGGCTGACGCCCGAGTCCGCGCGAGCGCGAACACCGGCAGCGACCGACCGTCGCCAAAGCCGCTGCCGTCTCCAAGGCCCGCTCCTGAGCCACTTCCTCCACCGTAGCCACCGCCCTCGGCCGTCAGCTCCCGATGCAGCTGCTCCTCGGGGATGGCGATCTGCTCCCAGGCTTCGGTGACCTCCGCCGGCGCGTGCTTTGCGGTGAATGGACGCCGTGTGCCATCGGCCTCGATCGCGTACCCGTCAGGCAGCTCGCGCGTCTCAGTTGCGAGGATCGGATGACCGAGGTTCACCCGCGTGTGGAGCGGCTCGCCTTCGCGCATCGTGGCCCCGACCTCAAGCCACACGAGCGGCTCGGCGTCGCCGTTCACGCCGATGCGCACCTGGCTGACGATCGGCCCTCGGAAGGCGGTGGTGATGCGATACTCGACGGTCAGCTCCAGCCACGCGCTCTCCACCTCATCGTCGAGGTCCGGGAACGGGAAGACCGTGAGGTCGCGCCCGAACCGCTCGAGCCCGCCGGGCGCGGCGAACTCGGCGCGCAGCACGATGGCGCGCGTGGTGTCGTGCTGGTGGACCAGCCGCGCGAATCCGCCGAGCTCGAGCACGTGTCCGCCTAGCTCGGTGCGATCGACATCCGCCGAGCCGCGCTCGAGCAGCTCATGTAGGTAGACGAGCGCCTGCAGGATGGTGCTCTTGCCCGCGCTGTTCGCGCCGAAGAGCAGCGTCAGCGGCGCGAAGTCGATGCGCTGGCGAGCGGCGATGCCCTTGAAGTTCTCGATCTCGAGCGAGGTCAGCATGAGGTCTCCAGCGAGCCCGCCATCAAATGCCCGTCAAATGCGCAACCATGCGCAACCACGTGGGGATGCGGTGCCGAGGCGCAGCTGCGGCGTTCTGCCAGCAAATGCCCAAGGTTGCGGCTCAAGCGCCCCCTCGGCAGGTACCTACCGACAAAGAAAACCGGGCTCACGGAGTGCCCCCGCGCGTCGTCGCTTCGCGCCCCTTGGCGGTCGTTCGGTATCGCTGCTTCGGGCTCTTCGGCTTGTCGGGCACCGTCATCTCAAGGAGGTCCGCGTCGAGAAGCGGCGCGAGCACTTCGTCTCGAAAGCGCGTACGGTTCGAGTGACGCGCAATGGCCATCAGCTCCGCGAGCGTCTTCGGTTCCGTTGCCTGAGAGAGCAGCTCGACTTGGGACGAGCTTAGGACAGCTTGGGACGAGCTTGGGACAGCTTGGGACAGCTTGGTCCCGGCTTGCTCCGCCTCATGTCCCGGCCGGATCTCTGCCTGGAAGGTGACCGTCGTGACGCCCATCTCGACCTTGAACGTCGGCGCCTCGATGCCCCAGGCGCGGCACGCCTCGATGACACGGTTGGTGCCACGGCCCCAGACCTCAATGGCGCCCGTGCGATGGAAGGCGCCTGCGAGATCCGGGTTGCGCGGCTTCGACGGATGCTCCCCCGAGAGCTGCTCGGCGCGTAGGCCGAACGGCAGATCGCCGACGCTGCGCACCTCGATGCGATCGTCGAAGACCGCGATGGCGACGTAGCCGCTCGCGAGGCTCAGGTCGCGGTGGATGACCGCGTTGATGATCGTCTCGCGCAGCGCCTCGGCTGGCACCGGTTGGCGGTCCTCCCGGAAGATGCTGCCTTTGGGAAAGCGCGCCGCAAGCGGCAGCGTGCGATCGAGCCACGCGATCGCCTCGCGCACCATCGCGAAGGCGTGCAGGTGGAGTTGCTGGTTGTCGAGGATGTCGCCGGTGATCTTCGTGCCGCGAAAGCGCCCGAGCTTGAGCAACGCCTGCGGGTAACGGGGCAGGAACTTCGTGCCGTAGAGCATCTGCGCGGCGTTGGTGAGCTGCCCGTCGATGCGCAGGCCGAGGCGGTCAAGGATGTCAGAGGCGTCCATGCTGGTGCCTGCCGACAGGCGTCGATGCTCGATGGCGCTCGCGCGGGTGCGGAGGATCTCCTCGTGGTCGAGGTCTTCGAGGCGCACGCCCTCAGCGGGCTGGTTCTCCCAACGGTGACGCGCGTGGTTGCGGTCGAGCAGCAGCCGCATGTACTCGTCCTGCGACATGGTCGTCGTCGTCGAGCCCACGCGCTTGTATGGCTTGTCGTCATAGACGAAGGGCACGAACGCCCGTGACGACGGCGCGGAGAATACGATGACCTCGATCCCGTTCCCCAGCGCGACGCGGTCCAACTCAATGCGCGCGGCTGGCTCGATTCTGCCGAGTGTCGCAGCGATGTCCCGCAGCGTGATGTCGGCGACCTGCTGGCCGACGAGCTGACCCTTGGGCCCCACGCCGACCAGCACCTGCCCGCCGTCGCCGTTCAAGAACGCGCACAGCGTCTCGCCTGCGCGACGCAATTCCGCCGTCGAGCGCTTGAACTCGAGGGTCTCCGACTCACCCTGGGCGATGAGCGCCTCAAGCGACGCAAGCGACTCGGAGGGCCGCGAGGTCGTCATGCGCCGAGACCTCCTGAGAAGGCGCGGGCGACGAGCGAGTCGAAGAGGACCTCGGACTCTCTTGCGGCAGCATCCAAGGCAGTGCGAGTGGATTCACTGCCCCTCATTGCTGCTGCGAACCTCTCCTGTAGAGCAAGGGGCGGCACCGGAAGGTTCACGGTCTTGAGCCGTTCCTTGGAGATGTTAGGCATGGAACCCGCCGTACCACCCGCGAGCCCTTGCAGCTTCTTTCGCATGCGCTCGTTGCTCAGCAGCGCCCAGAGAGTCTCGGGACGAAGGCCACTCGTTTTCGACAGCACAAATCGGAAGATGAGGTCCGGCAGCATCAGCTTAGGTCGCGTGTTCGCGACAAACACGCAAGCCGCAACGTGTTCGTAGGTGTTCTTCCTCGAGAACAGGACGTCGCCCGCCCTCACCTCGAGTTCCGGCACCGGCGAAAGGTCAGGGGAGAGTGCTTTGGTCTCGTAGGGGTTGTAGCGACCGAAAGTGACAGCTCCGAGTTTGAGTACGCCCCATTCATCATCGCTCGCGGGGCGCGCTTCGCACACGGGTGACCAGCCGCTGTCGATCGCGTCAAGCAGGTCCCCCAGCGGCTTCACCGGCCACCCCTTCGGGTTCGTCACCGGGTCGCCGAACATCTCCAGGAACGCCGAGCGCAGCAGTTCCTCGGTGAGGGCGATGGCCTCCTTGCGCTTGCGGCGGATGGCGTTGGCCTTGTCGAGGATGTCGGCGATGCGCCGCTGCTCCGCCAGCGGCGGCAGCGGCACCTTCACGCCACGTACCAACTCTGAGTTCAGGTTCTTGACGACGGCCCCTGCCGCAAGCCGCTCGAACTCGGCGTAAACCAATGGCGAGCCGAGCAGGTGATAGAAGAAGTCCTGATTGACGTTGCCGTCCTGCGGCGAGAGCACAAGCCAACCGTCGTGAATGCAGCCACTCGTATCGAGGATGTACGGGTGGCCGAAGCTCATCGAGTTGGTCAGAAGAAAGTCGCCAGGCTTGACCGTGCGGGACCGCGAGACACCTTCCTTGCGAATCCGCTTCTTCGTCGAAGAGATGTATTTCGAGCCTTCGCTTGCGTCTCCGATCATGATCCAGTTCACGCCGTCGGGATCATCCGTGATGAAGGCGTCGATGGGGCGCGGCGAACCGCCACGGGCAATCGTGAAAATCTCACCTAGGGGAACGCGAGGCCAAATCACAGCATCGCCTCCAGCTCGCTCAGGTCCTTCGCGATCTCCGCTTCGAGCGCTCGCAGCTTGGCGATGATCTTCTTCGGCGGGTCGTACTTCACCGCTTCGTGCTTCTGCTCCTTGTAGCGGTTGATCGAGAGGTCGAAGTCTTTGGCCTCGATGTCCGTCACGGGCACCATGAAGTGCTTGGCAGTGCGGTCGGCGTCCTTCTTCGCACTCCTCTTCCGCCAGCGTTCGAGCGCATCGGGCAGGTCGTTGTTGTCGAGCTGAGGGGCGCGCTTGTCGTCGAGCGAGAAGCCGTCCGCGCCGACGTCGTAGAAGAAGACGTGTTCGGTCTTGCCGCCCTTGGTGAACACGAGGATGGCTGTGGACACGCCCGCGTACGGCTTGAACACGCCGGAGGGCAGCGAGATGACCGCTTCGAGCTGGTTGTCCTTCACCAGCAGGGTGCGCAGCGCGGTGTGCGCCTTGCTCGACCCGAACAGCACACCGTCGGGCACGATGGTCGCGCTCCGTCCGCCCTTCTTGAGCATGCGGAGGATGAGCGCGACGAAGAGCAGTTCGGTCTTCTTGGTCTTCACCGCCTGCGTCAGCGTCGGGTGAACGTCGCCCTCGTCGAGGCTGCCCTTGAACGGTGGGTTGGCGAGGATCACGTCGAATCCGCCTGTCGACTGCTTCGCGAACTTCTCGGGGAAGCTGTTCGACAGCGTGTCCTGGTAGTGGATGTCCGGGTTGTCGACGCCGTGGAGCATCAGGTTCATCGACGCGATGCGGAGCATGGTCGCGTCGAAGTCGAAGCCGTGGAACATGCCGCTCTGGATGTGCGCGCGGTACGGCTCCAGCTTGTCGCCGGTGTAGATGACCTCGCCGTTCTCGCCCTTGAGGCGGCCCTGCGGCGAGGTGTGCTCCTTGAGGAGGTACTGCATCGTCTCGACGAGGAAGCCCGCCGTGCCGCAGGCCGGGTCTCCGATGGTCTCGGTAGGCTTGGGCTCCAGCAGTTCCACCATGAAGCGGATGATGTGGCGGGGCGTGCGGAACTGACCGTTGATGCCCGCCGTGGTGAGCTTGGAGAGCAGGTACTCGTAGAGATCGCCCTTTGCGTCGCCGTCGGTGATGGGCAGATTGTCGATCATGTTCACCGCCGAGACCAAGAGGCTTGGCTTCTGAATCATGAGTTGCGCGTCCTGCATGTACTCGGCGAAGGTAGTGCCGCCGTTGAGCTTGCGGAAATGCGGGAAGACCTCGTCGCGCACCACGCGGAGCATCTCGGCCGCGTCCTTCTGCTTGAAGTTCTTCCAGCGGCGCGGGTCGGTCGCGCCCTTGAAGCGACCGTGGAACTCCCTCTTGGTGCGCTCAGCCTTGCGCTCGCCGGTGGTCTCCATCACGTCGAGGAGCCGCGCGAACATGAGGAACGAGATCTGCTCGATGACGGTGAGCGGGTTGGTTATGCCGCCGGTCCAGAACTCGGTCCAGAGCTTGTCGATGTCGCTCTTCTGCTGCGTGGACAGGGTACTCATGCACTCACTCGTTTCGGCTCGAAGACGCTCAAGATGGCCAGCAGCTCATCGACGTCTTCCTTGTCGTCGAAGATGCCGTCCATGCTCTCGGCGTGGAGGGTGGTGAACGGCGGCTCGTACAGGCGCTCGAGTTCGATGCCGCCGTTCTGTGTGATGTAGTTCTGCAGCACTTGCAGGAAGCGAAGCTGCTGCGACGATAGGCGCGGGTGCTTGTGGACGAAGGCGGTGAAGGCCTTCTCGACCGCCTCCGCTTCGAGGCCCACGATCCCACGGAACACCGAGAGCAGCGAGCGCCGGGTCTCGGGGGCGTGCCCGGCGAGGTGCGTGATGTTGGCCTTGTCGTCGACCGAAAGGACGAGGCGCGCCAGGGCTTCCAGCTCGGCCTCCTGCACCGCCTGTCCGGCACGGATGCGCTGCAAGACCGGGTCACCCGCGAAGTGCTCCTTCAGCACCTTCTCCACGCGCGTACGGTATTCGACGAGGTCGAGCCCTTCGAGCTTCGGGATGTACGCCTGCGCGACATGGCCATCGTCGGTCACGTCGAAGACCTGCGGCGCCACCCTCGTTGTCGTGGGGAGCTGCTGGTACTTCATCACCGAGCGCAGCTCGCTCCGCAGCCCTTCGAGGTGCTGAACCTCGACGACGCTCCAGAAGTCCTTGTCGCGCACCTGTTTGATGGACTCGGCCTTGGCCTTCACCGGCTGGAGGTTCTTGCCGAGCAGCTCCACAGCCTCTTCGACGCGGCCCTTTAGGTCCTGCACCTTCGGCGCGCTCGGGCCACCCTTGAGCAGCTCCACCTGGAGGCGGGTGAGCAAGAGGTCGAAGCGGTACGCGTCTTCGTCGCCTCGGATGCTCCGGAGATGCTGCAGAGGGGCGACGATCGACAACAGATCGGCCTTGGTGGCCGCAGCGAAATGGTGGACGCGGTCGCTGTCCCCGAGCTGCGTCAGCTCCTTCCACTTGTCGCGGGCGTCGATGGCGTTCGTGCCCTGCACCGCACGGATGTCGCCGAGGATCTGCTGCTCTGCGATCCCGATGGCGGCCTCGTCCATCTTGTCGATGGCCGTCTGGAGCAGCTCCACGCGCGCCTCGAAAAGGTGCTGGAGCAGCGACTTCTGCGGGGCGGGCTGCGCCTCTTTGTACTTCTCGTCGAAGAACCAGAAGTTCTGCCAGTGGTCGAAGATGAGGAACTCGGTCTTGTCCTTGTCCGGGCCGAACAGGTCTTTGCGCAGGCGCGTGCCGCGACCAATCATCTGCCAGAACTTCACGTACGACTTCACCGGCTTGGCGAACACCAGGTTCACCACCTCGGGCACATCGATGCCGGTGTCGAGCATGTCGACGGAGATGGCGATGGTCAGCTCGTTCTCGGGGTTCTTGAAGTCGTCGATGAGCTGGTCCGCCTTCGCTTCCTGGTTGTCGATCACGCGACAGAAGGCCGATCCGTACTGCGGGTAGAGCTCGCTAAAGACCTCGGCGAGATGCACCGCGTGTAAGTGGTTACGCGCGAACACGATGCTCTTGCCGACGTGCTGGCCGGTCGCCTCGCGGATGCCGCCCTCCATAAGCGAGCGCCAGATGGCGCGCGTGGTGTCCTTGTTGAAGAAGTACTTGTCGAGGTCATCGCTGGCGTAGTCGATGGCCTGAGCCTGCGGGTCCTGGTCTTCGAGTTCTGCTCGCTGCTCGGCGGTCATCTGCGAGTAGCGGAAGCCGTCGCGTGAGAACTTGGTGCTGACCTGCATCACCCGGAACGGCACCAGGTAAGCCGGCTTGGATTCGATGGCCTGCTGGAAGTCGAAGGCCGACGTGGGGTCGCTATTCTCGCAGGCGAACAGCTCGTAGGTGTTGCGCTCGATGAACTTCACCGGAGTCGCGGTGAGTCCGACCTCCAGCGCGTCGAAGTACTGAAAGAGCGAGCGGAACTTCTTGTAGATGCTGCGGTGCGACTCGTCGGCAATGATGAGGTCGAAGAAGCCGACGTCGAAGTCCTCGTAGGCCTTCATCATCGCCGGATAGGTCGCGAGATAGATGCGCTTGTCACGATCGTTGGCCGTCGAGGCGTCGACAATCACGCGCGGCTCACCGGGCATGAACTCCTTGAAGACGCGGTCGGCCTGGCGACGCAGCTCCTTGCGGTCGCAGAGGAAGAGGATGCGCTTCACCCAGCCCGCGCGCATCAGCACGTCGCAGAGCGAGATGGCGACGCGCGTCTTGCCGGTGCCGGTGGCTTGCACCACGAGAGCCTTGCGGAAGTTGCCGGTGAAGCGCTCGCACACGCGCTTGACCGCTTCGAGCTGGTACATGCGGTTTGCGATGGCGAGGTTCGGCTCAACGTGGGCGAGCGACTTCTTTCCCGTGCGCTGGTGGACCAGGTACTCGAGGCTGTCCTTTGAGTAGAAGCCGTAGACCTTGCGGTACGGGTAGCCCTGCGCGTCGTCCCACAGGAAGACGTCGATGCCGTTGGTGAAGAAGACGACGGGGCGCACGCCGGTCGCCTTCTCGAGCGCGTCGGCGTACTGGCGCGCCTGCTCGCCTCCTGCGCGGGCATCCTTGGCGGTCTTCTTCGCCTCGATGACCGCCAGAGGCTTGCCGTCGTCGCCGTAGAGCACGTAGTCGGCGAAGCCGTCGCCGCTCCGCGTGGGCAGACCGGTGAGCTTCAGCTCCTGCTTCACCTGGTCGGTGCTGCTCCCATCGATGCCGATATTCCAACCCGCCGCGAGCAGCGCCTGGTCGATGAGGCGACGGCGCGTGGTGGCCTCGTTGAACTCGAGGGCCGAGGCGACCTTCTGGCCCGCCTCACGGAGCTTGGTCAGATCGCTCGCGTTCGCCTCGGCGGTGCGCGTGGCTTCCGTTGCGGCGCGTTCGGCCTCGAGCCGCTTCTTGGTCTCCTCGTCGAGACGCTTGAGGACGGACTCGTACTTGGCCTCCGCGAGGCGCAGCTTCTCAAGGGCGTCCTTCGTCTTCGCCGCGTTCACCGGCTCGGGCGGCGGCGGCGTGTACTTCGGCGTGGCCTCGAGCGTGCCGCCATCGAGCTGCACGAAGAACCAGCGAGCGATGTCGAAGAGCTGCGCCAAGCACCCCAGAGAGAGCTGGCTCGTGATGGGCCGTCGCGGGTGCGCGGCGTGGTTGCCCGCTTTGCGCACGGCGTGGAGCTTGTTCTGGACGACCTCGGGCACCGCCTGCCGAAAGGCGGTCTCGTTCATCAGATCGTTCAGGTTGTCGGAGTACGGCGGGCGCAGGCGATAGATCTCGTAAATGGCCGCGACCGCGTGCCCCACGAAGCTGCGCTGCTTGATGAGCGAGCTCGCGGGGTCTTCGTGGGCATAGCGCTCGGCGAAGCCGGCGAGATCGGCCAGCACCGCGCGACGGGCCCGCAGGAACTCGAAGTTCGCGGACTTCATGAACGGGACCTCCTCTCTTCGCGCGGCGCTCCCGAGCATGCAGGGCCGCTTTTCAATGAACGTGCCATCAGCCCTGCACCTCGTAGGTCTTCAGCCAGTTGGTCAACGTCTGGTAGCTCGGCAAGCCCACCAGCTCCGTCGCCTTCGTCTTGTTGCCCTGCGCTTCGTCCATCGCGCGCTCGAGGTAGTGGCGGGCGACTTCTTTCAACAACTCTCGGAGGTTGAAGCCGCTGCCCAGCGGGCGCCCGAGCACCTCCGGCCGCGTGCTGGTGGCCACTGGAAGGAGCGCTTCGCGCACGTCCTCCGACGAGATGGAGGCACCAACGCTCCAGATGGCGGCGCGGCGCAGGGTGTTGCCCAGCTCGCGGACGTTGCCGGGCCAGGGATGCGAGAGAAGAAGGTTCCTTGCGCCCGCAGAAAGTCTCTTCTCAGTGAAGCCAGGATCGCCCTGGGCCTCGCGGTTCACCTGGACGAGCAGGTGGTCGATGAGCATGCCCACGTCACCCTGGCGCTCGCGGAGCGGCGGGAGTTTCAAGACGGCCACCGCCAGCCGGTAGAAGAGGTCTTCGCGGAACCGACCCGAGGCGATCTCCTCGGTCAGCGTGCGGTTGGTGGCGGCGACGATGCGCACGTCGACCTTCACGGGCTTGCTCTCGCCGAGGGGCACGATCTCGCCCTCTTGAATGGCGCGCAGCAGCTTCACCTGCGCGGGCCTCGGCAGCTCGCCCAACTCGTCGAGGAAGAGGGTGCCGCCGTCAGCCTCCCTGAAGTGGCCCTTGCGGTCCGAGCTCGCGCCCGTGAAGGAACCCTTCTTGTGGCCGAACAGCTCCGACTCGACCAACTCGGGGGGAATGGCGCCGCAGTTGACGGCGATGAAGGTCCTGTCGCGACGGGGGCTGGCCCGGTGGATGGCTCGGGCGAGCAGCTCTTTGCCGGTGCCCGACTCGCCCTCGATGAGCACCGGCACACTGCGGACGGCGACGCGGCGGGCACGCTCGATGAGCCGACTCATCACGCGGCTCTTGTGGATGATGTCAGCGAACTCGGGCGCATCGGGCGGTGCGCCGGTGGAGCCCTGCTTCAGGCGCTCGTCCTGCTCACGGAGAAGGTCCGGCAGGAACTCGGCCGAGAGGTCGAAGGGCACCGAGGCGGTACGGACACCGTGCTCGCGCGACGACTCGATGAGCTCGGCGGGGAAGCGGGTCTTTCCGAGGATGATCCACACCGCGGCCATCGCGGGCGTGCCGGGCGAAAGGTGAAAAGAGAGCTGCGCGTCCTTGGCCTTGCCGAGGGCGTGCTCCACGCTGCGTACGGCGGCCTCGTAGATCTCGCCGAAGTTGGTAGGGCCCGAGAGCTTGTGCGGTAGGACCTCGACGCGCGTCTTCGTGCGGCCTTTGAGCCACTTGAGGTAGGGCTGGACGAGATGGTTGTCGTAGTCGGAGAGGAGGAAGGCCTCCTCGAAGTCGCGGCTGGTGAGCGCCTGCGCGATCGGCCCCTGGCCCACTGACTCACTCTCGGTGGGCGCTCGGAGATCGGTCTTTCCGAGCCAGGCGACGAGGATGCTGCGCATCTGCGGAGGATACAAGAACGCTTACGGTACAACAAGAGGTCTTGTCGACCACAATAGCCGTAAACCATCGAAGAGACGCCACCACGAGGGCGCGGGGCACGATCCAGCCTTTTGGCCCGGCGGCTGCAATGGAGCCTGGCATGATGACGAACAAGAACCGCATCGAGCCCCTGTCTGTCTCCGTTCTCTTCGCCACTGAGGAGGTGGCTCTTGACCTACGTGATCGCCGCCCCGACAGCATCGCGCTGTTCGGCGATCTCGACGAGCCCGCGCGCGACCAGCTCGCGCGCGACGCGTGGGCCATCGGCCTGCGTGCCCTCGCCAACGCGCACAAGGCTGCGCAGGAGGCGAAGCTCAAGGATGTCGGCACGGCGCTCCTCGGCGACATCGACAAGCAGCTCAGGGTCTACGTCGAGCAGCAGCAGCAGACGATCGGCGCGGTGCTCACGCGCTTCTTCGACCCGACGGACGGCCAGGTCACCCAGCGCCTCTCGGCGTTCGTCGACGACCAGGGCGTCCTGGCGCGGCAGCTCCAGAAGTTCCTCGGCCCTCAGGGCAGCGTGCTTGCCGAGACGCTGGCGAAGCAGGTGGGCGAGAGCAGTCCGCTCTTCAAGAAGCTCTCCCCCACCGACAGCACCGGTCTCGTGAAGATACTCGAGGCACAGCTCCGCGCTGTCATGGGTGATGGTCACGCCGAGCTGGTGCGCGCGCTCGATCCTCTTGCCGAGGACGGGGCGGTGGCGCGCTTCCTCAAGAGTCTGCGCGAGGAGCTGAAGGGCGCCAACGAAGACCGCCAGAGACAGCTCTCGGCGGCCCTCGCCGCGCTCGACGCCAACGACGAGCAGTCACTCCTGAGTCGCCTCGTGCGCGAGACGGAGCGCTCGCGCCGCGCGGTCTTGTCCGCCGTGAATCCCGAAGACCCCGCCTCGCCGATGGCGATTCTGAAGGCCAGCCTTTCGAAGTTGCTGCAGGAGCAGTCGGCATCGCAGCTCGCCCTTGTGAAGCGCCAGGAAGAGCGGCAGGTGCAGTTCGAGAAGGAGGTGCGCGAGGCGCTGGTGCGCATCGAGACCAAGCGCACGCATGAACTGAAGACCACGCGCGGCGGGCTGGTGTTCGAAGACGCGGTGCTGGCCTTCGTGCGGAGCGCGACGCAGGGGGCCCCGTGCGTGTTCGACGCGACCGGTGCCGCGGCGGGCATGGGCCGCAGCAAGAAGGGTGACGCCGTGGTGCGCTTCACCCAGGAGAGCGCCTTCGCAGGTGCGGGCGTCGTCTTCGAAGCCAAGCGCGACGCGAGCTACTCGGTGCAGAAGGCGCTCGACGAACTCGAAGCCGCCCGCAAGAACCGCGACGCGGCGGCGGGCGTTTTTGTGATGGCGCGGTCGCACGCCAGCGACGCGTTCCCGCGCTTCGCCCGCTTCGGAAACAACGTGCTCGTCGTGTGGGATGACCAGGACCCACTGACGGATGCCTACCTTCACGCGGCGGTGCTGCTCGGAGTCGGTCTCGTCACGCGCACCAAGACCGTCGGTGACGAAGGCGACATCACCGCCCTGCGCGACATCGAGAAGCGCATTGAAGACGAGCTTGTGCGCCTCGAAAAGATGGAAAAGCACAGTGAGAACATCCGCAAGAACATCGACGGCATCAGCGAAGAGATCCGCAAGGCGCAGAAGAAGCTCGACCTGCTCCTGCGGAACGCGCGCAGCACGCTGACGGCGCTGAACGTCGAGGTGAGCGACGAGGCCATCGAGATCAAGAGCCCGATCGCTCTGCCGAAGGGCTCGTTCGACGCGGCGGTGTGTTCGCTTCCC
The DNA here is from genome assembly GCF_020036995.1 of Corallococcus sp. AS-1-12. Lineage (NCBI taxonomy): Bacteria > Pseudomonadati > Myxococcota > Myxococcia > Myxococcales > Myxococcaceae > Corallococcus > Corallococcus sp. AS-1-12. The sequence goes on along the minus strand of NZ_JAIQDD010000009.1, from coordinate 282,949 downwards.
GGCGGCGGGGAGGCCGCGTGAGACTAATCGGCTCGTAGGAGACTGCACGCGATGCCCAAGTTCCGCCGCGATGTTCAGCCCTTGCTCGAGGGGTCGATCGATTCTCTCACCTTGGGGATCGCGCTGTTCAGCCGCCCCACCTACACGGCGCGAGCGCACGCGGTCCCGATGCTGCTCCATAACGCATTCAAGTTCGTGTTGAAGGCGGCGATCCTCCAACGCGGGCGTCGCATCCACGACAAGGCTGCCCGCAACACGTTCGGCCTCGACAAGTGCCTCGCGGTGGCCGAAGAGGAGCTGAAACTGATCACGAAGGACGAGCGCGCCACCCTCTCGATCCTCGACGCGCACCGGGACACCGCCGCTTCCGGTTGAAAGCGGCCATCACAGGCGAACGCGAGAACGCGTTCTCGCCGACTTGGCGCGCGGGGCGGAGCGCGAACGCCACCGAGACGATGGCCGCTTTCCGTGGGCACTCCGCCGTGACTCGCGGGGATCGGCCCGCACCGCGCGTCGATGATTGCCCCCGGGGGGAGGGCAAATTCTCGTGGCGCCGCTCGCGCCGGGCGTGGTGCCAGGGAGCCCCTGCCGATAGGGGTCGTTTCAGGGAAATGAACGGGGCCGACGCGGCGAAGCGAGCGTCCAGAAACAGCGGGCACGCCGAGCGCGCTGGTCACTATCGACTTGCAAGTAGCTCGAGAGCCCCGCTGCGGGGAGTCAGCAGCGCAGCTACTCGACGGCGCGCGAGAGGTCGTCGTCGGTCGGGTCGGTGTAGACCATCGTGGTGACGACGCTCCGGTGCCGGGCGAAGCGCTGCGTGAGCCACAGGTCCTTCGACAGCGCGTAGATACCGGACACCGCCGTGTGGCGGAGCGCATGCTGGCTCACGTGCCGCCCGAAGCCCGCGCGCTCCTGCCAGACGCCGAAGGCGTGCCGGAGCTGTCGCGTCGAGAGCCGAGCGCCTCGCTGGCTGACGAAGAGAGGGGCGGCGCGGTCGAGGCTCTCGCCCTCGCCGGTCTTCCACGCCCGGAGCTTTGCGAGCTTGGCGCGCAGCCCTTCGGGGAGCAGCACCTCCTGGCCGTCGTCGCCGCCACGTCCGTCACCCTTGAACACGCGCGGCGCGAGGCGGCGCCGCACGCGCCCGGCGTCGTCGAAGATGTCGCCGACGTTGAGCGCGACGAACTCGTGCGCGTGAAGCCCCCTGCCGAGCGCCATCGCGAAGGGGACGTGGTCACGTCAGCCGGCGCGGTGTTCGCCCGTCACGCGCAGGAGCACCTTCTGTTCGCGCTCCATCAGCGTGCGGAGCGCGCGGCGGATCGACTCGACGTATGCCGCCAAGCGGGGATGACGGCTTCCTTCACGTGCGAAAGCAAGGCCCGCTCGCGGCGGGACCGCGTTCTTTGCCGACCTCGCAGATACGCCTTGATGGGCCTGCCCGCGGGCACGAGCCCCGACGACGACCTCGTGCTGCTGGCGAGCGCCGGAGGCGAGTCCTTCGGCGTCCACGCGGAGGCGCGCTACCCCCCTTCGGCCGGACGCTCCCGGAGTCACCGCGTCCCACGTCCACGGGGCCTCCGCTGCCGGACGCCCTCATGCGCTCGCGCGAATAGCCCCGGACTCAATCCAGGTTGAAGTACACCTCGTCGATGGCGCCGTGGAACTGGTCGTTGTTGTTCCCCGCGCTCTTGGCCCCGATGCCGACGGACTGGCCCGTGGGGTTGATGTCGTAGGTGCTGGCGAGCAGCGCGCTGCCCCGGGCCACGTTGTCGATGAGGATGGTCAACGTGGTGCTGGTGCGCTGACACGTCACCTTGTGCCAGACGCCATCCGCGATGCCCACGGACGACTTGACGATGACAGCGTCCGCGCCGCCGGTGGTGCGCACCACGCAGCTCGGCTTGCCCGTCACCGCGTCGTCCAACTGCAGCTTCCACTGGGGCGTGGAGGAGAGCCCCTTCTGCACCAGGTTGGAGCCGTGGTCCGTGCTCAGCTCCGCGAGCGTCACCCGCACGCGCGCCCCGAAGGAGAACAGCGCCGTGCCCGGGTTGAGCGACACGGAGTCCGCCGCGCTGATGAACGCCTTCGCGCACGTCGTCCCGACACAGACGGCGGGGAAGCGCACGCCCTGGCCCTCGTAGCCCGCGGCCTCCACCGTCACGGTGCCGCCGTTGGACGCCTGCACGGTGCCCGTGTGGCCCTTGCCGCTGTCGTCCACCACGGTGGTCACCGGGTCGGACACCGACTCGAACTTGTAACGCAGCTTCTGGCTCACCGCGCCCGCCGTCAGCGGGCCCAGCAGCAATACCGCGGCGAATCCCATCCGCACCTTCATGACGTACCTCCCCAGGGACTGCGTGAGCGTGCCACTCCAGCACGGACTCAACCCCTGGGGCAGCGGGAAGGCTTCCCCGCCGCGCACGTCACGGCACGTCGACGGCCAGCTTCTGCAGCGCGGACTTCGCGTCCGCATGGTCTGGCTGCAACTTCACCGCGGCTTCGTACTCCTTCTTCGCCTCGGGCTTGCGGTTGGTGGCCTCCAGGAGCTGCGCGAGCGCGAAGTGCGGCTCGCCGGCGCTCGCGTCCACCTGCGACGCGCCCCGGAACGCCTTCTCCGCCTCCGGCAGCTTGCCCTGCCGGTACAGCGTGTGCCCCAGGTACAGCAGGCCCAGCGAGTTGCGCGGCTCCACCGCCAGCACGTCGCTCAGCACCTGGAGCGCCCTGGTGTCGTCACCGCCGCGCAGGTACAGGAAGCCCAGCTCCGCGCGGGCCTCCAACTGCGCGGGGTCCTTCGCCACCACCGCCTCCAGCTCCGGCACCGCCAGGTCCGGCCGGCCGCGCCGCGAGTGCAGGATGCCCAGCCGCGCCAGCGCCGCCGTGTCCGCCTCTTCGCCCGCCGCGGGCGTGAGCAGCTTCTCCGCCGCCGCGTAGTCGCCCATCGCGAGCAGCAGGTCCGCCAGGCCCAGCTTCGCCGCGCGGTGCTTCGGGTCCTCCTGGAGCACGGCCTCGTAGAGGGGCCGCGCCTGGGCGCCCACGTGCTTCTTCGCGTACGCCTCCGCCAGCATCAGCCGGTTCTCCACCGTGGGCTGGAGCTTCACGCAGGCCGAGTACTGCGCGATGGCGCCGTCCAGGTCACCCTTGGCCTTGAGCGCGTCGCCGTAGCCCGCGCGCACGCCGGGCTCGTCCGGGAAGGTCTCCACCGCCGTCTTCAGCGTGGCCAGCGCGTCGTCCACCTTGCCCAGCTCCAGATATGCGCGCGCCAGGCCCTGGTAGGCCTCCGTCGTCTTCTTGCCGTCGTCGGCGCTCTTCTCGATGGCCTTCTGGAACGCGGACACCGCCTGCGTCTTCTTGCCCTGCGCCAGGTACAACTGGCCCAACTGCGTGTACGGGCCGCTCGCGCGGCGGGGCTCCAAGAGCAGCGCCTTCTCGAAGGCCTTCGTCGCCCGGGCGTTCTCCCCCAACTGGAAGCACGCGAGCCCCAGGTTGAAGTGCGCCTCCGCGTACTTCGGGTCCAACGTGATGGCCTTCTGGAACGCCTCCGCCGCCTTGCGCGCGTTGCCCTGGCCGTCCAGCACCACGCCCAGGTTGTTCTGCGCGCGCGCGTGCCTCGGGTCCGCCTTCAGCGCCGCCTGGTACTCCGCGAACGCGCCCGTGACGTCGTTCTCCCGCATCAGCACGACGCCCAGGTTGTAGTGCGCCTCCGCGTCGCTGTCCTTCTGACGGATGGCCTCGCGCAGCGTCTCCTTCGCCTCCGCGGCCAGCCCCTTCTCCGCCAGCGCCTTGCCCAGGTTCACCCGCGCCACCTGGAGCCCGCCGTCCAGCTTCAGCGCCTCGCGGTACGCCTCGATGGCGTCGTCCGTGCGGTTCGCGCGCTGGAGCACCTCGCCCAGGTTGAAGCGCAGCTCCGCGTCCTTGGGCGACAGCTCCGTCGCCACGGAGTACTGGGTGATGGCCTCGTCCGTGTCGTCCTGGATGCGCGCCAGCAGGCCGCGCTCCGAGCGCAGCGTGGCCTCCTCCGGGAAGGCCGCCAGCGCCGCGTCCAGCACCGCCTTGGCCTTGGGCACGTCCCCGGACAGCCGCAGCGCCCGCGCCAGCGCGACCTTCGCGGGCACGCCGTCCGGCGTGAGCCCCACCAGCTTCGTCAGCGGCGCCACCGCGCGGCGCGGCTGGTTCTGCGACAGGAAGGCCGTGCCCAGCTTGTAGAGCGCGTCCGGGTCGTCCGGGAGCTTGTCCGCGCGCGCGGCGGGCTTCTCCGGCGGAGGTGCCTCCGGAGCGGGAGCCTGGGCCGTCAACAACTGGAGGAGAAGGACTCCGGCTTTCGTCATCACAGGTTCTCCACGTACGGGCTGGCGCGCGCGTCGAAGGTCTTCTTGGCCAGGGCGGCCTTCTTCGCCTCCCACGCCTCCTTCGCCGCCTGCGCTTCCTTCGTGTCCCCCCCGAGGTTCGCGCGCTCTTCCTTCACGGCGGCCTCGCACTCGGACACCTGCTCCTCGAAATCCTTCGGCTCCAGGCGCTCACTGCCCTGGACCTTCGCCTTGCGCGCCGCCGTCAGCCGCGCCAGCTCGAAGCGGGCGAACGCGCAGCGCAGCGACAGTTGCTCCACCTCGCGCAGCCCCACGTTGAGGCGCTGGTGCGCGCGCAGGTACTCCACGCGGGCCTCGGACTCCGCGATGGCCAACTGCGCCACCTCGCGGGACGCCGCGTCCTGCGCGCGGTCCTCCTCGTCCTCGGCGGCCTCCTGGCGGGACTTCGCGCGGCGGATGTTGTCGCGCGCGCGGTTGATTTCGTTGTCCGCCTCGTCCACCCGGTCGATGGCCAGCGCCAGGTCGTTCTCCGCCTCCAGGAGCTCGATGCGCGTCTCGTACGGCAGCTTCTTCACCAGCGCGTCCGGCACGCGCATGCCGTAGCTCGGGCCGCAGGCGGCGGTCAGGAGGGACAGGCTGAGGAGCAGGTGGCGCTTCATGGAGCGATGGCCTCGAAACGGCTGAAGAGGGTCCGGCCGGAGTAGACGTCGGTGCCGTTGGTGAACGTGACGTTGAACTCGCCCGACACCCGGTCCCCGGTGTTTTTCGGAAGGGACTTCACGAAGAGGTTGCCGCGCACGAGCGGCGGGAAGGGACGCACCGGCTCATCCAGCACGCTGCGGTCCACGCTGCCCCGCTGCGAGCCGTCCTCCAGCGCCTCCGCCAGGTCGATGTCCAGCGAGCCCGCGTACTCGTTGTCCGGCAGCATGTCCGCCACCCGCGCGCTCACCTTCAACACCACGTCCTGCCCGCTGCCCTGCGTGCTGACGAAGCTCACCGCCAGCGTGCCCTCCGCCAGGGCCGCCTCCGTGCGCTGGTAGCGCAGGTCGATGAGCTCCGACACGCTGCCCTCCACCCGGCCGCCCTCCTCACCACACGCGGTGGCGACGAGCGCGAACAGCACCGGGGCGATGCGGCGGAGGGGCGCGCTCACTTGCATGCCTTCCACCCCGCGTCCACGTCCGGGCCGTTGAGCGTGCCCATGTCCTTGAGCACGGCCAGCTCGCGGCGCGCGCCGTCCGTGTCGCCGAAGCGGCAGCGCAGCGCGGCCAGGTTGAGGCGGGCCTTGTCGTAGGTGGGGTCCGCCTCCAGCGCCTTGGCGTACGCCGCGCGGGCGCCCATGGCATCCCCCAGGTTGAGCATGGCCCAGCCCAGCGCCGCGTGCGCGGACGCGCGCGTGTCCTGCAGCTCCGTCACGCGCCCGAACGTCAACTGCGCCATGCCGTACTGGTGCGCGTCCAGGTAGCCCATGCCCAGGGCCTCCAGCGCCTCCGCGGTGAGCACCTTCTCCGCCTTCTTGCGCAGGTCCTCCAGCGCCGCGGGCTGCGTGGGCGCGGCCGGCTGCGGCACCGGCAGCGCGGCCACGTCCGTGCGGTTGCGGCAACCCACCACCGCCGCGTTGAAGACCTCCAGCGACTCCGCGCGGGACAGGCAGGCCTTGAAGGCTTCGTCCGAGCGGGCCTTGAGCGGCCCCACCTGCTGCTTCACCGCGTCCTGGAACTGCTTCGTCTCCGCGGCGGACAGCCCGCCGGGCACCGGCGTCTGGTCCACCACGTCCGCGATGTGGCCGTACGCCAGGGCGATCTTCCACAGCGACGCCACCGCCCACTCCGGATACCCGAGCGACGCGGCCTGCGTGTACACGCCCTCCATGGCCTGGAGCGCGGCGACCTTCTCCTCCACCTTGTCCGCCGGCAGGTCCTTGTAGCCGCGGTAGAGGATCTCACCCAGGTACCAGAGCCCCTTGGCCGCTTCCTCCGTCTGGCCGTTGGGGCCCTGCACCGCGGCGGTGAGGGTGGAGATGAGCGCGTCCGGCGGAGCGGTGGGCGCGGTGGTGGCCTGCACCTCCGCGAGCACCGCCGCGGCGGCCACGTTGTTCTTGTCCAGCTTGAGCGCGGTCTCCGCCGCCGTCTTCGCGCGCGCGTAGTCCTTCTGCTTCAGGCGCGTCTCGGCGAGCAGCGCCAGCACCTCGCCCTTGCGCGCGCCCGCGGCCTCCGCCGCCGTCTCCAGGTTGCGGGACGCTTCCTTGTACTCACCCAGCGCGATGCGCAGGCGGGCGCCGGCCATCCAGCCGTCCACCGACGCCAGGTCGCCCGTCAGCTTCTGGCCCACCTGCTCGAACCAGCCGGCCGCCTCGTTGAAGGCCGCGGCCTCCGCCGCGTGCCGGCCCAGCGTCAGGAGCACGTCCGACAGGTACTGGCTCTTGGGGTAGGACTGCGCCAGCTTCGCGCCCAGCTCGCGCTCGCGCGGCAGGTCGCGCTTCTCGCGCGCGGCGGTGAACGCGCCGTAGAGCGCCTTCTCGCCGATGTCGCTGTTCTTGTTCTCGTCCGCGACCTTCATCAGGCCTTCGATGACGTCGCCCGTCTCCTGCGCGCTCTGCAGGGCCAGCTCGTCCAGGGCCTCGGCCTTGCTCTGGGTGAGGATCTTCTGCACCTCACCCCGGAATCCGGACGGCAGCGCGGACGCGAGGAACTTGCGGCCTGTCTCGTCCAGCTTCTTGAAGTCGTTCACCTGCCGCAGGCTGTCCAGGGCCAGGTTGCCCGCCACCGGCGCGTCCTTGTACTGCGGGTGCGCCAGCGCGAACGCGGTGAACAGCTCCGCCGCCTTCGGGTACTCGCCGTCCTCGTAGTAGGCGCGCGCGATGTTGAACTTCACGTCCAGCACATGCGGGCTCTGCGGGAAGCGCGACACGTAGGAGGCGCCCAGCAGCTTCAGCGCCTGCCGCGCGTCCGCCACCTCGAAGGCGTTGCGCTTCTGCGCCTCCTCCGGCTTGAGCGTGGAGAAGTGGGCCAGGAGCGCGCCGTACATGGCGGTGTCCACGGCCTTGCCGTCCTTCGCCTTGTCCTCGTAGCGGGCCAGCTCCTCGAACTGGCGCGCGGCCTCCGGGAACTCCCTGGCGGCGAAGAGCGCGTCCGCGCGGTTCTTCATGATGGGCCGCACGTACTGCTCCGGCCGGAACAGCCCCAGGTACTCGCGGTAGGCGTCCGCGGCCTTCAGGTACAGCTCGCGCGAGTCCGCCTTCTGCGCGGCCAGGTGCACCTGCGTGGACAGGTCGCGCGCCATCTCCTCCGTCTCCGCGAGCTGCTTCTTGCGGTCGGACTCCGACATCTCCGGGTCCGTCTTGCTCTGCACCGCGGCGCGCACCAGGAAGCGGATGTCCTCCGGCTCCGGGCTCACCTTTCCCTTGGCGGCCTTGAGCGAGTCGTACAGCTTCTGGGCCCGCTCCAGGTCCATCTCCGGGTCGGGCTGCACTTCCATCAGCTTGCGCAGCGTGGGGATGGCCCACTCGTACTGCTGCTTGATGAAGTAGCGGTTGCCCAGCTTGTCCAGCGCGAGCGCGTACGTGGCGCGGCTGTCGCTGAGCTTCTCGAAGTAGTTGAGCGCGCCCTTGGGGGGCTTGGCCTCCGTGTAGCTGTAGACCAGGTCCAGCAGGGCCTCGCGCTTGACGTTGAGCGCCTTCTTCACGTCCACGCCGGGCAGGGGCGCGCTGGCGGCCGCCGCCTCGAAGAACGTGACGGCCTCCGCGTGCTTGGCCTGGTTCACGCGGATCCAACCCATCTTGTAGCGGGCCAGGTCGTGCACCGGCGACGGCGGCAGCTCCAGGATGGCCTGGTAGTGCTTCTCCGCCTCGACCAGGTCCGCCTTGTCGAAGAAGTGGTCGCCCAGGATCTGTTCGGCTTCCAGGCGCAGCGGGCTGTTGGGGTACTTGCGCGTCAGGTCCCCCAGCGTCTTGAGCATCTCGTCGAACTGGCCCAGCTCGCGCTGCTCGTGCGCCAGGTAGAACGTCACCTGGTCCCCGTCCTTGAAGTCCGGGTACTCGCGCAGCAGGCGGTAGTACATCTGCACCGCCTTCTGCTTCATCAGGCGCGTCTCCGGGGAGACGATGGCGCCCGTGGCGCCCTCCGGCCGGGACTCCGCCTGGAGGTAGTACACGTAGCGACTCTTCTCCACGTAGAGCTCCGCCAGCCGGAACTGCAGGTCCGGCAGGTACGGGGCGTTGCGGCTCTTGGAGATGAGCTTCTCCGTCTCTCCGATGGCGCGGTCCACCTTGAAGATGTCGCGCTTGAGCTTGGCGATGAGCTCCTCGCGCTCCTTCGCCTTGGACACGATGGGGTTGGTGTTGGGCCCGATACGGCCGCCAGGGCCGGGGGCCGCGGCCGCGAGCAGCGCGGCGGTGATGAGGCCGGTGAACGGGCCGGTCATGGGGTTTCCTCGATGCAACGGCTCTCGATGCGGACCCGGTAGGACTTGAGCTCGTCGTTCCAGTATTCGTTGTCGAACTTGAAGGCGACCTGCGCGGGCGACAGCAGCTCTTCCTCCTGCGCCGCCACCACCTGCGCGCCCTTCTTCACGCGCTCGTACAGCTTGAGGCCGACCTCGTACTCCATGAGGCGCACCTGCTCCGCGGCGCGCAGGAGCGTGTCCGCCTCCTGGCGCACGGCGTCCTGCAGCCGCGCGTCGTACACGCGCACGGCCTCCGCGTGGGACAAATCGTAGACGCGCGTCAGGTGCCCGAAGAGCCGGTCGCCGAAGCTGCCGGCGTAGCGGCCCAGGCGCTCGCCCTCCAGGTCCAGCAGGGCCACGAACTTCGCGGCGCGCTGGGTGCCGCCGTGCGCGTTGGCGGCGCGGCGCAGGCGCACGTCCTGGCTCAGGTCCTCGCGGTTGCGCACGGACTCCAGCGAGTCCGCGTACCGGCGCGTCAGCTCCTTCGCCGCGCGCTTGGCGGGCAGGTAGTGGCACAGGTCGCGGAAGATGAGCGCGCGCAAGAGGTACTTGTCCGGCATGAACTCATCGCGGAAGGACGGCGCGTCCAGCGTGGTGAGGATGCCCAGCGCCGCGCGCAGGTCGCCCAGCTTGTAGCGGGTCCACGCCTCCTCCAGGTAGAGGCTGGCGCGGCCGGGGTCCAGCTCCGGCAGCTTCACCTTGCTGTACGCGTCCAGCGCGCCGGTGAAGTCCTTCTTCTCGTAGCGCAGGCGGGCCACCGCGAGCGCCGCCTCGTTGCGCGCCTCGCGGGTGAGCTTCTCGTCCTGGGACAGGCCGAGGAAGTCCTTCACCATCTCCTCCGGCGGATCCTTCACCTGCTTGAGCCGGGTGACGAGCAGCGCGAACTTCGCGCGGCTCGCTTCGGCGCTGGTCTCCGGCAGCTTGGAGAAGTGCGTGTTGGCCCAGCGCTCGTTGCCCACGCGCAGGTCCACCAGGCCCTGCTGGTAGTGCGCGTAGGCGCCCGTCTCGTCCGGGAGGAAGCCCAGGTCGAGCGCGCCGAAGACCTGCTCGTCGATCATCACCTCGTCGTGCGGCCGGTCCGTCAGCCCCTTGAGCGCGTCCAGCGCGCGCGGCAGCACGTTGGGGTTGGAGCGCTCGCGCGCGATGCGCGCCAGGTACGTGGCGCCCGCGTGCGTGAGACCCAGGTCGATGAGGCTCCGCGCGAGGAAGTACTGGCCCCACGCGTAGTTGTCATCCGTGCGGGGCGTGGCCTGGAGCCACGCGTACAGCGGGCCCGCGGCGTCGCGCGGCTTGCCGTCGAAGTAGGCCTTGAGCGCGTTGTCGAAGGTCTCCGGCGGCACCTTCTGCGGCGGGGGCGGAGGCGCCTCCGCGACGGCGGCCCTGGCGGGCGCGGGCGTGCCGGCGGCGGTGCCCGCGTCCGTGGGGCCGGGGGTGCCCGCGTCCGTGGGGGCGCCCGCGGCCTTCGCGGCGGCGGCCGGTGGGGGTGGCATGGGCAGCGTGCCCGCGTCCGGCGCCGCCCGGGCGACCGTCGGGGACACGAGGAGCGCGGCGCTGGCGAGCGCGGCGACGATGAGGGGGCGTGACGTCATTCCGTGGCGCCGAAGTTGAAGGCCGTCCCAATCTGCACGGTGGGCACGTTGATGATGCGCGACGCGCCCGCGAAGACGGTGTTGTTGGTCACGTCCAGCCGGAAGGACACGTTCTGGCTGGAGAACAGGCGCACGCCCAGGCCCAGGTTGACGGCGGGGCGGAAGCCGTCGCTGCGGTCCACCTTCACCACCGTGCCGCCGGCCAGCAGGAAGACCTCGAAGTGCAGGACGTTGGCGTTGAGGAAGGACGTCTTGCCGTACAGCGGGCTCCACATGAGGTCGCTGCCCACCATCCACTGCACCTGGTCCTCGAAGGCGGTGGCGGTGGGGGCCGCGTCGAAGTCGCGCTCCAACTGGCGGCGCAGGCTGGTCTGCACGTTGTAGCTGTACGTGCCGCGGCCCACCTGCCACGCGACGGTGTCGCTGAAGTGGTACGTGTAACCGACGGTGCCGATGAGCCCCTTGTAGAAGGCGTCCGCGGGCAGCACGCCCACGCCGAGCGAGAGCTCGTGGTGCATGCGGAAGAGACGGTCCTGCACCGCGGAGACGGTGCCGGGGTTCTCGAGTTCCTCGGCCTGGGCGCGCGCGAGGCCGGGCACCAGGCACAGGAGGGAGAGCAGGAGGAATCGCACGGGGACTTTTTCCTGTCAGGAGGCGGGGAACGACGTGGGGTGGGGGAGGCGTCCCCGCGTCAGTAGCCGACCGAGTTGAAGAGGAACGGATACGTGATGATGACCTGGCCGCCCTTGGGGGCTGGGAACTGCCAGCCCTTCAGGCTGCTGAGGATGCACGCCTCGACGGAGGCGTTGCGGAGGGTGGAGGACTTCGTCTTGGCGGAGGCGACGCGGCCGTTGAGCCCGATGGCCCACTCCAGCACCACCTTGCCGGCGAGGCCGGGGTCCTTGAGCAGCGCGCGTTCGTAGCAGCCGTGCACCTCATTGAGGTGGCTGTTGATGACCTTGGCCACGGCTTCGCGGTCCACGGTGCCCTGCGTGGAGGAGATGCTGCGCGCGGTGGCGCGCGTGACGGTGCCGCCCACCGCGCCCTTGCCCACGCCGCCCGCGCCGAGCGCGCCAATGCCGCCGCCGCCCTTGCCGCGCAGCAGCTCCGCGCCCAGGGTGGCGCCGCCGCCCTTGCCGCCGCCGCCCAGGCCGAAGGTGCCCAGGCCCGCGTTGGCGATGGGCGCCTTTCCGATGAGGCCCGCGAGCTTGTAGTTGGTCTGCTTGGCGTTCTTGCTGCCCGGGCCGCTGCCCAGCTTGTCCACGGCGGCCAGCAGGTCGTTGGCGGCGGGGCCCGCGGCGGACAGCTTCGCGAGCGCCTTGAGGGCCTTGCTCTCCGGCGCGGCGGCCACGGCCTTGGGGACCTGCACTTCCTTCACGGGCTTGGGCGGCGCCTTCTCCGCGACGACGGGCTTGTCCTTCGCGGGCTCCTTCTTCTTGAGCGTCTCGAGCTTCTTCTTCGCCTCTTCCTTCTTCTTGGGCTCGGGGGCGATGAGGCGCAGCGCGACGGGCGGGAGGTTCTTCTGGGTGAAGTCCGCGGTCGCGGGGCCCTGGGGCCGGGTGGCGATGAACCAGCCCAGGCCGCCGCCGAAGATGGCGAGGAAGAAGAGGGTCAGCCAGGGCAGGCCCTTGAGCGGGTTGACGAAGATGCGCTCGGGGGCGGGGGCCGCGTAGGCGACGAGCGACATCTTGCCCTGGGTGAGGCGGGCGGCGGCGCCGTCGCGCAGGGTGACGAAGCGGCGGCTGCCGTCGGACTCGAGCGCGGCGGTGGTGACGGGGGCGAAGCGGCCGTCCCCGTTCGCCTTCTCCACGTCGGTGCCGGGGGGCACGAAGAGGCGGTAGTTGCCGTTGACGGACTCGGCGAGGGTGAAGTCGTCACCTTCGGGGAGGGAGAAGCCCCACAGCGGCATGGGGGCCAGCTCGTCCACGGCGGCCTTCACGGGCTTCTTCGCGTCCGGGGTGAAGCGGCGCGCGTCGCGGCGCACGGCGCCCCAGTACAGCTCCAGGTAGAGCTGGGCCGCGCCCTTGCCCGGGCCGATCTTCGGCGCGTGCGTGGGGCGGCTGGCCGGGGCCGCGTCGAGGACGAGGGGGCCGGAGGTGGGCGCGGCGACGTCCGTGTCCACGTCCGCGAGCAGGTCGTCCGCGACGAGGAGGCTGGGCATGGCCTCCGAAGGAGGACGGCGCCGGGTGGAGGGGACGGTGCCCGCGGGAACGGCGGGAGCAGGAGCCGGCTTCGAGGCCGAGGGCTGCGCATGCGAGGCCTGCTGCCCGTGAGCCGCCTTCGCGGCCTGCTGCTGGGCATGGGCGGCCTGCTGCGCCTGCTGCTGCGAGTGTGCGGCCTGCTGGGCCTGCTGCTGCGCGAGCGCGGCCTGCTGCTGGGCATAGGCGGCCTGCTGGGCCTGCTGCTGCGCGTGTGCGGCCTGCTGCTGGGCATAGGCGGCCTGCTGGGCCTGCTGCTGCGCGTATGCGTTCTGCTGGGCCTGCTGCTGCGCGTATGCGGCCTGCTGAGCCTGTTGCTGTGCGAGCGCGGCTTGCTGAGCCTGTTGCTGTGCGAGCGCGGCTTGCTGAGCCTGTTGCTGTGCGAGCGCGGATTGCTGGGCCTGCTGCTGTGCGAGTGCGGCCTGTTGAGCGTGCTGCTGCGCGAGCGCGGCTTGTTGCTGCGCGTGTGCGGCCTGCTGGGCCTGCGCGGTTCGCTGTGCCTGCTGCTGGGCGTAGGCGGCCTGCTGCGCCTGCTGTTGTGCCAGCGCGGCCTGCTGAGCCTGCTGCTGCGCGTAGGCGGCCTGCTGGGCCTGCTGTTGTGCCAGCGCGGCCTGTTGCGCGAGCGCGGCTTGCTGCGCGTGCGCGGCCTGCGCGCCGAGCTGGGGCGCGAAGCCATTCGCGGGCCCGAACGCGTGCGTCGCTCCGTTGCCACCATTCACGGGCGCGGCGGGCGGAGCCCCCGCACCTCCCAGGAGCGCGGCGACCTCCGGCGGCGGCTGCGGCTTGGTCTCGACGGGACGCTGGTTGAGGATCCGCGTCTTCAGGACGAACGGCCCGCACAGCACCTCGTCCACGGAGCGGATCTCACAGGCGGTGACCTGGTGCCCGTTGACGAAGACGCCGTTGGTGCCTCCGCCCGCGTCCTGGATCGCGGTGCGGCCGTTCTGGAAGTACAGCAGCGCATGGCGCGGCGACACGGCCGCGTCGTCCAAGCGCAGATCCGACGACGCATCGGAGCCGAGCGCGTACGTGCCGGGGACGAAGACCTCCGTCCCCACCAGGAGGCCGTCGCGGAGGATGACGACTTGCAGGACGCTGGGCTGGCCGCTCAACGGTGACGCTCCCTTCGAGGGGTGATGGGCGGTACGGCCCTACTGATCGTAGACGGTGGCGAGCGTCTCCGAGCGGAAGCTGTCGCGCTCGCGAAGCATCGACCGCGTCTTCAATTCCTTGCGGTCATACAGATACACGGCGCCGGACTTGTTCGTCTGGCCCTGGATGAGGCGGTCGTCGAAGTCGATGCGCGACGGGCCGCGCTGCGGCGGCGCCGACGTCGCGGCGGCCGAGGCATCCCCCGTCACCGGATCCGTGACGGCCGTGCTCGACTTCGTCTCGATGCGAGGCGGCGCCTTGCTCGAGCCCTTCTTGGCCTTGGGTGCCTTCGCGGCCTTCGTCTTGGAGGCGCGTGCACGCCCCTGGGCCCAGGCATCGTTCGCGGGGGAGAGGGGACCGAAGCCGAGCACGCTGGCGACGGCACAGAAGAGAAGGAAACGTCGCATCATCAACAGGTTAAGCGATGCGAGCCCCGACCTGTCAACGCACACTCCAGCCCCATGGCGCGGGCCGTGGGGATCATGTGTGGGGGGCAGTCCACCTCACCTGGGGCGGACGCTCCACGGCGCGTCCTGCTTCGTGCCGGGATGCTGGAAACGTCCCGTGGGATTCCCTCCGCGCGGCGCCTCCCGACCATGCGAGCAGACGTGGTGAGAAGTCATCGTGACACGGTGGGCGGATGGAGGATGCTCGCGCGCGGGAGGACTGCACACGCGTGATACCTGTCACTCGCCATCGGGGATGGATCGCGGCGGCGCTCGGAGCCCTGGTGCTCCTGGGCCTGGGGCTCTTCGCGGTGAAGCCCCAGCGCGCTCCAGCGCCCACACCGCCCACCGCGCCCGCCGGGCCGCGCCCCATCCTCCAGGCGGTGGGGCCGAAGCTGACCAGCAACCAGACCTCGCAGCCGCTCTCCGTCTACGGAGAGAACCTGGTGCCGGGCCTGCGGCTGGTGCTCGGGGCGCCCCTGTCACGGGAGGTGCCGCTCACGGTGGTGGACGCGCGCCATGGCTACGCGAGGCTCCCCCCCGACCTCAAGCTCCCCGAGGGCACCTTCCAGACGGACGTGCAGTTGTCGCTCGCCGCGACCGGCCCAAGGCCCACGGGCACCGCGCGGCTCACCCTGGTCAACGACGCGGCCTTCCCGGACCTGACGGCCACGGCGCTGTCCCCGGACGGGCGCACGCTCTTCGTCGCGTCGCCGCCCACGGACACGGTGTTCGCGCTGGACGTGGCGTCCGGGCGCGTGGAGGCGATGGCGGTGGGAGACGGGCCGTCGGCGCTCGCGACCTGGAAGGACGCCAGCGGCCGTCCCTGGCTGGGCGTGGCCCATCGGTATGGCGCGGAGCTCTGGCTGTACGCGCTGGACGCGCCGGAGCGGAGGGCCCGCGTCGTCCCCGCGCCCCCGGGCGTGTGGGGCCTGGAGGTGGACGGAGCGAAGTGCGTGGCCTTCGTCGCCGAGCACCTGCGCGACACGGTGCACGCGCTCGCGCTGGAGGATGGCCGCGAGCAGTGGCGCGCGGCCGTGGATCCGAACCCGCGCGCGATGGCGCGGTGGAACGGGCTGCTCGCGGTGGGCAGCCTCCAGACGGGGCAGGTGGTGCTGCTGCGCCAGGATGACGGCCGGGAGCTGGCGCCGGTGGTGCCGAAGCCCGGCGTCCCCATCATCGGGGGCACCACGGAGGCCTTCTCCGCGCAGGTGATGGGCGGCAAGGCGCCGCGCGCCCTGGTCGCGAGCGACCGCCTGAAGCGCCTCTTCATGTCGAGCCTGGGGCCGAACGTGGGCCCCAACGCCCAGCGCATGGAGGTGAGCGCGAACAGCGGCGTCGCGGTGCTGGACCTGGACCGGCAGCAGGTGGTGCGGCACCGGGGCTTCGGCGCGGGCGTGACGGAGGGGCTGGCGCTGGATGACCGCGCCGGGCTGCTCTACGCGGCGGACGTGGGCCTGGGCCAGGTGCGGGTGCTGGACGCGAAGGCGCTGGTGAAGAGCGACGCGGCGGCGCGCGAGGCGGTGCTCCAGACGCTGCCGGTGCCCGCGCCGGAGGGCACGCCGTGGATCCGCCCGGCGGAGGACCTGGGGACGAAGGGCAGGGCGGGGTTGGAGCTGCACTCCGGGCCGCGCTCGCTGGCGCTGTCCCCGGACGGGCGGACGCTCTACGTGCTCAACCGCTTCACGGGCACGGTGGCGGTGGTGGACGTGAGCGAGGCGCGCGCGGGCAGGGCGCGCGTGGCGCGGCAGTGGCCGGTGGTGGACGTGCGCTCGCGAGAGCAGCGCCGGCTGGGCCAGGTGCTCTACTTCACCGACGTGGGGCGCACGGGCATGAGCTGCGACGCGTGCCACATCGAAGGGCACACGGGCGGCGTCTTCTTTGAAAAGACGCGCCCCATGCGCATCTACCGGTCCACGACGGCCCTGGGTAGCCGGGACACGCCGCCCTACTTCACGCCCGCGAGCACGCGCAGCATCGCGGAGACGGCGGAGACGGTGGGGGGACGCAACCGCTACCACAACCCGGATCCGCTGCCGTCGGAGGTGGAGGCCCTGGCGCTCTACACCTCGCTCCTGCCCACACCGCCCAACCCCTACCGGGGAGAGGGCGGCGCGCCGCTGGAGACCGTCACGTTGCCGGACGGAAGGACCGGCCACCCGGTGAAGGGGCTGGCGCTCTTCGAAGGGAAGGCCCGGTGTCTGGCCTGCCACCCCGCGCCCCTCTTCACGCTGGACCAGGACCCCGCGACGCGGGGCCAGTACCAGGACGTGGGCACGCCCATCGCGTTGCCGCTGCGCCTGGAGCAGCAGCAATTGGTGACAGGCGCGGCGCCGCCCTCGCTGGTGGGCACCTGGGACGTGTGGCCCCTGCTGACGAGCGCCACGGCGGGCTACGCGGTGCAGGAGGACCGGCTCGTGGTGGGCTCCCGCTTCCCGCTGCGCACGCTGCTGGAGACCCCAGGCCTGAACCACGGCGCCGCGCAGGAACTCAGCGCCGAAGAGCGGGACGACCTGCTCGCGTACCTGCTCACGCTGTGACCAGGGACGACGGTGCATGAACTGGCCCATGCCTGCGGCTGGAAGCATCGGCAGGGCCTTGGGGTTCCTGGCGATGATGGAGATCTCCGGTGCGAATGACCCGCTCGATGTTCCTGTCCCTCGGCCTCATGAGCCTGACCGCGTGTCAGGGGGGACTCTTTTCCAGTTCGCGGCCCGGTGCCGACACTCCACCCGCCACATGCCCCAAGCATGAAGCGGCGACCCCTCGGGTGGAGTTCCAGCACGCGGGCTTCGACGGACAGACCTTGTCGGGACGCCTGCTGCTGGGGACCTCGAGTGGAAGCCTGTGCCTGGACCGGCGGCTCATCGAGAGCCACACGCTGACCGTGGAGCGGGTCCTGGACTGTGCCAGCGGGCAGCCCCTGCCGCTCCTCGACGTCGATGTCCGGACGCCACCGCGCAGGGAAGAGGACATCCTCCTCCTCAAGCCAGGCCAGTGGTACGGGCGGGATGTGTCCGTCCCGCTCTTCCCACAGTCCGCGACCGGGCAACCCGGACCTGCCTGTGTCGACGTGGAGCTGTCCGTCCATGCGCTGGATGCCGCCAACCTCGCGAAGCCGAGGCTGCGCGTGACGCGCGCCCCGGCTCCCGAGTCAGAGGCTCCTCCCGCGGACGGCGCTCCCCGGGAGCCGTCACCCTAACGCGCGGGATTCGAGTGGAAGGGGAGCAGCACCTCGGCGCGGACCCGGGTGGCCAGCGCCTGGGAGAGCAGCGGCCAGCCGAACGCCGCGAACGTGAGCATGGCCATCATCCCGCTGAACATCCACAGCCCCATCATCACCGCGATGCCCAGGTGCATGCCCACCGTCATCGCCACCCAGAGCCCCCGCGTCCGCCGGGGCCAGACGAACAGGGCATAGCCCACCTCCACCACCAGCGTGCCCCACGAGGTGAGCTTCACCGCCCACGGCACCGACGCGAGCCACGCGAAGTCGAACTGGCCATACTGGGGCTGCATCAGGACCTTCCATATCGCCGTGCCTTCTCTCCAGAGCGGCCCCAGCAGCTTCTCGATGCCCGTGGCGAAGTAGATGATGCACAGGTGCACCTGCAACACGCGCAGCGCGAGCGTCGCCATGGCGGAAGGGGCGCCGGAGGCCCGCCCCACGCGCACGTCCCACGAGAAGGCTTCGCCCACCGGCATCACCGCGCAGTAGAACAGGCTGATGTGCGCGAAGGTCTCCACGCCGTAGACCAGGAATGGGCTGCTGTTGAGGATCACCGTATGGGACGTCCACGCCACCACCGCGGACAGCCGCGTGCGCAGGCCCAGCAGCAGCCCGACCAGCGAGACGCAGTAGATGAGCAGGACGCCTCGGACCACGGCCTCGGAGGAGAGCCCCAGCGGTGCCATCGCGGCCACCAGCGCGGCGAACCGGGGCACGAATTCGGTCGCCAGGGACTCGGAGATGCTCCAGGGGACCAGCCCCCGGTCATCCACCAGGAGTTGCAGGCTGTCCGACATGCTCCATGCCTGCACGAGCAGCAGCAGCGCGACGCCGATGCGCAGGATGCCCAGCGGCCCGGGGGATGAGGGCTCGGCGATGAACGCGGCCAGGCGCTGGCCCGCGGTGGGACGCTGGCGCAGGGAGGCACTCATGGCGCCACCGCCTGCGCGCCGAGGGAGGGGGCGGAGGCGAGCCGGTGCTCGAAGACCGCCTTGTAGGTCTCCGTCCACACGAGCGGCGCGCCGTCCCGGTGCGCCTCCATGGTGGGGACCTCGAGCAGCTCCATGCGCACGGTGACCGCGCGAGCCTCCGGGTGCTGTCCGAACATCGTCGCGGCCCAGGCGCGGGCCATCGCGTCCTGGCCATTGTTCAGGTCGAAGCGCAGCAGCATCGCGTAGACGCGCACGTTCAACGCGTCGTTGTCGAACTGGAAGTCGTCCTGCTCGTGCTCGCCGTCTGGATGCTCCACGTCGAACGACACACGCACCGCCGGGCTCACCCCCGGCGCGAAGAAGCTGAAGCGGCTGGCCGCGCCCGTCCAATGCGCGTATCCCCGGACCCAGGCATTCGTGCCGGTCGGGGCCTGGAAGAGCCGGATGTGCAGTGCACCGCAGGTCACCAGCATCAGATGCAGCACGGCAAGGCCGGTGACGAGCCCGTGCCAGGGTGTCAGGGAGGGTGAGGCAGGTCGCATGGGGGCTCCGGAAAAGAGGGACGCCGGAGGCGGGAGTCCTCCGGCGTCACAGGGTGGCTTGGGCGCTGAGCGCTACGCGTTGGGGCGCGATGGGCCGGTCAGCGAGGACGCGTTACAGCAGCGTGCCGGTCGTGGAGCCCAGGAGGTCGCCGAGCACGGTGCCGAGGATGTCGCCGAGCACGGCGCCGGTCGTGGAGCCGGTCGTGGCGCCGGCGAGGTTGCCGGTGACGTTGCCCGTCGTGTTGCCCACCGTGTTGCCCGTCGTGTTGCCCGAGGTGTTACCCGTCGTGTTGCCACCGGAGGTGCCCGAGGTGGAGCCCGAGGTGGAGCCCGAGGTGTTGCCGCAGTTCGGCCTGCTCCGCCCCGCGATGGACGTGCTCTTCGACACCAGGACCGCCTCCTCCAGCGGAACCGCCGGCCGCGGGTTGTTGGCCATCGCGCCCGTCGCACCCAGCGCCAGCACGAACATCGCCACGGTCCCGCCCAGCTTCACGTGCGTCTTCTTCATGGTCTTGCTCCTTGGGGATTGAACTGCATGGGCAATGTCTTTCCCCTCCCCGAAATCGGAACCATCCCGGTAAGACCAGGATTCTGTTGGGAGCTGATTCCAGGCGGGATGTGGACATTCCAGCCGGATTGGCGGCGAGCATTTCTTGGCGGGGACGAAGGGATGGGCGCGGTGTCGGGGGCCTCACGCGGCGCCGCCCTCGGGTCGCTTGCGTTGGAAGGGGGGGCTGAGGTCTACAATCCAACGGATGCGTTCCTCCCCCCGGGTCGCCTGGCTCCTGCTTCCCATGTTGTGGCTGTCGTGCACCGACGCAGGGCTCTATTCGATTGACGACCGCGCGGGCGGCACGCGGGACCGCGCCAACTTCGAGGGAGACCTCTGCGTCCCCGAGGCCACCGGCGACGCGTTCCCCGTGAAGGTCATCTTCGCGCTGCAGGGCGGCACCGGCGTGGAGCCGGAGGTGGTGGGCTCCGCGGTGGACGGGCTCACCACGCTCACCTCGCGCTATACCGGCCCCCAGATGCGCTTCGGGCTCGTGGCCTTCCACTCGGTGGCCACCGGCCTGCAGGGCAGCTTCACGGACGCCGCCAGCTTCCAGGCCGTGCTGCCCCGCTACGCCAGCTACCAGCAGGACGGCCCCATCAGCATCCGCTCCGCGCTGCGGCTGTCCAAGAGCCTGATGTCCGGCGAGATGCAGGCCACCTGCAGGGGCGAGGTCGCGCGCTCGCGCTACGTGGTCGCGCCCGTCATCCGCAGCTCCGACGTGAGCTGTGACAACCCGGCCTTCAACATCGGCATCGACAGCCGCTGCACCGCGCTGTCCCAGGCCGCCGGCTGCAACGCGTCCCCGGAGGCCCAGGCCCAGTGCAACGCCTCCTGCAGCCAGTGCGAGCTGACCGCCGTGGTGGGCGAGCTCAAGGGCCTGGTGGAGCAACTGGGCGCGGGCGCCGTCAGCGTCCAGCCCATCTACGTCCGCGACGCCACGCCGGACCCCGTCACCCGGTTGCAGGTGGCCGCCATCGCCAACGCGGGCGGCAGCGCGCCCGTGGAGACGGACTTCGTGGGCCTGCCCAACGCGCTCCGGCTGCTGGACTACAGCGCGCTCGACAACGCGCTCAAGCTGAAGCGCTTCCTCGCCTTCAACCGCAACGTGCAGGTGAGAAACGGCCAGATGCTCACCGACAGCGACGGTGACGGCGTGGCGGACGACGACGAGCGCGCCCTGGGCCTGGACCCCGCCGTCCCCGACACCGACCAGGACGGCCTCATGGACGGCGTGGAGCTGCGCATGGGCCTGGACCCGCTCGCCGTGGACATCATCAACGGCTGCAGCGTGGTGCAGGACACGGACGGCGACCGGCTCAACGACTGCGAGGAGCGCGTGCTCGGCAGCGACCCCTGCGTGGGCGACACCGACGGCGACGGCCTGCCGGACCTGGTGGAGGCCCTGTCCCAGACGAACCCGCTCATCGCCGAGGACCTGCTCGACACCGACCGCGACGGCATCTCCAACGTGGCGGAGGTGGAGGCCCACGGCGACCCGCTCAGCGCCGACCTCGACTTCCACCGCGAGCGCGGCTACGGCTACTCCATCGTCCCGCTGCCCCCCACCGCCACCAGCGACCGCGCCTGCTACCGCACCCGCGTGGAGAACGTCTCGCTGGTGCCCACCGTGGAGCGCCCCCACCCGCTGATTCCCGGCGAGGTCATCCCCGCCGGTACCAACGAGGTCTACCTCTACCTCCAGGTGGGCCGGGACAATGATCCGCGCGGCGCCGGCGTGGGTTCGCTCTTCATCCAGGAAATCCAATACGACCCCGACACGGGCCGCACCCCCGCCGGCATGGTCCCGCTCGTCTCCGACGACTTCATCGTGGGCACCTGAGGCGGCCCGCTGACGTGGGGTGTTCCCCACAGTCTCAATGGGGTGTCCCCCCCACACCCATCCTGTAGCAGTCGCTTCCGCACGCATAACCCCTTGAAGTTCCTGACCCTGAAACTCCTACAGACGCGGGATCGCCTCTTGCTAGGGCGGGGGTTGTGAAAGGAGTCACCATGACGATTGGTCGCATTGCCCCCATGTTGGCGCTCGGAGCCTTCCTGGTGCTGAGCCCCCGCACCGTGCAGGCCCAGGAGCAGAACCCGGACAACCCGGAGTGCCTCGGAGATGAGTGCGGTCGCCCCAAGGAGGAGGGCGGCGGCTGCGGTTGTGGCTGCGGCTGTTCCGTCTGGGTGGCGTACACGGACGACGGCAAGACGCTGTCGTACACGGACGACGCGGACGGCGACGGCAAGGCGGACGACAAGGACAACTGCCCCTTCACGTCGAACCGCGACCAGACGGACGGTGACGGCGACCTCGCTGGCGACGCCTGCGACAACTGCGCGGCCGTCTCCAACGCCACGCAGTTGGACACCGACGGTGACGGCATCGGTGACGCGTGCGACCCGGACGACGACAACGACGGCAAGCCGGACGGCGAGGACAACTGCCCCTCCATCCCGAACGCCACCCAGGCGGACAACGACGGGGACGGCATTGGCGACGTCTGTGACGACGACGACGACAACGACGGGCGCAAGGACGGCGAGGACAACTGCCCGCTCATCGCCAATGAGAACCAGCAGCTCCCGGCGGACGTGAGCGCGTGCCGCGTGGACGCGGACGGCGACAACGTCTCCGACAACCTGGACAACTGCCCCGGCCTGTCCAATCCGGACCAGAAGGACACCAACGCCAACGGCATCGGCGACGCGTGCGACCCGGACATCGACGGTGACTCGGTGCTCAACACCGCGGACAACTGCCCGGCGGTGGCCAACCGCGACCAGGCGGATGACGACGGCGACGGCCTGGGCGACGCGTGCGACACGCGCTACTGCGTGGTGCTCAACAAGGACAACCCCAACGACTGCCTCGACCCGAAGTCGCCCTTCAGCGTGGGCACCGGCGGCGTCATCAGCGTGGAGAAGACGGGCATGGCCGTGCGCCCGCCCCTGTTCGCCAACCGCAACGGCGCGGCCATCGAGTACACGTGGACGGTGGTGAAGCGTCCCTCCGGCTCCACCGCGGTGGTGGAGAACCCCAAGGGCGCCGTCACCTACAGCCGCCACTGGGAATACCAGTACGTGGACGGCAGCGTGCCCAACTTCCAGCCGGACAAGGAAGGCGAGTACGAACTGCAGGTGTCCACGCGCCTGGCCTTCGCGGACCGCGTGTTCCCCGACCAGCGCGCCTCCGTGTCCAGCCTCTTCGTGAAGGTGGGCAAGGACGACAACTCCGGTGGCGGCTGCACCTCGCTGCCCGCGGGCGGGAGCGCCGCGGCCCTGGGCGCTGGCGTGCTCGGCCTGCTGCTGCGCCGCCGCAAGAAGGCGTAAAGAGAGATGTCCCCCATGCCAGGAGGTCCGCATCGCATGCGCCGTCAGCTCGTCGTTCCGCTTCTTGCGACCGGCCTCCTGGCCCTGGGTGTGCTGTCCTGTTCAGACACGCTCCTGGAGCCGCGCGCCCAGGAGCAGTCCCAGTTGGATGACCGGCTGACGCTCACCGGCCGGGTGTGCACGCGCCCGGCGAACCCCACCGGCTTCCCGGTGAAGGTGGTGCTCGTCGTGGACGAGTCCGGCAGCATGTGCGTGTCGGATCCGCCGGGCTCTCAGGAGGGCAGCGGCTTCTGCGAGCGCGCGGAGGTGCAGGCCATCATCCCGCCGGGCGTGACGGAGCCCGCGCGCGTGCGCGCGCTGAAGAACCTGGTGAACGGCTTCCGGCGCATCAACGACGCGCGCCAGGGCAACATCAGCATCGCCATCGCCCCGTTCGAAACGAACGTGAAGAACACCTGGCCGCCGGCCTCCACGGGGGACCGCTTCGCGCCGCCGGGCAACATCAACGGCTACATCGAGGGCCTGCAGTCGCAGTTGGGCAAGGGCACGGACTACCAGGGCGCGCTCAGCTACGCGTACAGCCTCATCGCCAGCGACATCGAAGCGGTGTCCCAGGCCACGCCGGAGCTCCTTCCGCGCACGCGCTACGTCGTGGTGTTCCTCACGGACGGCACGCCGTACCCGCGCTGCTCCGCCAACGACGACCTGTCCGTCTACGCGGGGCCGGACACGCCGGACCTCACCTGGCGCGACTCCATCTCCAGCTTCTGCAACGCCACCAGCACCACGGACGCCATCACCGGCTTCGAGGTGGGCACGGACCGCAACCAGAACTACCAGCTCTTCAGCTACGTGCGCCGGCTGATGGAGCTCAAGACGCAGTACAACGTGGGCGACGTGCGCATGCACACGGTGCTGCTCTTCAACGAGGAGGCCGTGCGCGCCTGTGGCCCCATCTGCCAGGACATCTACGGCACCTACCCGGGCGTCCCGGAGGCGCAGTACCCGGCGGCGGCGAAGAAGATCGCCTCGTACCTGCTCAAGCGCTTCGCGGAGATGGGCAATGGCGTGTACCAGGAGTTCAGCGACACGGCCGAGATCGGCGAGCTGGGCCTGGGCGCGCTGGACTACTCCTCCTTCGCGTCGCCCAACGTGATGAAGACGCTGCTGGTGGAGCCCCTGAGCTCCGCGCCGGGGGATGACGGCCGCGTGCTGGACAGCGACGGCGACGGCGTCCCGGACTCGCTGGACAACAGCTTCACGCTCAAGACGAACCCCTTCACCATCGACAGTGACGGGGACTGCCTGAGCGACGGCTTCGAGTACCGGCGCCAGGACCAGGGCTTCAAGCCGGGCAACGACCTGGACGCGCGCGGCTGCAACCCGCAGTCCCCGCTGACGCCCGGCTGCATCTGCCGGGACACGGACGGTGACGGGCTGTCGCAGTTCGCCGAGGCCTACCTCAAGACGCGCCAGGGCATCGTGGACAGCGACGGCGACGGCGCGCCGGACGGGCTGGAGGCGAAGTACGGCCTCAACCCGCTCCAGTCGAGCGTGGCCGGCCTGGACACGGACGGCGACGGCGTGCCGGACGACGAGGAGCTGAAGGCCGGCAGCGACCCCACCCGGCGCGACCGGCCCTTCCACGACAAGTACGGCATCCAGTACGAGGTGACGAAGGTCCCGGGCGGCACCGACACGGACGGCGTCTGCTACGACTTCACCGTGTCCAACCTCCAGTTGGTGACGCCGCCGGACCGCTCCGGCGTGAAGCAGGGCTACAACCTGTTCAAGGTGTGGTTCGCGGAGGCGCCGGAGAGCGGCGTGGCCACGGACTACGGCGTCTGGCGCACCGCGTGCGCGTGGGCGCAGTACGCGCCGCCCAGCGTGCGCGTGCCGCTGGGGCCGGACCTGGCCATGGATGACGGTGACTTCCGCCGGCCGGATCAACTGGTGGACCCCTGGAGAGCCCAGGGCAATTGCGTCGGCGTGTCGCCGTCGCAGGGAGGCGCGTCGCCGTGAGCCGCGCGGGACGTTGGTTGGCCCTCACCCTGGTGGGGTTCGCCGTGGTGGTGGCCTGTACGGATTCGTACCTCTACGACCCGCGCCGCGACACGGAGGTGCCCGCGGACCGGGCCGTGGCGCTGGACGGGCGCTTCTGCACGCTGGGCGCCAACGAGGTCATCCGGCCCATCAAGATCATCGTCGCCATGGACGCCAGCCAGTCCATGCGCGTGAGCGACCCGGACGGCACGCGCGCCACGGCGCTGGTGGACCTGATTGAAAACCTGCCGCAGGACGACGAGGTCTCCATCGCGGTGATGCTCTTCGCGGGCAGCACCACGGCGTTCCTCACGCAGGACCCCGGGCCTCCGGCGGAGGACGGCTTCGTGCAGGTGTCCCAGTTGGACGCCACCGCGAAGGCCATCCTCACGGAGAAGCTGCTCACCTTCCGCAACACGGACACGTCGCCGAACCGGGACTCGACGGACTTCGTCAAGCCGCTGTCGGACATCTACTCGCTCATCAACACGGACATCGCGCGGGCGCGGCAGCAGCCCAGCGGGAGCGACGCGCTGGCGCAGGCGCGCTACTCGGTCATCTTCCTGTCGGACGGCAAGCCCACCAACAACCAGGATGACGAGCTCATCCGCGGCGACGCGGTGGTGCGCATCCGCCAGTTGCGCGACCTGGTGGAGGACGTGCGCTTCAACACCGTGCACGTCTTCAACCCCACGCAGCCGGTGCCGTCCGTGTGCGACCTGGTGGCGGAGGACGGCGGCTTCGGGGACGGCGGCTGCCCGCTGCTCATCATCAACCAGAACGCGGACCGCCTGGAGAAGATGGCCACGCTGGGCGGCGGCAACTTCCGCGACTTCCGCAACAACGAGCCCATCAACTTCCTCAACTTCCAGTTCGGCCAGGTGCGCCGCGCCTTCATCGTGAAGGACTTCGTGGCCTCCAACTTCTCCGCGCCCCCGGGCAGCCCGCTGGATGAAGCGGACACGGACGGAGACGGCCTCACCGACGCGCGCGAGTACGAGCTGGGCACGAACCCCAACCTGCGCGACACGGACGGCGACGGCTTCAGCGACGGCGTGGAGGTGTACTTCCGCGACCGCGGCGTGCAGTTCGACCCCACCCAGGAAGTGCAGCCGGACGGCGGCGGCCTGGACAAGGGGTGCCCGCCCGCGCTGCGCGGCGTGGACACGGACTGCGACGGCCTGCTGGACTGCGACGAGCAGTTCATCGGCACCAACGCCACCCTCCAGGACAGCGACGGCGACGGCGTGCCGGACGGCATGGAGTGGCGGGGCGGCACGCAGGGCTCCAGCAACGACATGGACGAGGACCCGGACACGGACGGGCTCACCAACCGCAGCGAGGCGCGCATGCACATGCGCCCCCTGCAGGTGGACACCGCCAACCTGGCCTCGGACGCGTACCGCTACAGCCTGGAGGCGGACGGCCCGGTGGATGACCAGGGCCGCCAGTGCTACCGCTTCCGCGTGGACAACGTGCTGCTGGCGCCCACCATCGCCATGGTCGCCGACGGCGGCGTGGACGGGGGCGTGGACGCCGGCACCGTGCAGCGCGGCGCGGGCTACAACGACATCTACCTCTCCGTGTCCATGCTGCCCGCGGACGACCCCACCGCGCGCACGCTGGTGCGCACCTTCCGCGTGGACTCCGTGCGCTACCCGGTGGGTGGCATCAAGTCGCCTCCGGATGGCGTCATCCGCGTGAACCCCGAGGACTTCGTGGACGGCTGCCCCGGCGTCGTCCCGACCCTCTCGCCCGTCCCCTGATTCTCCCGAGCCCCCCATGCGCCTTCGCACCCGACTGCTCCCGCTCGCGCTCCTGTTCCTGGCCGCCTGTTCCTCCGGCGGGGATGACACGCCGGACGCCGGCACGGGCGTGGTGGAGGACCTCTGCAACAGCCGCGACGAGGCGCTGACGAACGCGGACTGCGAGTTGAAGCCCGGCGTGCCGCTGGAGCGCTTCCTGGCGCTCACGGGCGACGTGAAGGCCGGTGACGAGGACTGGTACAGCGTCCGCATCCCCGCCACCGCCAACGCGCGCACGCTGGTGCACGTCACCGGCACGTACCTGGCGTCCAGCACGCCGGTGAACCTGTCCGTGACGGTGCAGGAGAAGGACAAGAGCACCGCGCTGGTGGCGAAGTCGGACCAGCACGGCTCGGGCGCGCCGAAGCCGGTGGACATCATCCTGCCGTACGCCACGCCGGACACGCAGCTCCTCATCGTGGTGCGCGACGCGCCGACGAACCCCGCGCGCCCCAACTTCGATGCGCGCAACCCCTACCGGCTCACGGTGGAGCTGCTGGAGAACCCGGACGCGAACGAGCCCAACGACGTCACGCCCACGCCCATCGCGCTCGCGGCGCAGGGGGCCGTGCAGGTGGGCACCGCGCAGGGCTACCTGGCCACGGACAACGACGTGGACCGCTTCAGCTTCCCGCTGACGGCGGGGAAGATCGCCTACGTGCGCATCACCGCGCCGGACCAGGGCTTCCCGCCCAACTACCGCCTGTCCTACGAGCTCGTGCGCCCCAACGGCACCGACAAGGAGTCGGAGGGCAACGTGCTGCCCAAGGTGCACCCGGGCGTGCTGGCCACCGCGCGCAAGGTGAAGCTGGCGGGCACCTGGGGGCTGGTGGTGAAGGGCTACCGGGGCAACAACGAGCCCGTGCCCTCGGGCGACCTGCGCCAGCCCTACGAGGTGGAGGTGCGCGTGGTGGATGAGGTGGACCCGCGCGACCAGTCCGGGGACAACGACGCCTACGCCCGCGCCTTCACCCGCAGCCTGGTGGGTTCGCCCGGGACGTCCACGACCTTCGAGGGCCGGCTGGGCTACGTGGGCGACCGCGACTGGTTCGCGCTGAGCCTGCCCGCGTACGCGAAGCCCAGCGTGCTGCGCTACCGGCTGGTGGAGGTGCCCACCCCCACGCGCTTCGACCCGCTGCCCCTGCCGCTGGGCCAACTGGCGGACCGGCAGGTGCTGGTGTTCACCACGGTGAGCACGGCGGTCACCGCGGAGCAGCGCGCCACCTGCACCAGCGACGCCACCGTGTGCCCTCGCGACGCGCGCGAGCACCCCGACGCGCCTTCGCTGGTGCAGGCCTACTGCAACAACGCGGAGGCCGTGCTGTGCATCCAGTCGCTGCGCGAGGAGAGCGACCCGGCGCGCTTCCCCGGCCTGAGCAACTTCCAGGGCGCGCTGCCGGTGCCCGCGCACGCCGCGTCGTTGACGTACCACTTCGTGGTGCAGGACGACGGCAACAACTGGGCGGATGACCGCGACTACCGGCTGGAGGTGTCCTGGGAGGCGGAGGACGCGGAGGAGGAGAACGCCTACAGCGGGGGCGTGGAGCAGGCGCGCTCCAAGACGCTCGGCGGCGTGGGCGCGGGCAGCCTGCCCGTGGGCAACGCCACCTTCGAGGCGAAGGGCCAGTTGACGCATGGCCACGGCCGGCTGCGGGGCAACGACCGCGCCACGGGCCTGGGCGTGCGCGGCCCCACGGACTACGACGCGGTGCCCTCCGACACGGACACCTTCCAGTACCAGCTCCCCGCGCTGAGCGCGCCCGAGGACGCGGCGTGGCTGGTGCAGTGGGACGTGGACAACCTGCCGGATGGCGGCACGCCGCACGGGCTGGCGCTGGATGTGACCTTCTGCGACGGCACCGCCACGGACGGCGGCGCCGCCACGTGCACGCCGGTGACGACCACCAGCATGGGCGGCGCGCTGACGCTGGCCTACAGCCCCACGGTGATGCGCGCGTGGCACACCTCCGCGAGCGCGCCGCTCAGCAGCTACCAGGCGCTGTACCAGTTGGAGAAGACGGCCACCACGACGCGCGTCACGGTGGCGCCCTACGCGTGCGCCTGCCTGGAGCGGCGCTTCATCCGGGGCGGCACGCTCAAGGTGGCGGTGAGCGCCACCGAGCGCACGGACTACACGCCCGTGGGCTACACGCTGCGGACCGGCTACGGCGACTACCCGCGCGGCTACACGGCGGCGGATGGTGGCGCGCCCACGTCGTGCCCGGCGCCCACGCAGGACGGCGGCACGTGGGTGGGTGGTTGCCAGTTCACCCGCTAGCGGGCCCGGGCGGGCGGCGGGGCTTCACGCCTCCGCCGCCTCCGGGGGCACCGCCGGGACTACGGCGCGATGCCCTTGCCCTTGAGCGCCAGCTCGCGCGTCTCGCCGTTGGCGGCGTTGGACTTGAGGGTGAGCGTGCCGGTGAACTCCTTCGCGGCGTTGGGCTTGAAGGCCACCTCGATGAAGGCGCGCTCGTAGGTCTCCAGCTTCAGGGGGCCGTTCTCCGGCCAGGTCTCCGGCTTCTTCATGGTGAAGACGCTGGGGCCGGAGATGGAGGCCTCGTTGAGCTCCAGCGTCTGGAGGCCGCGGTTCTCGATGTAGAGCGTGTTGAAGGTCGTGGCTCCCACGTAGGTCCCAGCGGAGAACTCCGTGTCGAAGCTCAGCTCCGTCCGGTCGATGAGCAACTGCGGCGTGTTCGGCAGCTCCTCGGCCTCGTCTCCGCAGCCCGCCAGGGCGATGATGGTGAGGGGCAGCCACAAGTTGCGCAGGCGCATGGACATCCACTCCTCGGTGAGGTTTGAAAGAATGTCTGGTGTTGTAACACGGAATGTCTCGCGACTGGCGGGCGCGGTGATGGGATTGATGCTCGTCGCATGCGGCGGCTCGCGGGAGGACTTCATCGGCGCGCGCGTGCTGGACGTGTGCAAGGCGTCCTGGCCCGTGTGCAGCGAGTACGCGGGCTGCATCCTCGGGCCGGAGAGCTACTCCGAGGGCCGCTTCCCCGGACGCGGGCAGGTGCTGGTGCGCGTGCCGGAGGCCTCCACCATCAAGGTGAGCTTCTACCTGGAGGAGGTGACGGCGGCCGGGGAGGAGACGGCCATCACCGTGCACGAGGAGGGCTGCCGCGCACGGCAGCGCAAGGCGTCCACGGGCCGCGCGGCGTTGGACCAGATGGAGAAGTTCGGCGTCTTCACCCAGCAGGCGGACGTCACCGGGGTGGGGGACCACCTGGTGGAGTTCGACTCCGACATGCAGGCGCGCTACGTGGTGAAGGTGGACGTGACGCCGCTGCGCCTCCAGTAGCGCGCGGCCTTCAGCCCTTGAGCGTGCGCACCAGGTGGTCCGCCACGCGGAAGCTGTTGGCGGCGATGGTGAGCGTGGAGGGCACGCTGCCGCCGGTGGGCATGAAGCTGCCGTCCACGACGTAGAGGTTGGGCACCTCGTGCGCGCGGCAGTGCTTGTCCAGCACGGAGGCCGCCGGGTCGTCACCGAAGCGGCAGGTGCCGTGCTGGAGGATGGTCGTCTCGCCCTGCGTGCCCACGCGCTCCACGCTGTCCGGGTCCAGGCGCATCAGCACCTCTTCGCCGCGCTCCACCAGGAAGCGCGTGGCGGCGAAGTCCGCGGGGTGCCGGTCCAGGGTGATGGCGGCCACGGGGATGCCGTACTTGTCCTTCACCTCGGGCTCCACCGTGACGGAGGTGCCGGGCGTGGGGAGGAACTCCGCGTAGACCTCGAACTCGAGGATGCGCGAGTCGCGGTACGCGCGCATGCGGTCCTTCAGCTCCTTGCCGAACACGCCCGTCTTGCCGGTGCCCGCCAGGCCCACCGCCGCGTAGATGGGGTTGGGGTGCGCCCACATGAAGCCCAGCGTGCCGCCCTTGCGGAAGCCATGGCGCCCGTCCGGCATCAGGTAGAAGTCCTGGAGGCTGCGGTTGACGAAGGGCGCCGGGTCCGTGAGCCAGGGCCGCGCGGCCTTCTGCCTGGACACGCGGAAGTGCGCCCGCGCGCCGCCGAAGGAGCTGAAGAGGAGGTTCTTCCCCACCAGCCCGCTGCCGTTGGCGAGCCCGTTGGGGAAGCGGCTGGAGGTGGAGTTGAGCAGGAGGCGCGCGCTCTCCACGGCGGTGGCGGAGGCGATGATGACCTTCGCGGGCTGCTCCCGCGCGACGCCGTCCTTGTCCAGGTACACCACGCTCTTCGCGCGGCCCTGCCTGTCCACTTCGATGGAGCGCGCCATGCTGCCCGGGCGCACCTCCACGTTGCCGGTGGCGATGGCGTTGGGGATGAGGCTCGCGAGCGTGCTGCTCTTGGCGCCCGTCTCGCAGCCGTAGCT
Source organism: Corallococcus sp. AS-1-12 (assembly GCF_020036995.1). Classification (NCBI taxonomy): domain Bacteria; kingdom Pseudomonadati; phylum Myxococcota; class Myxococcia; order Myxococcales; family Myxococcaceae; genus Corallococcus; species Corallococcus sp. AS-1-12. Next base: position 252,055 of record NZ_JAIQDD010000009.1, on the reverse strand, counting down.
GCCGCACAGCGCGCAGTACGCGCACGGAGAGCGGCCCTTGTAGGCCTTGCTGATGATTCCGCGCGCGGTGGGCAGGGCGTGCCAGCCCATGGCCGCGCACACCTTGTCGATTTCGGACGCCACCGGGTGCACGTCCAGGGGCGGCAGCGGGTAGGGGCCGCTGCGGGGCTCGGCGAAGGGGTGGGGGACGGCCTGGCCGGACACGCCCAGCTCCGCTTCCGCCTTGTCGTAGAAGGGGGCCAGCTCCTCGTAGGAGATGGGCCAGTCCGCCACGGTGGTGCCGGGCACGGCGCCCAGGGTGGAGCGCAGGCGGAAGTCCACCGGCTTGAGGCGGTAGAAGAAGCCGCTCATGTGCACGGTGCCGCCGCCCACGCAGTTGGCGGTCCACGCGGCGTTGCTGCGCTCGTAGCGGCCCCTGGCCCCCTGGCGCACCAGGTGCGGCTCCTCCCACGGCAGCGGCATGAAGAAGTTGCGGCGGCTGTTGAGGATCTCGTCGTGGACGAAGTCCCTGGGCTGGTAGTGGCGGCCCTTCTCCAGCACCACGACCTTGAAGCCCGCCCTGCCCAGCTCCAGCGCGAGCGGCGCTCCGCCCGCGCCGCTGCCCACGATGCACACGTCCACGGAAGGCAGGCTCACGGGTGGTGACCTCCGCACTCGCGCAGGCACTTCGGGCCGTCGTAGCCCTCCGGGGGGGCCATGGCGAGCGTGCCCACGGTGTCGAAGCCCATCAGGCGCCAGCCCACGCGGCCCTTGTTGCCGCCGTAGGACGGGTCCCCCAGGAAGCCCTCCAGGCTGAGCGTCATCAACAGCTCGAAGAAGTGGGCCTCGCCGCTGCCGGCGGGGCTGTCCTTGAAGAGGGCGAGCAGCTCGTCCTGCTGCTCGGGCGTGGCCTGGGCGAAGCCCTTCTGGAACATGCGCTGCGCGCGGCGCTCCAGCGCGGACAGGCCCTGGAGGAAGTCGCGGTGCATGGACTCCAGCCCCTGCGTCTCCAGGATGCGGTCGATGTAGAGCGCCACGTCCGCGTCCTGGGCGCCCGGGTCTTCATCGCGGGGGAGCAGCCGCTCCGTGGCCGCGGCGACGACGGCGTACTCGAAGGCGGAGAAGGTGCGCAGCGTCTGGCCGGCGGAGGTGGTGCCGGTGGGCTCCGGGGCCTTCTTCGCTTCCGCCTCCTTCGAACGTTTACACGCAGCGCCGCCCAGCAGCACCACGCCGCCGCCGAAGAAGGTGAGCCGCTGGATGAAGGTGCGCCGGGACAGCTTCGGGGGGAGCGAACGCGCGCGAGCCATGACATGCGAGCCTAGCCCAGGTGCCCTAGGATGGCGCGCTCAACCAGGCCGACTGGACCAAGGAGAAGAACCGTATGAAACGGCACGCGTGGCTACTGGGAGCGGCGCTCGCGCTGGGATGTGGCGGCGGCAAGCCCGCCAACCCGGACGCGGGGTCGAAGCCGCAGGACGACGGCGGAACGACGGACACGCCCTTCGTGCGGCTGACGGTGGACACGGGGCCGAGCGAGCAGACGGCCATCTCCAACATCGCGATGGCGGTGGGCCCGGAGGACCGCATCGGCATCGCGTACTACGTGAAGGTGAACGACAAGGACTTCGAGCTGCGCTACCGCGAGGTGCGGGACGGCCAGGTGCAGGCGCAGGCGGAGACCATCGCCACCGTGCAGCGCGTGTACGGCGTGTCGCTGGCGTTCAGCCCGTCCGGCCAGCCCGCGGTGAGCTACCTGGGCGGCGGAAGCGATGACTCCATCTTCTGGTTCCAGAGCGACCTGGCGGTGTCCTACCGCAACGCGAACGGCACCTGGACCGAGCACATCGCCGTCACCCAGGGTGACGAGGCCGTGGCGGGCAACCCGGTGAGCGACACGGGCTACCTGGTGGGGCTCAACCCCTCCATCGTCTTCAGCGGCAGCCAGGCCCTGGTTGTGTACCGCGACGGACACAACGGGCAGTTCCCGCAGCAGGACTGGGCGGGCAGCGACGTGGAGCTGGCCAGCGGCGGGCCCACGGCGTGGCAGCACCGGGTGGTGGCGTCGGGCGGCGACCAGAAGAACGCGTACGGCGGGCACCTGCAGATGCTGATGGCGGGTGAGCAGCCCGCGCTGGTGTTCGACCAGGCCTTCGGGGCCGCGGACGCGCCGGGGCAGAACGTGTTCTTCCAGCGCCGCAACCCGGACGGCACCACGTGGACGCCGCCGGTGCAGGTGCAGGCGGTGGGCAACACGATGCTGGGCGCGTCGATGGCGTACGACCCGGCGGTGGGCTTCGGCATCGCGGCGGTGGACCGCTCCAACAGCCGGCTCACGCTCATCACCTGCGCGGGCACCACGGGCACGAAGTGCACGGCGGCGGGGGACTGGACGACGCCGGACCCCGTGTACCAGACGGGTTCCGGCGGCTGGTACCCGTCGCTGGCGTTCGACCCGAAGACGCACGACCCGTCCATCGCGTTCCACATCTGCTCGCTGGAGTCCGGGCGCAACGAGGGGAGCTGCTCTCCGTCCGACGACGCGCTCGTCATCGCCACGCGCGTGGAGGACCAGTGGCGCGAGGTGACGGTGGACACGGCGGGCGGCTGGTCGCCCAAGCTGGCGTTCCTGTCCTCCGGTCAGAGGGTGGTGCTCTACCGCGCGGGCGGCACGCAGGCCCTGACGCTGGCGGTGGAGCGGTGAGCCTCGCGGGACGCGCCGTGGCGGCGCTGGGGCTCGCGGCCGTGCTCTCCGGCGCGGGCGCCGTCGCGTGCCGCGGAGACAACGAGCTGTCCGGCAGCGTGTCGGAATTGTTCCCCGTCACCGACGTGTCGCGGGTGGAGATCCGCCGCAACCCGGAGGCGCTCCAGGTGAGCTACTTCCGCAACAACGGCCTGGACGTGGACCTGGTCGCGCGGCTCACCGTGGACACGGAGGGCGTGGACCTGAAGCCGGGCACGAAGGTGCAGCTCGGCGGCACCACGCCCTCCGGCCGCGACCGCGCGTCGGTGGTGCACGTGGCCGCCGGTGAGCCGGCGCGCGTCTTCACCCAGGTGGAGCGCGGCGACTTGGTGCTGGACGAAGGCGGCAACGTGGGCGAGGCCACGCGCGGGGACTTCTCCCTGTCCTTCAAGAAGGGCGACGGCTACGGCGCGGGGCGCAGCATGGAGGGGACGTTCAACTCCCTGGCGCTCGACGCGGGCTTCGGCCCGGACCTGGGCGACGTGGTGGTCGACGAGCCCGCGCCCTGAAGCACCCCGGGGCTTCCGGTGGTTTCGCGCCGGAAGCCCCAAGCTGTCTGCTACGGCGTGCAGGTGTCGAGCGTGGCCATGCCCTGGGACAACTGCCCCTGGTGCGTGGCGAACCGCGCGAGCGCCGGAGCGCCACCGTCCATGAAGAGCTGGCGCGCGGCGTCCACCGCGTCCCGCGCGTGCACCGTCACGGTGGAGCCGCCCGCGTCCGTCACCTTCACCGCGCCGTCCGCCTGGCCCTGCGCGCGGATGAGCAGGGCGCCCGCCTCGTCGCGCGCGACCATGCCGTCCTCCAGCGGCTCGAAGTAGCGCACCAGCGGCTCCTGGCCTTCACGCTGGAGCTCCAGGCGCATGACGCCGGACTCCACGTCGCGGGACATCTTCAGCGTGTCGGTGGGGCCGAGCTTCACGATGCGCGTGTTGGAGTCTTCTCCCTCCACGCTGCTCACCGGGTTGCCGCCGGTCCAGAACTCGATGCTGTTGACGACGAGCGCGTCCACCAGCGTGCCAATCTCATAGACGGGCACCACGATGAACACGAGGAACACCAGCCACTGGACGAACTTGTTGCCGGAGATGCCCTTGTTGAACTGCCAGATTTTCTGGGTGAGCTTGAACGAGCCGAAGCAGCCCGTCGCGTTCATCATCAGGACACCCGCGCACAGCACGCCGAGCCAGCGGGACGGACGCATCTTCATGAAGCCCTCCTGGGGGATGGGGACCGCGGAAGCGGCCGCCACCATGCCACGAAGGCTCAGTCCGACTCGCTCTGAACCAGCCCGTACTTGTGCAGCAGCGAATAGAGGTGCTTGCGGTCCAGCTCCGCCTCGCGGGCGGCGCGGGCGATGTTGCCCCGGGCGCGGCCCAGCAGGCGCGTGAGGTACTCGCGCTCGAAGGCACGGACGAGTTCGTCCTTGCACACCTTGAACGGCCCGGTGAACTCCACCGGCAGGAAGTCCCCGGCGGGGGCGGGCACGTCGCGGGTGAACTCGCGCAGGAGGTTGTCCCCGGCGAGGCCCGGGATGTCCACCATGTGCCGGGCGCGCTCCAGGGCGTTGCGCAGTTCGCGCACGTTGCCCGGCCAAGTGTGCCCCAGGAACTGCTCCTGGATCTTCTCCGGCAGCCGGGGCCAGAGGCCCTCGCCCGCGAAGGCCTCCACGAGCAGCGGGATGTCCTCCTTGCGGTCGCGCAGGGGCGGCAGGCTGACGGTGAAGACAGACAGGCGGAAGTAGAGGTCCTCGCGGAAGCGGCCCGCCTGGGTCTCCGCCCACAGGTCCTTCTTGCTGGCCACGACGATGCGCGAGTCGAAGGAGATGGGCGTGGAGGAGCCCAGGCGGCGGAACTCGCGGTCCTCGATGGCGCGCAGCAGCTTGGGCTGCAGGTCCAGGGCGAGGTCGTCGATTTCGTCCAGGAAGAGGGTGCCGCCGTGGGCGCGCTCCAGGCACCCGATGCGCTGGCCCACCGCGCCGGTGAAGGCGCCCTTCTCGTGGCCGAACAGCTCGGACTCGATGAGGGAGTCCGACACGCTGGCGCAGTCGAAGACGACCAGCGGCCCGGCCGCGCGGGGGCTCAACTTGTGGATGGCCTTGGCGCCCGCGCCCTTGCCGGAGCCCGTCTCGCCCACGAGCAGCACGGTGGAGTCCGTGGGGGCGATGCGCTGGAGCAGCGCGAAGATCTGCCGCATGGGCACGCTGCGGCCCACGAGGTCGCCCAGCCGGTCCTCGGCGGTGGGCTCCACCTGCACGGGCGTCATCTGCGGGCTGAAGCGCAGGCGCACGTCACCCACTTCCAGGAGGGCGCCGGGGCGCAGGTAGGCCTCGCGCACCTGGGCGCCGTCGAGGAAGGTGCCGTTGGTGGAGCCCAGGTCCTGCACGAGGAAGCGGTCGCCCTGGCGGCGCACCACCAGGTGGTTGCGGCTGACGGTGGGGTGGTCGATGACGACGTCGTTGTCGGTGGACTTGCCGACGCGCAGGTCCTCCGTGGCGAGCGGGTACACGGTGCCCGCGCGTTCGGTGTCCAGCAGCACCAGGTGGAAGCGCTGCGCGGACAGCCGTTCCCCCTGCGCCCGCGCGGCGACGACGGTGTGCGTGGGGATGGGGACGGGAGGAACGGGAGGCATGAGCGGCCGGGGAGTCTAGACGGCTTCGGGCCCGCGCGGGCTGTCTGTCGGCGCAAGCCGTGCCCGGCAGGTGGGCGGCCGGGCACGGCGCGTCAAAAGCGTGTGCGCCAGTTTGTTTTCTCGCGGTGCGAGAGATGGGGCCGTCTTCATCACCGGCGTGTGGAGTTGCAGGCCCAAGGACAACGGCCGCCCTCCCCATGAAGGGGAGGACGGCCGTGTCGGGACTTCGGCGTGGCGGGTGCGTCAGTCGCCTTCGTAGATGCCGATGAGGCCCGGGGTGACGACGCCCGTCTTCGCGTTCTTGGTGCCCTCGAAGGAGACGAGGACGCGGCGCTTGCCGGCGGAGCGGTCGAACTGGATGTCGGACACGCTGCTGACGGAGGTGACCACGTTGCCGAAGACGTCACCGCTGTACTTCACCGTGCCGCCGCCCTTGAGGCGGGTGATGCCGCCCCACCAGTTGGCGCCCACCCAGAGGCTGCCGTCCCAGGGGTCCGTCGCCACGGCGGACGTGGGCGCCATCGCGGGCGTGCCGCCCTTCGCGGGCGTGTAGTTGACCAGGTCCTGCATCACCTTGGTCTCCACGGTCCCGTTGGCGCTCAGCCGCGCGAGGCCGTAGTAGAAGGAGCCGACCCATACGCCGCCGTTGGACGCCGGAGCCATGCCGGAGACGTTGTCGTCCACGCGCTGCGCGGCGGTGGGGTAGTTCGGCACGGCGTCAGGCCAGATGTCGAAGCGGTTCCAGTCGTAGCCCGAGTCCTCCGTCTCACTCTGGGCCGTCCAGTAATCATCCCCATTGGTGCCGTAGCGGAAGCGCGTGGAGCGGATCTGCCCGCCGAAGAAGACGTCGTGGTTCTCCGTGATGGAGATGCCGTAGTAGCGGTCTGAGAGCAGCTCGCCCGCGGAGCCGGAGATGGCGGGGTGCACGTGCTCGTAGAGGCCCGCGCACTCGAACTCCCACTTGAAGCCCTCCGTGTTCCAGGGACGCGGGTCCCAGCAGTATGCCGGGACGATGCCGTTGAACTTCGCGTCGCCCATGGCGAAGCCGTGGTTGCCGCCGAACCAGACGACCTCCTTCGCCGGGTCGTAGGCAATGCGGTAGATGGTGCAGACCTTCTCGCGCCCGCGCAGCTCGGCCTTCACCTTCTTGGGGCCGGTGTGGATGTCGTAGTGCACGACGTCGATGGAGCCGTCGGCCTTGAGGGTCACCTTGTCCGCGTCGCCGCTCTTGTAGACGCTGGCGTCAGGCTCGCGGTGGGCATTCTCCGCCTGGTCCCACTCGTCCTCGCAGGTGGGCATGCCCGGCTGGGGCGGCTTGCCGGCGTAGCCGACGAACACCGTGCCATCCGGGCCGCCTGCCACGGAGATGACCTTGAGGTACGGCATCCCCGCTGGAGGGCCGCCCACGCCGTCGCGCATGCGTCCGTAGGGGCGCAGGCCGTCGGACATCGTGAAGCGCTGAATCGTGTTGGAGCCCTTCTTGATGAGGAACAGGCCTTCCTCGCCGCCCGCGACCCAGACGTTGCCACCCTGGTCGGCGGTGATGCCGTACACGTAGCGCGGCGCTCCCTGCTCCTGGTTGTAGAACGTCCAGCCCGGGGCCGACGGGCGGGGATAGGTCTGGACCTTCTCCGGAACCCCCGCGTCGGTGCCCGTGCCCGCATCCGTGCCGGTGCCCGCGTCGGTGCCAGTCCCTGCGTCCGTCCCCGTGCCCGCGTCCGTGCCCGCATCCGTCCCGGTGCCCGCGTCGGGGACCTGGGTCCCCGCGTCCGTCCCGGTGCCCGCGTCCACTTCACCCGTGCCCGCGTCCGGCAGCCGCGGGTCCTCGTCCACGGGCGTCACCGGGACCACCGGGTCATCCACCTTGCGCGTGTCGTTGTCGTCCCCGCCGCAGCCCGTCCACCCCAGCGCTCCCGCCAGGAGGAGCGCTCCCGTCCACCGCCACCCGTGCCTCATATGCCGCCCACCTCACACCAGGCCGGGAGAGGGTCCCCCGGCACGAAGCCATTGTTCGCGGCCATCAAGGCAAGGAGGGTGCCAGCCCTCGGGGGCCGCTCACCGTCGGGCCGTCGTCGGTGGGCGTCGGTTGAGCGACACCGGGTGGGCAACCCTTTACCCATTGTGTGAACGCCGGAGTCCCGGAGCGCCCCGCAACCGTGCTAGGGCCTGGGCAATGGCTGGGAACGACGCACGCGGCCGCACCCCGCTGTCCCTCGTGGGACAGGAGCCGGACCTCGTCTTCTACACACGGCAGGCAACCGAGCACGGCGGGCCCGTGCTCGTGCTGGGCGCCGCCAACGGCCGGGTGCCCTGGTCGCTCGCGGGCCATGGCTTCTCCACCGTCGGCGTGGACCCCTCCGAGGCGATGATCCGCTCCGCCGAGGAGCGCCGCGCCTCCGAGTCCCCGGACGTCTCCGCGCGCACGCGCCTCATCGCAGCGGACCCCCGCGCGCTGCGGCTGCCGGAGCAGTTCCCCCTGGTGCTCGCCCCGCAGCACGCGCTGGGCCTGATGTCCGGCCGCGACGACCTGGAGGCCTTCCTCGCCACCGTGCGCCACCACCTGTCCCCCGGCGGCACCTTCATCTACGACGTGCTCAACGCCCCGCGCGAACCCGTGCTGCCGCGCGATGACGACGAGCCCGGCGCCGCCGTGGAGCCCCGCCGCCCCCTCTTCGCCCTGCACCTGCGCGAGCGGCGTCCCGCCGGCGGCCAGAGCCCCATCCGCCGCCTCAAGCTGAAGCACTTCCTGCCGGAGGAGCTGGAGAACGCGCTCACCGCCAGCGGCCTCACGCTGCGCGAGCGCTACGGCCGCTTCGACGGCAAGCCCTTCGACCTGGAGGACCTGCGCCAGATTGGCGTCGCCGGGGCGTGAGCGGCGCGCTTCAGCGCTCGAAGCGGTAGCCCAGGCCGCGCACGGTGAGGAAGTGCCGGGGCGCCTCCGGGTCGGCCTCGAACTTCAGCCGGAGCTGGCGCATGAAGTTGTCCACCGTGCGCGCGCTGCCCTCGTAGTGGTAGCCCCACGCGCCGGACAGGAGCTCCTCGCGCGTGAAGGTGCGGCCCGGGTGGGCGAGGAAGTGCGCCAGCAGCTTGAACTCCTGCGCCGTCAGCTCCACCGGCTGCCCGTCGCGCGCCACCGTGCGCTGCGACAGGTCCACCTTCACGTCCCCGAACGTCACCGGCGGCGGCGTGGTGCCCGTGGCTCCGAACCGGCGGCGCAGCACCGCCTTGATGCGCGCGAGCAGCTCCTGGAGCCCGAAGGGCTTCACCACGTAGTCGTCCGCGCCCAGGTTGAGGCCCAATATCTTGTCCGACTCCTGGCCCCGCGCGGACAGCACCACCACGGGCGTGTCCCGGCCGCGCTGGCGCAGCTCGCGAATCACCTCGTAGCCGTTCATCTCCGGCAGCATCAGGTCCAGCACCAGCAGGTCCGGCGCCTCGTCCAGCGCCTTGGCCAGGCCCGTGCGGCCGTCCTGGGCCTGGAGCACCTCGTAGCCCTCGAAGCGCAGGTTCATGGACACGCCGGTGAGGATGGACAGGTCGTCCTCCACCACCAGGATGCGCTGGGGCTTGTCGTCGTGAGGGACGGAGGTGCTCATGCGCGGCCCACCGGGAGCTGGATGGTGAAGCAACTGCCCTGGCCGGGCTCGCTCTCCACGGTGATGCGGCCGCCGTGCGCGTCCACGATGCGCTTGCTGATGGCGAGCCCCAGGCCGCTGCCCTCCGTCTTGCGCGTGAGCAGGTTGTCCACCCGGTAGAAGCGCTCGAAGATGCGCTTGCGGTCCTTCCTGGCGATTCCCACCCCGTTGTCCTCCACCGACAGGTTCACGTGTCCGCCGTCTCTCTGTGCCCGGAGGGCGATTTTGCGGTGGGTGGGCCCACTGTACTTGTAGGCATTCTGCAACAGGTTGAGCAGCGCGCCCGCCACCGCGACCCGGTCCACCTCCACGTGGGGCAGCCCTTCCTCCACCTTCACGGTGAACTCCATGCCGTCGCCGTGCCGCTGCGTGCGGAAGGCCGCCACCGCCGCGTCCACCACGTTCGCCACCGGCAGCGACTCGCGCTGGTACACCTTGCGGCCGCTCTCGATGCGCGCCCAGTCCAGCACCCGCTCGATGAGGTCCGACAGGCGCTCGGTCTCCTTCGTGAGCAGGTCCAGCACCTCCTGCTGCTGCGCCGGGTCCTTCAGCCGGCCCAGGGCCAGCGTCTCGATGAACATCCGGATGGACGTGAGCGGCGTGCGCAGCTCATGGCTCACCAGCGACACGAAGTCCGTCTTCATCCGGGACAGGCGCGCCTCGCGGTAGAGCACGCGGGCGGTGTAGCCCACGCCGAAGGTGAGCGTCAGGTAGAACAGGCCCAGCAGCACGCCGTACACGGCGCGGTTGCGCGTGGACGCGCTCGCCACCGGGTCCTCGCCCATGGGCAGCACCACCAGGCGGAAGTCCTGCAGCGGCGCGGACAGCACCCGCTCCGCGAGCACCGGCGGCCCCAGCGCGTTCTGCCGCGCCTGGGCCACCTCCGACATCAGCCGGTTGACGAGCCCGCCCTCGCTGGACGTGTCCCGAGGCACGGGCAGGAGCGTGAAGCGCACGGGCTCCGACGTGGCCCGCCCCTGCGCCTTTTCCGACAGGAGCGCGTCCAGCGCCACGCCTGACAGCCGCACGCCCCGCACGGTGGCGCCCTGGCGCTCGGCGGCCACCATCACCGCGCGGCCTCCCGTGGCGAGCGAGAAGACGGTGGGCACGGTGGGCAGCGAGGCGGCCTCCGGCACCAGCGCCGCCAGGGACTCCGCCAACTGCGGGTCCTTCGTGCGGACGAGCCCGTTCTCCACGAGGAAGGAGCCGTCCGGGTCGGACAGCTCCTGGTCATCCGGCAGCAGGAACGCCAGCCGCTCGTTGTCCACGCGCTCCAGGCGTCCGCTGCTGAGCGCGCGGGGCACCTCCGCGGACAGGTCCGCCAGCGTCCCCCGCCACGCGGCCTCCAGGCGTTTCTCCACCGCGGCGCGCTCGTTGATGATGGCCACGACGCCGAAGCCGGACAGGCCGGCTGACGGCAGCACGACCAGCAGGATGAGCAGCGCGAACGTGCGCCGGAAGCTGAGGATGACGGGCGCGGGACGAGACACGACCCCCCGTGTCTACACGCGACGGAGGTCTGGCGCTCGCGGCTTTTGGGGGAGGGGGGAGTCTTCCCGACATTGTCGGGAGGCACACGGCGGGTGGGGAAGGCGTCGACTTCGGAGGGCGGCTGGGCGAGCATGCGGGCTTCGGGACGGCGTGTGAGCAGGGCCGGCACGCTTCCGGACAGGCCGTGGGGCTCGCGCGCAGGGTGGGGCCGGAGGAGCGCGCGGAGGCCTTCGCGGGAGGGGATGGCATTTCCGATGCGACGGCAGGGATGGGCCGCGCTGTGCGCGGTGACGACGCTGGTGCTGTCGGGTTGCAAGGAGCGCGAGGTGGCGGGCACCTGGAGCAACGCCTCCGGGTCCGTGGCGCTCAGCCGGGACGACTCGCTGCTCTACGTGGTGGACGCGGACAACGGCATCCTCGCCGTGGTGGACACGGCCCGCCGGGAGAAGGTGTCCGAGGTGCGGGTGGGCCCGCGCCCGGAGCGCGTGACAGTGGGCCCGGACGACACCGTGTACGTGACGAACCGGGGCGGCCGCAGCGTGTCCGTCATCCGCAAGGGTGACGCGGTGGAGGCCGCGCGCGTCCCGGTGGGCGTGGAGCCCACGGGGATGGCGCTGTCGCCGGATGGCAGCACGCTGTTCGTGGTGAACAGCGCCATGCGTGAGTCCGCCGCGAGGGGCAGCCTCACCGCCATCGACACGGGCACGCTCACGGCGCGCTGGGAGCTGCCGCTGGGCGAGGAGCCGCGCGGCATCGCGCTGCTGGAGGACGGCCGCAAGGCGGCGGTGTCGCTGTTCCGCCAGGGCGACGTGATGACGGTGGACCTGTCGGACGCGAACCGGCCCCAGGTGATGCGCGGCGGCACGGACCTGCTCGCGAAGGCCAACCGGATGCTGCCCTCCAGGGCGGGCGGGTCCTCCTCGGCGGGCGATGCGCCGCTGCCCGTGGAGACGGGCCCGCGCTCCTTCCGGTCGCGCGGCATGGTGGACCTGTTGAGCGCTCCGGACGGCCGGCGCCTCTTCGCGCCGGTGCTGTGGTCGCGCGAAGACCCCCTGGGCGGACCCGTGGACGGCCGCGGACCCAATCCCGGGGACTCCATGTACGGCGGCGGGACGCCCTGCGGCGCGGCGGCCGGTGGCGGCGTGGTGGCCGCGGGCCTCATCACCTTCGACGCGGAGGACGACGCGCCCCGGCCGGTGGTGGACGACCTGGATGAGTGCAAGCCGCCGCCGGAGGAGAAGCCGGACTACCCCACGTCGCTCATCGCGAGCCCGTCGTTCAAGGAGCCCCTGCAGGGGCCGGCGGCGGCGGTGGTGGACCCCACGGGCGCGTGGCTGTTCCTGGTGAACCAGGACTCGAACAACGTGGCCGTCCTGCCCTCGTGGCGCCGCTCCGGTTCGGACCTGGTGAGTGAGGGCAGCCCGGTGCGGCAGTTGGTGTCCGTGGGCGCGGGCCCCAACGGCATCGCGCTCACGCGGGACGGGCGCAAGGCGTACGTCTACAACGCGTTCGACCACACGGTCAGCACGCTGGGGGCCAGCGGGGACGCGTTGGGGGACATCCGCGAGGAGGGCGAGCGCCTGGTCATCGCGGGCGACACGCTGTCGCCGATGGCGGCGGCGGGCCGGCGGTTGTTCTTCAGCGCGGTGGATGCGCGCATGACCAGCCCGGCCGTGGCGGTGTCCTGCGCGTCGTGCCACCTGGAGGGCCGCGAGGACGGCCACGTGTGGGGCTTCCCGGACGGGCCGCGCCAGACGCCCAGCCTGGCGGGGCGCATGACCACGGCGACGGCGCCCTTCCACTGGAGCGGCGAGTTCTCCGCGCTGGGGGACTTCATGAGCGCCACGGTGAAGGACCGCATGGGCGGCCAGGAGCTGGACGAGGACACGGTGGCGAAGCTGGGGGCGTTCATCGACGCCATCCCCGCGCCGGACAACGCGTTCCGGGGCGAGCCGCTGACGGCGTCCCAGGCGCGCGGGGCCGCCCTCTTCACGCAGGCGAAGTGTGACACGTGCCACACGGGCGCGGCGCTCACGGACAACCGCAACGTGGACGTGGGCACGTTCGTGCTCTCGGGCGTGCTTCAGGACGCGGCGGCGGTCATCAAGGCGGGGCTCAACACGCCGTCGTTGCTGGGCGTGGGCCGCACCGCGCCGTACCTGCATGACGGCAGCGCGCCCACGCTCAAGGCCCGCCTGATGAACGGCCGGGAGACGAACCAGCACGGCATGACCGCGCAGTTGTCCGACGCGGACATGGACGACCTGGTGGCGTACCTGGAGACGCTGTAGCAGGGGAGGGGCACGGGGCCCGAGGGTGCCCGTGCCCCGCGTTGCTGCTGGCGCGGGTCGTGCTGTTCGCTGAAGTCCACGGTCATGAGCAGCACCCGGGAGTCGAGGGTGCTCAGGCCGATGGCGACGGCGCGCCCCAGCCCCGTATCAGGGCTTCGATGGCGGCCATGTCCGGCCCCCGGGCTGACGGATGAATTCGTCCAGATGAATGGATTTGTTCCCGTGTCTGGAACGCCCAGCGAGGCCGCGCCCGTGGAACGCGCGCCGCAGGCTACTGCGCCGGGGGCGTGGTAACGGGCGCCGAGGGCTGCTGAGCATCGGAGCCTGACGCCAGTGCGGCCGGCGCGGGCTTCTGCTCCGCTGGCGCAAGCGTCGGTGCGGGAGCAGGCTTCTGCGTCGCGGCGTCAGTCGTCGGCGCGAGTGTCGCGGGCTTGTGCTCCGCAGGCGCAAGCGTCGGTGCGGGAGCAGGCTTCTGCGTCGCGGCGTCAGGCGTCGGTGCGGGTGTCGCGGGCTTGTGCTCCGCAGGCGCAAGCGTCGGTGCGGGAGCAGGCTTCTGCGTCGCGGCATCAGGCGTCGGCGCGGGTGTCGCGGGCTTCGGCTCCGCAGTCGCAAGCGTCGGTGCGGGAGCAGGCTTCTGCGTCGCGGCGTCAGGCGTCGGCGCGGGTGTCGCGGGCTTCGGCTCCGCGGGCGCAAGCGTCGGCGCGGGAGTAGCGGGCTGCTGTGCGGCCGGCGTGGGCACTGGCGCGGATGGCGCGGGCTTCTGAGCGGCCGGCGTGGGCACTGGCGCGGATGGCGCGGGCTTCTGAGCGGCCGGCGTGGGGTTCTGATCAGCCGGCGTGGGCACGGGCGCGGGTGTCGCGGGCTTCTGCGTTGCCGGCGTGGGCACGGGCGCGGATGGCGCGGGCTTCTGCGCAGCCGGCGCGGGCACGGCCGTCACGGGCTTTTGCGGAGCCGGAGCCACGGGCGTCGGGTTCGCGGGACGTGGCACCACGGGCCGCGCGTTACCCGGATTCACCGGTGCCGTCACGGTGGGGCGCGGGGCGGGGACGGGCGGCGGTGTCCGGGTGTCCGATGGCGCGGAGAGCAGCGCCGGTGACCCCGCGCGCGGCGCGGTGAGGCTGCCCATCGGCTCCAACGGCTCAGCCGGGAGGAGGCTGTCCCCCGCGTCCGCCGGAAGCTCCGTGCCCGCGTCCGCCGTGGCCTCCCCCACGCCGTGATTCGACGTCACCGCGAGCCGGGCCACGTCCATCGCCCGGTCGGGATCATCCCCCAGCCAGGTCACGACCACGACGCACGGCGTGTCGTCATCCCACGCCACCACCTGCGTCATGCCCTGCACGGGGTTGCGGCGCGCGGCGGCCCGGCCCAGCGCCGGAATCTCCTCTCCGCCCGCGTTCAACGTGGGCGCGAGCAGCGCGCGCACATCCGCGGTCGTGTACTGCGGCTGGCAGTCATACGCCACCGACACGGACACATCCGCCAGCGCCGCCGAACGCAGCGAGCACACGGGCCCGCACGTGGGACACGCGCGCTCCTCCTTCATCGTGAAGCCGTTCAACGTCAGGTCGCGCAGGTCCGCCGGCAGCAGCTCCTCGCACGAAGGCAGGGTCAGCGTGGAGGGCCGCCCCGGCGGTCCAATGGCCCCCGCGTCCGCCGCGCCCGTGCCCGCACCGGGCCTGCTGCACGCGCCCAGGGCGAGCGCCATCAGCAGTGCACCCCGTCCGACCCTCATCCCGTTGGCTCTCCTCACCGACGCCATGCGCGCGGGCGCGGATGGTAGACCGTGCCCGGCCCCCGTCATCAGCATTGTGGCGCGGCTGCCGCTTTCCTGACGCGACCGGATGGCGGGGGAGAGGTCGGGCAGGCCGGCCTCGTTCATGGCCGGAGCGTGGGCTAGGCTGCCTGCCTTCTTCCACCATGCGCCTCCCCGGTCTCCTCAGCCTGTCGCTCCTGGCCCTGGCGCCCGCTCCCTCCGCCCGCGCCCAGACGCCCAGTCCGCCTCCCCGGAGCGCGACCCCTGACGAGTCCTGGAGCGAACCCGGCCAGCCCGCTCCCGAAGCGCCGCGCCCCCAGGCGGCCCCCGCCGGGGAAGAGCCCTCGCGCGTCCAGCCGCCACCCGAAGCGGAAGGGTGGGAGTCCTTCCCCGGCGCCTCCGCCCCCACGCCCGCGCCGCCTCCGCCGCCCCGGGCCCCGCCGCCGCTGCCCGCCGAGCCGCCTCCCGCGAGCCCCGTGAAGCCTCCCCGTCCGCCCCTGGCCCCCAACCGCTACGGACTCTACGGCGGCCGGTCATTGGGCTCCGGACACGCGGGCGTGGGCATGTCGCTGGGCTTCCCCTTCGTGTCCGCGCGCGGCGTGTACGGCGTGCTGGAGCACCTGGACCTGGGGCTGGGCGTGGACACCGTCTACGGCCTGATGACCGAAGTGCGCGCCAGCGCCCGCCTCACCGTCCTGGACAGCGACAACGTCAGCCTCGCCGTCGTGGTGGACGGCGGCCGCGCGTTCTTCGCGCGGCCTCCCGACACCGAGGACAAGGGCGCGCGCTACCTGAGCGGCCGGCGCGACTGGAACGTGGCCCCGGGGCTGGTGACGTCCTTCCAGGGCGACAGCCCGCGCGCATGGCGGCCGTTCCTGGACGTCCGCGCCCTGATGGCCTTCGACATGGACCCCATCCAGAGGGATCCGCTGTCCGGCATGCCGCCCGCCTGGAAGCTGGATGCGGCCGTCCTCGTCCGGCTGGGCGCGGAGTTTCCCGTCGGAGAGAAGACGTCCTACGCTGTCTCGCTCGGTGGCGACTTCCGCAGCCGCTCCACGGACGCGGAGTTCATGCCCACGCTGTCCGTGGGCGTGGTGTCCACGCTGTTCTGAAATCCCCCCTCTCGACCCGAGGTCATCTCATGCGCGGCAGTGTCATTGGTGCAGGTTCGTTCGGAACGGCGCTCGCCAACGTGCTCGCGGTGAATTGCGACGAAGTCCGCCTGTGGGGCCGTGAACCCTCCACCGTGGAGGCCATCAACACCCGCCACGAGAACGACACCTACCTGAAGGGCATCCCCCTCTCCGAGCGCGTGCGCGCCACCACGGACCTGGAGGAGGCGCTGGCCGGCTCGGAGATGGTGGTGCTCGCCACGCCCAGCCACGCCACGCGCGAGGTGCTCGCGCGCGCCAAGGCCTTCCTCCCGAAGAGCGTGCCCCTCGTCACGGTGTCCAAGGGCATCGAGAACGGCACGCTGCTCACCATGACGGAGCTGCTGGAGGACTGCCTGCCGGAGGAGTTCCACCCGTACGTCGCGGTGCTCTCCGGCCCCAGCTTCGCCAAGGAGCTGGCCCGGCGCATGCCCACGGTGGTGACCATCGCGTCGCACTGGGACAAGGTGGCGCAGCGCTGTCAGAAGGCGCTCCAGACGGACACCTTCCGCTCGTACACGTCCACGGATGTGGTGGGCGTGCAGTACGGCGGCGCGCTGAAGAACGTCATCGCCATCGCCGCGGGCATGGCGGACGGCCTGGGCATGGGCCACAACGCGCGCGCGGCCATCATCACGCGCGGCCTGGCGGAGATCACGCGCCTGGCGGTGAGGAAGGGCGCCAACCCGCTGACGCTCTCCGGCCTGTCCGGCATGGGCGACCTGGTGCTCACCTGCACGGGCGAGCTCAGCCGCAACCGCCACGTGGGCATGGAGCTGGGCAAGGGCCGCAAGCTGCCGGACATCCTCGCGGAGATGAAGGAGGTCGCCGAGGGCGTCAAGACGGCCAAGAGCGCGCGCGACCTGTCCCTCAAGACGGGCGTGGAGCTGCCCATCTGCGAGCAGGTCTACCTCATCGCCTACGAGGGCAAGAACGCCAAGATGGCGGTGGTGGACCTGATGACGCGCCAGCCGAAGTCGGAGCTGTCCGGCGTCTGAGGACGCCGCGCAGGCCTAGTAGCGGCGCGGCTTGGCTTCCGGGCCCGCGCCGCGCACGCGCCACACGGTGAGCCGCTCGGAGTTGGTGTGGCTGAGGACGAGCCCCTCCGTCTGCATCTCCTCCAGCAGGCGGTGCGTCTTGAGCCGGTCCAGCCCGATGGTGCGGCCCAGCATGTCGCCGGGCATGCCGCTGATGTTGCTGCGCAGCTCGTTGATGATGGCGCGCTTGAACTCGTTCTTCTGCAGGCCGTCCATGTCCTGCGTTCTCCACGCGGACAGGATGCCCCAGCCGATGAGCAGCAGCGTCACCACGGCGATGACCGGGTAGACGATGTGGCTGTTCTTCTCGAGCAGCTCGATGTAGCCGGTGGTGATGGACGAGACGGGCCGGTCGTAGTCCGGCCCGGAGTCCTGTCCGGGCAGACCTTCGATTTGGGCCGTCAACAGCGGGATGAGCAGTTTCAGCGCGGGAGCCAAGGCCCCCCGACTCTACGGGGAGGGCCCCCGCGCCGACAACCCGCCCGCCGTCAGACGACGCCGATGGACTCGGACGCACCCTCGGCGAACAGGGTGGTGTCCGCCTTGGCCAGGAGCGTCGCCAGGCCCTCGCGCTTCACCGCGCTGATGGCCACGCCGCCCTTGGAGCGCAGGAGCGTCTCCACCTCGTTCGCGGAGAGCTGGTCCGCCTTGTTCCACACCATCAGGCGCGGCTTCTCCATCAGCCCCAGCGAGGCGAGGATCTTCTCCACCGCCTCCACCTGCTCGTCGCGCGCCGGGTCGCTCGCGTCCACCACGTGCAACAGGAGGCTTGCGTCGTACAGCTCCTCCAGCGTGGCGCGGAAGGCCGCCACCAGGTCCTTGGGCAGGTCCCGGATGAAGCCCACCGTGTCGGTGATGATGACCTCGCGCTCCTGCGGGAAGCGCAGGCGGCGGCTCGTGGGGTCCAGCGTGGCGAACAGCTTGTCCTCCGCCAGCACCTCCGCGTTGGTGATGGCGTTGAGCAGCGTGGACTTGCCCGCGTTGGTGTAGCCCACGATGGAGATGACCGGCACCTCGCGCCGGTTGCGCTGCGCCCGGCGGACGCTGCGCTCGCGGCTGATGACGTCGATGCGGCGCTCCAGGTGGGTGATGCGCTCGCGCACGCGGCGGCGGTCGATTTCGAGCTTCGTCTCACCCGGGCCGCGGCCGCCCACGCCACCGCCCATGAGGCGGCTGAGCGAGTCATCCCCCTGCACCAGCCGGGGCAGCCGGTACTTCAACTGCGCCAGCTCCACCTGCAGCTTGCCCTCGGCCGTCTGCGCGCGCTGCGCGAAGATGTCCAGGATGAGCTGCGTGCGGTCCAGAATCTTGAGGCTCGTCGCGTCCCCGATGTGGCGGCCCTGCGACGGGGTGAGGTCCTTGTCGAAGACGAGCAGGTCCACCATGGACTGCATGGAGCGCAGGTTCAGGTCCTCCAGCTTGCCCCGGCCGATGAGGTAGCGCGGATCCGCCTCGCGCTTCATCTGGAGCACGCTGTCCACCACCTCCACGCCCGCGGTGCGCGCCAGCTCCTTCAGCTCCGCCAGCGAGGACTCGGCCCGGGCGCGGTTGCCGTCCAGGCACACCGCCACCAGGATGGCGCGCTCCTTCCCGGACACCGTGCGCGCGGCCGCGGTGCGGTTGAACTCCTCCTCCAGCGCGTCCAGCGTGGACAGCAGGTCCGGCTGTTCGCCGTGCACGGAGGGCAGGGTGGACACGTGCCAGAAGTCACCCGAGCCGTTCTCCGGCACCAGGTAGGCCCAGTGCAGCACCCCGGGCAGGCCTTCGTGGCCCACGCCCACGGCCGCCACGCAGTCCAGGCGCAGGAGCGCCAGGTCCGTGAGGTCGTCCTTCGTCAGGGGTTCGCTCTTCAGGTGCGTGTGCACCAGCCGCAGGCCACGCAGACGGCTCTGCCCCGCGCGCGCACGGCCGATGTCCGGCAGCTCCAGCTTGTGCGCGTTGCCCACCACGACGTGCTCGATGTCGCCCTTGCGATTGATGAGGACGCCCACCTGACGGTTGAGCTCGTGCGACAGCTCGGTGAGGTGGCGGGCAAGCTCCGCGGACACGATTTCGCGCGGATCCACGCGGCGGCGGAAGGTGTTGCGCAGCCGCTGCTGCTCGCTCGTCTTCAGGCCCAGGGTGTTGCCGTAGATTTCCTTCAAACCGTTTCTCCTGGCGCGGACATCGAAGGGCCCGCGCCGCATTCAAGGCATTGGATGGACCGGGGCCGTCCGCGTTTCATGACAAGCGCCCCTGTTTTCCGCCCGCCGCGAAGCCGGGTGAACAACCGGCCGCGCGCGTCCTTTCCCGTTCCAGCCTACGCTGCCTTCCGTGACTGATTCCGCACGCAACGCCTTGCGCGGGGCCCGCCGCGTGGTGGTGAAGATTGGGACCAACGCGCTGACCAGCGCCACGGGCCGCTTCAACCGTGCCCACTTCGACGCGCTGGGGCAGGACCTGCTGTGGGCCGCCGGGGGCCGGGAGCTGGTGGTGGTGTCCAGCGGCGCCATCGCCCTGGGCATGGAGCGGCTGGGCCTCCCCGCGCGCCCCCGGGACATCCCCGGCAAGCAGGCGTGCGCGGCGGTGGGCCAGAGCCGCCTGATGCAGGCGTACGAGGAGGCCTTCGGCCACGCGGCCCGGACGGTGGCCCAGGTGCTGCTCACCCACGAGGACGTGCAGGAGCGCCGCCGCTACCTCAACGTGAAGCACACGCTGGAGCGCCTGCTGGCGGCGGGCGTGGTGCCGGTCATCAACGAGAACGACACCGTCTCCGTGGACGAGCTGAAGTTCGGCGACAACGACACGCTGGCGAGCCTGGTGGCCGGCGTGGTGGAGGCGGACGCGCTGGTCCTGCTGTCGGACGTGGAGGGGCTCTACACCGCGGACCCGCGCAAGGACGCCGAGGCCCGGCTGATGCCCGCCGTGCCGCGCGTCACCGCGGACGTGCTGGCCCTGGCCGGCGACGCCACCAGCGCGGTGGGCACGGGCGGCATGGCGTCCAAGGTGCGCGCCGCCGCCCGCGCCGCGGAGCTGGGCATCCCCTGCGTCATCACCTCCGGCGCGGTCCCCGGCCGCCTGCGCGGCGTGCTTCAAGGGGAGGCCGTGGGCACGCTCTTCGATCCCGCCGGACGCCGCAGCGCGCGCACCGCGTGGATCGCCCACGCCCTGAGGCCCCGGGGCCGGCTGGTGGTGGACGCGGGCGCGAAGGAGGCCATCGTCACCGGCAAGCGCAGCCTGCTGCCCAGCGGCGTGACGGGCGTGGACGGGGACTTCGGCCGGGGAGACCCGGTGGACCTGACGGACGCGGCCGGGACGGTGTTCGCCCGGGGCCTGTCCACCTACGACGCCAACGAGCTGAGGCGCATCGCCGGGCGGCGGAGCGCGGACATCGAGGCGGTGCTGGGCTACCGCTACCTGGATGAAGCGGTGCACCGCGACGACCTGGCGGTGCTGTAGCCGCGGTCCGCGCAACGTGCGCCTAGATGGAGGAGGAGACGGACTTCACCGTGCCGGTCTCCGGCTCCGTCAGCCGCATCAGCGCGCGGAACTCCGGGGAGTCCACCTTCATCAGGAGCAGTGACACCTCCAGCTCCCCCGGCACCCGGCCCAACTGGAGCTTGCGCTCCTGGCCGTGCAGCAGGGCGAGCTGCGAGTGGCCTTCCCCCTCCGGCAGGGACAGGTCCACCTGGAGCTGGAAGGAGTCGCCCTCGCCCTTGGGCGTGAGCACCAGCCGGTAGTCCGCCACCGTCGCGCCCGGACGGCGGCGCTCGGCGCGCAGGGTGCGGCCCGCCTCGCCCAGCAGCTTGGGCTGGGCGATCAGCCGGCCGTCGCGCCGGACCTCCAGCGCGAAGTAGAGCGGTTCGTTGCGGGCGTGCGCCGGGGTGGAGACGAAGGCCAGCAGCACCAGCGCCAGCCCGGGAAGCCACTTCTTCAGCAGGGAGGTGCGGTCCATGGTCGAGCCCTCGTCAAAGCTTCGGTCCGCCGCGTCGGCCCCACGGCAGCCAGCAGGGCCTCCAGGAGGCCTGCTGTCGCTTCTCACCCAATTCGACAATGTCCAAGGAATAACCCAGACGCGCCCCGAGCGCGAGCCCCACGCCCGGGGTTGTCTGCTGGCTTGCGGACGAAACGAGGGGTACATGGAGATACCTGCTTGCCTGTTCAGGTTGGGGCGGCTATCCCCCCTTGGACGGAGCCAGCCCCCTCCACTGTTCCTTTTCTGTTCGTTTCCATCCCTGCCCCCTTCTCCCACCCCGGAAGTCCCCGGTCTCTTGATCTCCCGGGTCCTGTCCGCCATGGTCACCGATCACCTGAATGGACCGCACGGAACGCATCCTTGATCTCGTGGCACTGCTGCTCGACGCGCGGGAACCCATCTCCTGGGCCGAGCTGCGTGAGCACTTCCCCGCGGACTACGGCGGCTCGGACGACGCCGCCGAACGGAAGTTCGAGCGCGACAAGGCGGAGCTCGTCGAGCTGGGCTTCCCGCTGAGCTACGTGCAGGGCGACGACGAGCGGCGCGACGGCTACATCGTCGACCGCAACGTCTACTACCTGCCGGAGGCGGACCTCACGAAGGAGGAGCTGGCCGTGCTCTACGCCGCCGGGTCCGCCGCGCTGGCGTCCGGCGCGTTCCCCGGCCGCGACGACCTGGCGCACGCGCTGCGGAAGATTGGCTTCTTCGCCGGCGAATCCCTGCCCACCCCGCGCGTGCGCATGGAGCTGGGCACCGGCCAGCAGGGCCAGGAGAAGGAGGTCTCCGCCCGCCTGGAGCAGCTCTGGGATGCGTGCTCCGCCCACAAGTGGGTGCAGTTGACCTATGGCAGCCCCCGCAAGGACGGCGTCACCGAGCGGCGCGTGGACCCGTACGGCCTGGCGCTCCGGCGCGGCGTGTGGACGCTGGTGGGCTACTGCCACCTGCGCCAGGGCCTGCGCACCTTCCACGTCCACCGCATCCGGGAGCTGAAGGTGAACACCGCCCGGCCGCGCACGCCGGACTTCGAGGTGCCGGCGGACTTCTCGCTGGACGCCCACGTGGCCTACTTCCCCTGGCAGTACCGCTTCCATGAGCCGCTGGAGGTGACGCTCCAGCTCACCGGGCCGCAGGCCTCGCGCGCGGGCTCGCTGTTCCCCGGCGCTGCGCTGGAGCCCGTGTCGGAGGGCGTGGTGCGGGCCCGCTTCCCGGTGACGTTCCTGGACGGGCTGACGCGCTTCGTCCTGTCCCTGGGGCAGGACTGCCGCGTGGAGGGGCCTCCGGAGGCGCGCGAGCGCCTGGAGCGGATGGCGGCGAACATCCTGGCGAAGCACGCGCCGGTGGAAGGTCAGCGGGTGAGCGCATGAGCAACGTCCACGAGCGGCTGCGCCGCCTGCTGTTCCTCGTCCCCTACGTCTCCAAGCACCCCGGCGTCACCGTGGAGGCCCTGGCGAAGGCCCTCAACATCAGCCGCGAGGACCTGCTGGAGGAGCTGGACCTGCTCACCTGCGTGGGCCGGCCGCCCTTCAACCCGGACGACTACATCGACATCTACGTGGACAACGACCGCGTCTACGTGGACCTGGATCAGCGCCTGTTCGCGCCGCCCCGGCTGACCGCGGGCGAGGCCGCGGCCCTGGCCGCCGCGGCGGAGCTCTTGCGCCCGGCCACCGGCGACGCGCTCCAGAGCGCCCTCACCAAGCTGGAGGGCATCATCCCGCCCGCCGCCCGCGAGCGCTTCCGGGACATGTACCGGAAGATCGACGCCTCCGCGGACGCGCCCCCGGCGCTGGGGCCCCTCACCCGGGCCATCCTGGAGCGGCTGGAGGTGACGTTCGGCTACGCCAGCCCCGGCCGCCCCACGGAGCCGCGCCGGGTGCGCCCCTACGAGCTGCTCAGCCACCGCGGCCAGTGGTACCTCCAGGGCTTCTGCCACACCCGCCAGGACGCGCGCCTGTTCCGGCTGGACCGCATGGAGGACCTGGCCGTCACCACCACCGCCTTCCAGCCCCCGCCGGACGCCCGCGCGGACGTGCCCAACCCGGCCCGCGGCGCCAGCGAGGCCTCCGTCCGGGTGCGCTTCACCCCCACGGCGGCACCCTACGTGAAGGAGCGCTTCGGCCAGGACGCCCGCCCGCTCGCCGACGGAGGGGTGGAGGTGCGGGTGGCCGGAGACAGTGAGCGCTGGCTCACGCAGTGGGTGCTATCCTTCGGGGGAGAGGCGGAGGTGCTGGAGCCGGCGAGCGCGCGCGCCGCCGTTGCCCGAGCCGTACATGCCTCGATAGGCTCCTAGGACGACATGGCCTTCCAACTGACGATCTCCGAGGGAAAAGACGCCGGCAAGGAGTTCGTCTTCGACCAGGACTCCGTGCTCATCGGGCGCACCTCCGAGTGCGACGTGGTGCTGTACGACCCCGGCATCTCCCGCCGCCACTGCCGCATCTTCCAGGACGGGGATGGCTACGCGGTGGAGGACCAGAAGAGCGCCAACGGCACGCTCGTCAACGGCGCGGCGGTGCAGAAGCAGGCGCTGACGGACGGCGACACGCTCACGCTGGGCCCGGTGACGTTCCTCTTCGCGATCGCCGCGGAGGACGCGCCCACCGGCGAGGACGAGAAGCCCGCGGAGGACGGCGCCAACAGCACGCGCATCGTCTCCATCGACTCCGTGCGCAAGTCGCGCAACAAGAAGGGCGCCGCGCTCGTGCCGGAAGGCGCGGACGAGGAGGACCTGCAGGGCATCCGCGCGGAGTCCACGCGCATGAACATGCGCGCCATCCGCCGGCCCACCTCTTCCGCCCAGCGCGCGGTGCCCCAGGCTCCGCCCCCGGAGGAGGACGCTCCGGCGGCCATCGAAAAGCCCGCGTCCGCGCCGCCGCCCGCGCGCCGCACCGGCTCCCAGTCCTCCCGCGCGGTGGCCCGCACGCCCCGCGCCGGTGGCGCCAGCGGCGGCGGTGGCCTGTCCGCGGCCGAGCGCGCCCGCATCCGCCGTGAGACGCCGGGCCTGATGGCCAACCTGCGCCTGTTCTGGGCGGAGGCGAACTCCAAGGTCCGCGCGGGCGTGATGGCCGGCGGCGGCGTGGTGGTGCTGGGCCTGTTCGCCCTCATGTACTGGCTGGTGCTGGGCGGCGAGGACACGGTGCAGAAGGGCGAGGAGCCCGTGCGCCTGACCAACCAGCCCATCACGGACTCGTTCGGCCTGGGCGACGGCGTCACCTGGAACCGGCCGGACATGAAGGTCTTCGAGTGGGAGTTCGTCGCCGCGACGCGCGCGGTGGTCATCCTCCACTACCAGGCCCAGGGCATCTCCAAGGACGAGGTGGTGGTGAGCGTCAACGGCGTGGACGTGGGCAAGGTGCCCCCGGACACGATGGCCAGCCAGGAGCGCTCGCTGGAGCTGATGATCCCGCCCCAGCAGCTCCGCAAGGGCGAGCCCAACCGCATCATCTTCGACAACACCCGCAACCCGCCGGGCGAGGACACCTGGCGCGTGTGGAACGTCTGGGTGGAGCGCGCGCTGCTCCCCGAGGACCTCACCACGCAGCAGCTCCTGCAGAACGCCAACGACCTCTTCAAGAAGGGCCGCAAGAACTTCGACACGCCGGACATCGGGGCGCGCAACCGCTACGAGGCCTGGAAGTCCTTCCGCGAGGCGTGGCTGATGCTGGAGGCCCACCCGGACCCGAAGCCGGACCTCTACTTCGAGGCCCAGGAGGCCATGCGGCGCGCCCAGATGGAGCTGGACCGCACCTGCTCCAAGCTGCTGCTGGAGGTGGAGGGCTACTACAACCAGGGCCACTACAAGCAGGCCGCCTCCACGCTGGACCACATGCGCGAGTACTTCCCCGAGTACGACCAGCCGTGCGCCACGCGCGCGGAGAACAAGCGCATCGAGTTCGGCCTGTAGCCGGGCTCCGTCGTCCAGTGGACGGTGCAACCCCGCCGGGGAGGCGGGCGGGGCCTGTCCGGGTTGCCGGTCCCTCCCCCCGTTCCCACCCTGAGTGGGGTGATGCGTGAGCTGGCGGGGGAGGACGGGCGGACGGAAGGGTTGGTGCCGGAGCACGGCCCGGTGTGGAGCGCCGGGGTGTCACGGCGCCTGCTCGCCCGCTACTACCTGCCGCAGCGCCACACCACCCTCCAGGGCAACGCGTGCCGCCTCCTGCGTGACGGCGTGGAGGCCTACCCGGAGATGCTGGAGGCCATCCGCCGCGCCCGCCGCTCCATCCGCCTGGAGACGTACATGTTCGTCACCGACGCGGTGGGCGAGCTGTTCGGCCAGGCGCTGGCGGAGGCCGCCGAGCGCGGCGTGCACGTGAAGGTGCTCTACGACGCGGTGGGGTCCTGGACCAGCCGCAGGAGCTTCTTCGAAGGCCTGCGCGCGCGGGGCGTGGACGTGCGGGCCTTCAAGCCCTTCAGCCTCCAGCGCGGGCTGCGGCACCTGCTGCGCCGGGACCACCGGAAGATCCTCGTGGTGGACGGCACGGTGGCCTTCACGGGCGGGGTGAACATCGCGGCGCACTGGGCCCCGGAGGGGCAGGGCGTGGCCTGGCGCGACGACGTGCTGCGGATTGAGGGCCCCGCGGTGCACGAGCTGGAGCGGCGCTTCCTCGCGACGTGGCGGATGATGTTCCGCGACCGCCTGAGCCGGCTGCGCCGGCGCATGCGCGGCGGGGCGCAGCCCCTGAAGGCCCTGCCCCGGCGGGGCGACGTGGGCCTGGCGGTGTTGTCCAGCCGCCGCAGCATCCACCGCGCGTACCTGCACGCCATCCAGCGCGCGCGGCGCAGCGTGCTCATCGCGGCGGGCTACTTCGTGCCGGACCGGCGCATGGTGGCCGCGCTCAAGGACGCGGCGAAGCGGGGCGTGGAGGTGAGCCTGCTGCTCAACGGGGGCAAGAGCGACCACCCGTTCCTCGAGCACGCGACGCGCGCCTTCTACGAGCCGCTGATGGACGCCGGCATCCGCATCTTCGAGTGGCGCCGGGGCGTGCTGCACGCGAAGACGGCCGTGGTGGACGGGGTGTGGGGCACCATCGGGTCGTTCAACCTGGAGCGGCTGTCCCTGGCCTTCAACCACGAGGTGAACGCCGTCTTCGCGGACCCCCGGCTGGGGCGCGACCTGGAGGACTCGTTCCGCCTGGATTGCGGCAACTGCCGTGAAGTGGACCTGGCCGCCTTCCGCCGCCGCCCCCTCTGGCAGAAGGCCGTGGAGCGGGTGCTGTACCTCTTCCGCAAGGTGCTCTGAGCGGGCCCGTAAGCCCGGGGGCCAAGACAACCGTCCACCGCCTTCAACGCGGTGCAGGAACCCTTTGCATGCCGGGGGGGACACGCCTAGAAGTTGCGTCATTCCGGCACGGAAGGACGGCAACGCACATGACGGACAGTTTCGGCACCAAGGCCCAGCTCAAGGTGGGCTCGGCGACCTACGACTATTTCAGCCTGGCCACGCTGGCGAAGGCGCACCCGGCGGTCAACCGCCTCCCGTTCTCGCTGAAGGTCCTGCTGGAGAACCTGCTGCGCAACGAGGACGGCCGCGTCGTCAAGCGCGAGCACATCGAGAAGATGCTCGCCTGGGACCCCAAGGCCACCCCGGAGACCGAGATCTCCTTCCACCCCGCGCGCGTGCTGCTCCAGGACTTCACCGGCGTGCCCGCCGTCGTGGACATGGCCGCCATGCGCGAGGCGCTCGCCGCCATGGGCGGTGACCCGGCGAAGATCAACCCGCGCAACCCGGCGGACCTGGTCATCGACCACTCGGTGCAGATTGATTCGTTCGCCACCACCGCGGCCTTCAAGGAGAACGCGGAGCTGGAGTTCGAGCGCAACCGCGAGCGCTACGCCTTCCTGCGCTGGGGCCAGAGCGCGTTCAAGGGCTTTGGCGTGGTGCCGCCGGACATCGGCATCTGCCACCAGGTGAACCTGGAGTTCCTGGCGCAGGTGACGTTCCGCCAGGGCAGCACCGTGTACCCGGACACGCTGGTGGGCACGGACAGCCACACCACGATGATCAACGGCCTGGGCGTGGTGGGCTGGGGCGTGGGCGGCATCGAGGCGGAGGCCGCGCTGCTGGGCCAGCCCATCACGATGCTGATTCCGCAGGTGGTGGGCTTCAAGCTCACCGGCAAGCTGCCCGCGGGCGCCACGGCCACGGACCTGGTGCTCACCGTCACGCAGATGCTCCGCAAGAAGGGCGTGGTGGGCAAGTTCGTGGAGTTCTACGGCGAGGGCCTGAAGGGGCTGTCGCTGCCGGACCGCGCCACCATCGCCAACATGGCCCCGGAGTACGGCGCCACCATCGGCTTCTTCCCGGTGGACGAGGAGAGCTGCAACTACCTGCGCTTCACCGGCCGCCCGGATGACGTCGTGGCGCTGACGGAGGCGTACGCCAAGACGCAGGGCCTGTGGCTGGAGGCCGGCGCGCAGGACCCCCTCTTCAGCGACACGCTGGAGCTGGACCTGGCCGCCGTGGTGCCCAGCCTGGCGGGCCCCAAGCGCCCGCAGGACCGCGTGCCCCTGAAGGACATGAAGGCCGGGTACGAGAAGTCCCTGGTGGAGATGCTCGCCGCGGGCAAGAGCAAGGGCGAGGACGACGAGGGCCCCAAGGGCGGCGCCAAGGCCCCCGCGGCCCCGGTGCCCCCGGAGCGGCTGGCCCAGGCCGTCACCGTGAAGGCGGGCCGCCAGAGCTACCAGGTGGGCCACGGCGCGGTGGTCATCGCGTCCATCACGTCCTGCACCAACACGTCCAACCCGGCCGTGCTGGTGGCCGCGGGCATCCTGGCGAAGAAGGCCGTGGAGAAGGGCCTCAAGCCGCAGCCCTGGGTGAAGACGTCCCTGGCCCCGGGCAGCCGCGTGGTGACGGAGTACCTGCGCGACGCGGGCCTGCTGCCCTACCTGGAGGCCGTGGGCTTCCACGTCGTGGGCTACGGCTGCACCACCTGCATCGGCAACTCCGGCCCGCTGCCGGAGCCCGTGTCCAACGCGGTGGTGGAGGGCGACCTGGTGGTGGCGGCGGTGCTGTCCGGCAACCGCAACTTCGAGGGCCGCATCAACCCGCACGTGCGCATGAACTACCTGGCGAGCCCCCCGCTCGTGGTGGCGTACGCGCTGGCTGGTGAAGTGGGCCGCGACCTGGACACCGAGCCGCTGGGCACGGACCCCAACGGCCGCCCGGTGTTCCTCAAGGACATCTGGCCGTCCAACGAGGAGATCAAGGAGACCATCCGCACGGCCGTGAAGCCGGAGCAGTTCCGCAGCCAGTACGCGAACGCCATGGAGGGCGACACGCTCTGGCAGCAGCTCCAGGTGAGCAAGGGCTCCACGTTCAAGTGGGATGAGAAGTCCACCTACGTGCGCAAGCCGCCCTTCTTCGAGAACCTCCCGAAGGAGCCCAAGGCCGTCCAGGACATCAAGGGTGCGCGCGTGCTGGCGCTCCTGGGTGACTCCGTCACGACGGACCACATCTCCCCGGCGGGCAACATCGCCAAGACGAGCCCCGCGGCGAAGTACCTCATGGCCGAGGGCGTGGAGCCCAAGGACTTCAACTCCTACGGCGCGCGCCGCGGCAACCACGAGGTGATGGTGCGCGGCACCTTCGCCAACATCCGCCTGAAGAACCTGCTGGTCCCGGGCGTGGAGGGCGGCGTCACGGTGCACATCCCCACGCGGGAGCGGATGAGCATCTACGACGCGTCCATGAAGTACCAGGCGGACGGCACGCCCCTGGTCGTGCTCGCGGGCGCCGAGTACGGCACGGGCTCCAGCCGCGACTGGGCGGCCAAGGGCACGCAGCTCCTGGGCGTGAAGGCCGTCATCGCCAAGAGCTTCGAGCGCATCCACCGCTCCAACCTCGTGGGCATGGGCGTGCTGCCCCTGCAGTTCGAGGCGGGCCAGGACGCGCAGTCGCTGGGCCTCACCGGCCACGAGACGTTCGAGATCACCGGCATCGCGGAGGGGCTGGCGCCGCAGAAGAAGCTCACCGTGAAGGCCACCGGTGAGAAGGGCCCCATCGAGTTCACGGCGCTGTGCCGCATCGACACGCCGAACGAGCTCGACTACTACCGCAACGGCGGCATCCTCCAGTACGTGCTCCGCCAGCTCGCCAAGGCGTAAGCGGCGCGTCACGCTGGTTTCGCGGCCCGGCCGCCCTCGCTGAGGGGCTGCCGGGCCGTCGTCTTTTCCGGGGGGCTACTCCGCGCGCAGGCGCGTCCAGGCGGCCACGTAGCGCGACAGGCGCTCGGCGTCCCTGGGGGTGACGGCCTTCAGCCGGCGCACGTCCATGTTGTCCTCCAGGTCCGCCAGCTTCACGCGGCGGGCCAGGGGGTGGGGGCGCAGCCGTTCGATGAAGGCCTCGTAGCTTTCGCCCTCGCGCTTCGTCAGGCAGTCCAGCGCGGACAGCACGTCCTCCGGGTAGCCCAGGCCGCGCAGGCGCTCCAGCGTGTACGGCGTGTCCTCCACCACGTCGTGGAGGATGGCCACGGTGCGCTCCGCGTCGGACGACAGACGCAGCATCACCCTCATGGGGTGGAGGATGTAGGGCTGTCCTGCCTTGTCGCGCTGACCCTGGTGCGCGGCCACCGCCAGGGCGATGGCGTCTTCGAGCGTGGGCATGGGCCCGAGCTTCGCACGCCCGGCGGACGGCTCAACGGTTGAGGTTGCCGGAGCCCGTGCCGCCCGCCGTCTGCGCCGTGTAGGCGTGGCCGCCGCCGTTGTATTGGAGGATGCCCTCCACGGCGAGCGCGTTGGGGTCCAGTTGGTTGCTGTTGCCCCGGCGCGGAATCATCGTCTCGCTGATGCAGATGGCGCCCACCACCACCTGTTGATCATTGTCGCGGTTCCACTCCGGGGCGAGCGGCTTGAACTCGTCCTCGTTGTCCCGGATGTAGAGGTACACGTCGTCCTTGCCGTCGCCGTCCAGGTCCGCGAACAGCGCGGGGTTGACCGTCTTGATGGCCGCGCGGCCGGCGGCGGTGCGCGGGTCGGCGGGGGCGGTGTTGGTGGACGAGGCGATGGGGTCGTAGGCGCCCGGATTGCTCAGGAACGTGTCCCACTGGGCGTAGTTGCGGCCGAAGTAGCCGCGCGCCAGTTGCAGGCCGCTCTCCGCGCAGCCCTGCCGCTGGCCCGTGCGGCTGGACGTCACGGCGCGCGAGCGCTCGCTGCTGGCGTAGGCCATCACGCCCGCCACCAGGCCCAGGAGCACGGTGACGAGCAGCACGACGAGCAGCAGCGTGGAGCCTCGGGGGGAACGGGACGAAGCGCGTGGGGACATGGCGGAGGGCCTCACGGAGGACGGACTCACAGGCTGGCGGCGGCCAGGTTGGGCAGCTCCGCCCGGCGGGAGAAGAGGCTGCGGAAGTAGCCGTCCGCGGGGGCCGCGGCCGGGGTGTGGTTCTCCACCGGGATGGGCAGGTCCTCGGAGAGCACGGACTGGCTCTGCGTGTCGCGCCGGGGCGTGCGGCCGGTGGCCACCACGCTGATGCGCACGGAGCGCAGGCCCGGCGTGTACTCGGGCTGGAGGCCGTTCTGGAAGTCGTAGCGGGTGGGGTCGCCCGTGTTGCTGGCGTCGATGCCGAACGTCACCTGGAAGTCCTCCACGTGGTCCTGCACCACCACCGGGTCGGCCATGTCCACGAAGGGGCGCCCCGACACGTCGCTGCCGGGCCTGCCCTCCGCGCGCATCAGCGCCTTGCGGCCGGTGCTCGCGTTCGTCCCGATGAAGAAGTGCAGCAGCCGCACGGGGTACACCAGGTCGCCCTTCTGGAAGCCGCCCTTGTGGGGCGCGTTGGAGAAGCCCGGCACGCCGGTCTCCAGGTAGTTCACCGTGGCCGTGGGCGGGGTGCTCGTCACCGACGTCTGGGTGAGCAGCGCGGCGCTCTTCATGTTGCTGGCCACCAGCATGGGGTTGGCGGGCGCGGCGCCGGCGAACGTGCCCTGGCAGTTGACCTCCAGGGCGCCGGTGCCCGGCTTCACCACCGTCATCGCCGCGCCCGGCGCGCAGTCGCGGCCCAGGTAGTTGCGGTCCGGCACCACCAGCCACAGGTCGTCGCTGCCGTCCGTGCCCGGCGCGTTGCCCGTCGTGGTGGCGGCGAGCACGCCCATGCCCGCGCCGTCACCGCCGAAGACGGGGTTGATGCGCTGGGGCGCTCCGCTGGACACCACCCAGAGGCCCTCGGACATGCCCGCGCCGGCCTGGCGCACCGCGGACAGCAGCGTCTCTCCCGCGAGCCGCGCGTTGTCATGGCTGTCCGCCACGTGCTCCGTGTTGTGCACCACGCGCCCGCCCGCCAACAGCAGCGCGGTGGCCGCCGCCAGGATGATGGTGGCGAGCACCGCGGCCACCATCGTCTCCAGCAGCGTCATGCCGCGCGCGTTCGTCCGGAGCCGGGTCCTCATAGGACGAAGACCTCGCTGTGCACGATGGCGCGCTCCAGGCTGTCGCCCTTGCGGTACGCGCGCGTCCAGAACGTGAAGGGCAGGGCCCCGGCGGGCACCATCGCCTGGGCCGCGGGCGGCAGGTCCTGGGGCAGCCCCTGCGTCACCAGGACCTCGCGGCAGTAGACGTCGCGGGGCAGCACCGAGTCCGGGGTGGCGGCGGTGCAGGGCGTGCCGGCGGGCACGTCCAGCGCGGGCTCCACCTGGCCCGTGGGGCGCACGCGGAAGTACGCGCCGGTGCCGATGTCACCCGCCTGCGGCGCGCTGGGGTCCAGCACCCAGGGCGCCGTGGCCAGGGCCACGTCCGGCGGGAAGAGCGCGGGCCGGGGGACGGCCTGGTGGGCCAGGTCCATCTTGGACGCGAGCCACAGCCGCTGCACGCGCGCCTCCAGCAGCATGCGCCGGCCCTGGAGCACCTGGCCGTCCTTCACGTCGCGGGTGGCGGCCACCATGCCCATCACGGCGCCCACGGCGGCCAGCGCCAGCACGCACATGGCGATGAGCACCTCCAGCAGGCCGCTGCCGCGCCGGGGGGCGGAGGAGGGAAGGGCTCTCATTCGAGGAACCTCTGGCTCCAGTTGAGGAGCTGGTAGAGCACGCCGTTGTTGCCGTCCACGGAGTCCTTCGCGTTGGGACTGGAGGCGCCCGTGTTGTTCGCGTTGTCGATGCGGGTGACGCGCAGGGCGCTCACCTCCGCGCCCACCACGTAGTCCGTGGACGCGCCGCCGTTGTCGCGGTGGTAGACGGCCACGCCGCCGTAGTTGGCCAGCGTGGCGCCGCTCATGGGCTGGATGCCCGCCTGCGTGGCCGCCGTGTTGCCCAAATCGATGCTGTAGGTGTGGCCGCCGACGGACGCGCTCAGCAGCATGGGGTCGTTCACGGACTCCTCCGCGGTGCTGAAGTACGCGGTGCGCCCGGCGATGGTGATGTTGCCGTAGACGTGCTCGGGCGCGGGGAAGATGAGCGGGAAGGGCGGGGGCTCCTGGAGCACGCCGTAGGTGTTCGCCTCCGTGTGGGCCAGGTTCGCGTCGATGGGCGACCCGTCCAGCCGCTTGCCGTCCATGCCCAGGGGCAGCCGCAGGCCCGCGTCCAGCAGCAGCGCGTGGAAGCGGCCCCCCACCGTGTCCGGCACCCAGTCCATGCCGGCGGTGCCCACCAGGGCCACCACCTTGCCCTTGTACGCGCCGAAGGCGGAGGTGTTCGCCGCGTCGAGCGGGATGCGCGCCAGGCCCACGTTGGTGCTGATGGGCTGGCTGGCGGGGGGCAGCCCGCCGATGTTCATCGCCGCGTACTTGCAGGGCGAGGCCTCCGAGCACGCGGGGCCCATGCGCGCCACGTTGAGGTTCATGCCGGTGGACGCGTCCAGCTCCCAGAGCCGGCCCTCCATGTCGCCCACGTAGAGGCGCGCGGCGCCGCTCGAGTCCTGCGACACGGTGGGCGCGGCGGGCGCGCTGTTGTCCACGCTGCTGGTGTAGGCCTGCTGCCACTGCCACAGCTTCTGGCCGGTGGCCACGTCGATGGCGAACACCTGCACGCCCTTGGCGGGAGTGCCGGGGGAGCCCGGCGCCGGCAGCGCGCCGGAGCTGCTGGAGGCGACGAAGACGGCGTACACGGGCTCCATGCCCAGCCGGCCCACGCCCACGGACAGCCCTCGCGAGCCGCCCAGGCCGCTGTAGTCATACAGGCCGCTGGGCAGCCGGCCGGGGTCCGAGCGCGGCGGCAGGAGGAAGAGGCTGGAGTCCTCGTCCCAGGTGTACGTCCAGTCCAGGCCGCCCTGGCCCCTGTCCGCCAGCGCCACCGCGGAGTTGGGCGCGCTGGAGGTGGCGTAGTGGCTGCCCACCAGGTGCCACAGCAGCACGGGCTTGAGCGGGTGGGTGACGTCCATCGCGAACAGGTCGCGCCCCGTCTGGCCCACGTTGGCGACGAGCACGGTGTGCCACTCGCGGCGGCCGCTGCCCACGAAGTCCGCGAACACGTCGAAGACGGCGGGCGCGCTGTTCACCCGCGCGGTGTTGTTGCGCAGGCCCGCCAACTGCGTGGCCGGCAGGAAGCTCCAGAGCTCCGTGCCCGGCGCAGGCGGGGTGCCGCTGCGGAAGCGCTGGGCGAAGTCCGTCTTGAAGCGCGCGCTGGCGTCCGGGTTGGGGAAGCTCAGGTTCTGCGCGGGGCCGTCATAGCGCGCGCCGCCGGACACGTAGAAGGCGTGCACCTGGCCATCCAGGCCCGCCGCGTAGGCCACCGTGGGCCGGGGGGCGTTGCGGTCCGGGATGTGGGGGCTGGCCGTCACCACCACGGGCGACGAGTGGATGAAGCCGCCCAGGTGCGCCTTGTTGTCCGCGTCCTCGTTGTTGCACTGGGTGTTGGCGGGTTCGAGGATGGGCGTCTCACCGGCGCCGTCGCGGCCGGACACCGTGGCGTAGCAGTAGCCGCGCACCCGCTGGAGCATCATCGCCACCGCGTTGAAGTCCACGGACAACTGCGTCTTGTTGATGAACTCGTTGGTGGCGCCGAAGTCCGCCCCGGCCACCTGCGGCGAGTACTGCGTCGCCTGCTGCAGGTCGCAGACGCCGTCCGGCCCCTTCACGAAGTCGTAGCGGAAGCCGCCGTCACGCGTCGTGGCGCGCCCGAGCTTCAGCTCGTCCACGCAGCCGGGGTTGGGGGTGGAGCCGTAGTTGCGGTTGATGCGCGTGCCGGAGACCTCCTCCGGCTTCCAGCCCACCTGCATCACCCCGTGCGGCGCGGAGCGGCCGGCGCCCAGCGACGGGTTCACCGTCACCTCGCCGCCGAAGTAGGTGAAGAGGTTGCGGTCGCCGGGCAGGGGCATGCGCGCGTCCGCGTTCCACAGGGTGCCGTCCGACAGGGAGTTCTCCCCCGTGGACAGCGCGTCCCCGCCAATGAGCGAGTGCGCGCGCAGCGTGCCCGGGTAGTAGGGGAACACCCAGTGCGAGCCCTGCGCGGGCGTGTACGTGTCCGCGCCGGGCGGGTAGCCCGTCACGGCGTTGTAGGACGTCTTGAACAGGAGGGCGCGCGAGCCGTTGGTGTCGCTGCCGTTGGTGTCGTCCAGCGCGACGGGCGCGGACACGGTGCGCTCGCTCTGCAGCGGTTCGCTTCCCAGGTTGAGCAGCGTGTTGAGCACGATGCGCGTGCCCGCGACGCTGCCCTTGAAGTCATGGCCCGCCAGATAGACGATGGTCGCCTTCTGCGGATCATTGTCCTTCTGGTTGAAGGAGAAGAAGTCGTGGCCGCGGTGGTTGTCCACCGCCACGTCCGTGGGGTTGTCGTACTGGTTGCCCGCGGCGTAGTTCACCCAGCTCACCGCCAGCCGCCGCACGCCGTTCTTGAACGTCGTGCGGTAGTTCTCCGTCTCGCCCGCCACGTTGTTGAAGCGGAAGTCCCCCAACTGGGAGAAGGGGTCGCCCGGGTTGGGGTAGATGATGCAGGCGGGCCGGGGTGAGGACTCGTTGACGTAGTCGGGGTCCGTGCAGTTGCGGCCGTCCCACTTGTCGCCGCCGCCCAGCTTGTTCTTCTCGAAGGAGACGTCGCCCTGGAAGCGCGTGGACGGCACCAGCCCTCCGCCCACCTTGTCGGTGTGCTCGTAGGACCAGATGCTGGTGCACTCGGCGAACAGGCCGTTGCCGCGCTGGTTGGTGAAGTAGGCGATGTTGTTGAGGACGTTCTCCGCCTGGTTGCCGGCGCCGTCGCCGTTGGAGCGGTACTCGGGGCGGGTGCTGTCGCCAATCTGCCAGTGCGGGGCCCAGAACACGCGGTAGCGCGGGCGATCCGTGGCGGGGTCCACGGCGTTGAGCAGGCCGTGGGGGAACGCCGTGGTGGAGATGAGGTCCGCGTTGGCGTGGAGCGAGTCGTAGATGAGGCCGGGCTTGCCGCCGTTGAGCGCGCAGCCGCTGACGGTGCCCTGGGGGCAGCCCCCCGCGCCCGGGAAGTCCAGGCCCGCGTTGCGCAGGTAGTCGTCCAGCATGCCGCCCTTCACGAACGACGTGTCCACGGCGTTGTCGTCGTCCAGGTCCAGCAGGGCGATCTTCGGAGGCACCCGGTTGAGGCGCCGGCCGATGGGCGCGTTGAACTCGATGGTGGCCTGGTGCATGCGCACGTAGAAGCAGCCGCTGTTGTTCTTGAACGTGTCGCAGTTGCACGTGGTGCGGAACTTGTTCGGCGCGTCCGGCCCGGTGGAGGAGTTCAGGAAGTCGAGCGCGTTCTTCGCGTCCTTCGCGTCGATGATGAACGCGCCGCCCATGTACTGGACGTCCCGGAAGCCGCTGGCGCTGTTGAGCGTCCTGGCCGTGAAGTTCGGCCGCGCCTGGGTGGTGCTGGTGGTGAAGTTGTCGATGTTCCCTTCAGGGAACAGGCCGCTCGGGGGCAGCGCCTGCAGCGGCGGCACCGGCACGACGGGCGCCGCGTCCGCGCGGGAGATGTGGAAGTCGCAGCCGTCATTCCAGCTCGGGTCGTTCCACTGGCCGTTGTGCGGCAGGGGCGGCAGGTGCTTGTTGGTGGGCACGCAGCGGTTGGGGGACCGCTTCGTGTCGTCGATGGCCAGGTACACCGTCACCGGGTGGTTGGCGTTGAAGCCGCCCGCCTCGTTGGACTGCAACAGGCGCCACACCAGGCCGTAGGCCGACAGGCTTCCACAGCCCTGCTGGAAGGTGGCCTGCTCCGGGATGATGAGCGCGCCCTGGCTGAAGGTGACGATGTCCGTCGCGGACGCCGGCAGCGCCGTCGCGAGCGCCAGGCCCAGCAGGATTCGCCGCGCCGCGGAAACTCTGGGGGAGATGGGGGCCAAGGGTTCACCGGGGGTTGGGGACCGACCGACCCCCTCGGGGTCAGGGGTTACCCCGGCTTGTGCACACCGTGTGCCCTGGCGTGGGGCGCTTCCGTGCGGGAGGCGCCTTGGAAAGAAACCGTGTGGCTGTGGGTGGGCGACGTCAGTTGCTACGCAAAGCTTGCGAGGTCCGCAGGACGTGCATAGCGGCGGAGGCCCGGCCGCCTAATCCGCGAGCCTGCCGCCCCGGCCGGCCTTCTTCTCGGAGGTGCGCTTCTTCTCCTCCAGGCGGCGGCGCTTGGAGCCCAGGGTGGGGCGGGTGGCCTTGCGGACCTTGGGGACGAAGGTGAGGGCCTGCAGGCCGGCGCGCAGGCGGCGCACGGCGGCGTCCTTGTTCTGGGACTGGCTGCGGCGCTCGGTGGCGGTGACGGACAGCTCCGTGGGCGGGTGGGTGAGGCGCACGCCGCTGGCGGTGGTGTTGCGGTGCTGGCCGCCGGGTCCGGAGGCGATGAAGAACTCCACGTCGCAGACCTTCAGCAGGGCCTCGTCGTCCAGGGCGAGCGCCTCCCGGGCGGCCTGGCGTCGTGCTGGGGGAGCGATGGGGGCGGTCGGCGTCATGGCGGTCCTCAAGTTAGCGCCGCCGAGACGCCGCCGGTACCCCGCGCCTGACACCGGGCGGCGCGGGGGGCCCTCACGGCCTGCCTCAGATGAGGTTCAGGTTGAACGTGAAGCCCGTCTTGGCGGTGCGCCCCGTCTCGTCGGTGGCCACGAACTTCACCGCGTACGGCAGGACGGTGAGCGAGCGGTCCGTGGCCACGCGCACCTGCGCGCTCGTCTCGCCCGGGGCCAGGGTGATGGGGTCGGCGGTGAGCCGCGTGCTGGGGGACTCCAGCGTGATGGTGAGCGCGCCGGTGAAGCCCTCCGCGCGCGTCACCGTCACCGTCGTCTGGCCGGACTGGCCGGGCGTCAGGTTCACCTGGCGGGGCTCCACGGCGACGGAGAAGGCCTCGTTGGGCTCGGGCGGCTCCAGGATCATCAGGGAGATGTTGCCCCGGGCGGTGACGTTGTTGGCCGGGTCCTCCGCGACGAGCTGCAGCGGGTTCACGCCGTAGGTCGTGACGCCGCGGGACACCGTGACGTTGGTGGTGGTGCTGAAGGTGGTCTCGCCCTGCGGCAGGGAGAACTCCGGGCCGAAGGTGACGCCCTCGGGCACGATGACCGCGCGCACGCGCACCTCGCCCAGGTTGTCCGCGATGCGCTGGATGGCGATGTCATACGGCACGGTGTCGCCGGGCGCGGCGGTGATGGTGTCCTCGCCTCCCCAGTCCAGGCGGTAGTAGGGCGTGTCGCCGCCACAGCCCAGGGCCAGCGCGCAGGCGAGGACGGCGAGACGGGGGAGGGAACGCGGCATGGGAGGGCTCCAGGGGTGGCGAAGCAGGGGTGAGCATGAGGCCGGGGCGCGCGGGCCCGCAAGCGGCCCCGGGGAAGACGGGCGTCAGCGGAACAACGAACAGGCCGCCAGATAAGTCCCGAGGTGGGCCTCCAGCGACGGCGCCAGCGGACGCGCGTAGCCGCCGCCCAGCGTGAGCACCACGGGGAGCCCGCGCTCCTTCGCCGCGCGCATCACGCGCAGGTCGCGCTCGCGCAGCCCCGCGTGGGTGAGGGACAGCCGGCCCAGGGTGTCCTCCTCCAGCGGATCCACGCCGGCCTGGAAGAAGAGCAGGTCGGCGTGGGCGGACTCCAGGACGTGGGGCAGGTGGGCGTCGAGCACGGCCAGGTACTCCGCGTCCCCCACGCCGTCCTCCAGCCCCAGGTCCAGGTGCGAGGGGTGCTTGCGGAAGGGGAAGTTGTGCTCGCCGTGCATGGAGAAGGTGAAGACGGACGGGTCGCCCGCGAAGACGGCCGCGGTGCCGTTGCCCTGGTGCACGTCCAGGTCCACCACCACCGCGCGGCGGATGGCCCCTTCGGCCTGGAGCACGCGGATGGCCACGGCGATGTCGTTGAAGACACAGAAGCCCTCCCCGTGGTCCGGGAAGGCGTGGTGCGTGCCGCCGGCCAGGTTCGCGGCGAAGCCGTCCTCCAGGGCGGCGCGGGCGGCGGCCAGGGTGCCGCCCACGGACGCGCGCGCGTTGTCCACGAGCCGCGAGGACCAGGGGAAGCCCAGCCGGCGCAGCTCCGCGTCGGTGAGGGCGCCGCCGAAGAAGGCGTCCAGGTAGCGCGGGGTGTGGACGCGCTCCAGCTCGTGGCGCTCCGCGCGGGGGGCCTCGTGGAAGGCGGTGGAAGGGAGGATGCCGCGCTCGAGCAGCAGCTCGCGCAGCACCCGGTACTTCTCCATGGGGAAGCGGTGCCCGTCGGGCAGGGGGACGAGATACCGGTCGATGTGGAAGACGCGCACGGAGGCGGGGCGTAACGCCCGTTCCGGAGGGGTGCAACCGGGGGCGTAGAACTTCCGGCGGGCCTGTCCGTTACAGGAGCAGGCGGCGCGGATGTGCCCGCCTCGCAAGCCGTCTTCCGGAGCCCACCCATGAACCTGAAGCCCCTCTCGCGGGCCGTCCTGACGGCCGCGCTCGCCACCGGTCTGTCCGCCACCTCCGCCTGGGCCGTCACGCCCGTCAGCGCGCCGCCCTCCACCGCGAAGCCCGCGGAGCAGAAGCCGACCGCGAAGGAGGCGCCCGTCAAGCCCACGAACCCCCAGGACCCGCAGGTCCAGGCGCAGGGCGCCCGGCCTGAAATCGAGGTGGCGTTCGTGCTGGACACGACGGGGTCGATGGGCGGCCTGCTGGAGGGCGCCAAGCAGAAGATCTTCTCCATCGCGTCGCGCATCGCGAAGGGCAAGCCCACGCCGCACCTGAAGGTCGCGCTGGTGGCCTACCGCGACCAGGGGGACGCGTACGTGACGAAGCGCTTCGACCTGAGCGACGACATGGACTCCATGTTCGCGGAGCTGCGCAAGCTGGACGCGAACGGGGGCGGGGACACCCCGGAGCACGTGGGCCGCGGCCTGGGCGAGGCCGTGTCGCTGCTCAAGTGGAGCCAGGACCGCGAGGTGATGAAGGTCATCTTCCTGGTGGGCGACGCGCCCCCCGCCCAGCGCGAGGCCGCCTGGGATTTCAAGATGTGGTCCAAGCGCGCGAAGGAGCGCCACATCGTGGTGAACACGGTGCGCTGCGGCGCGGACGCGAGCACCGAGGAGTCCTGGCGCTACGTGGCGAAGCTGACGGACGGCACCTTCGACTCCATCGACGCGTCGGGCGGCATGGTGGCGGTGGCCACGCCCTATGACGCGGAGCTGTCGCGGGTGAACGCGGAGCTGGCGTCCAAGACGCTCTACGGCGGCCGCGCGGAGGCCCGGGCCATGAACGTCGCCCGCGCGGAGGCGACCAAGGGCATGGCCGCGGAGGCCGTCGCGGACCGCATCAGCTACATGAAGGAGAGCCGGGGC
Source organism: Corallococcus sp. AS-1-12 (assembly GCF_020036995.1). Lineage (NCBI taxonomy): Bacteria > Pseudomonadati > Myxococcota > Myxococcia > Myxococcales > Myxococcaceae > Corallococcus > Corallococcus sp. AS-1-12. Next base: position 212,760 of record NZ_JAIQDD010000009.1, on the reverse strand, counting down.
GCGGGCAAGAGCGCCGCCAGCGCCGGGGCGGTGAGCAGCGCGCCCGCGGCCATCGCGGGCGGCGTGGACCTGCTGGAGCAGCCGGCCGCGCTCGAAACCCTCAAGGACGACGAGCTGCCCCAGGAGCTCAAGGGCCTCAAGAAGGAGGCGCGGACCGCGAAGGTGAAGCAGCTTGCCGCCGAGCGCAAGGTGCTGGAGGAGAAGGTCGCGAAGCTCGCCGCCGAGCGCGACCAGTGGCTCGCGAAGAACGCCCCCGCCAAGGAGGACGCCTTCGACGCCAACGTGATGAAGAGCGTGAAGAAGCAGGCCGCGAGCTTCGGCGTCACGTACTGAGCGCGGCTACTCGCGCGTCACCGCCCGCAGGACGACCTCCCGGCGCTGGTCCAGCAGCCGCATGGCCCAGGGCCGCGTCACGCGGTACACGCCGAAGTGGAGCACCGCGAACCCGAGGATGAAGGCCACGGACTGCCAGCCCGGTCCGTCCTTCCCCGCGGCCCGCAGCGCATGGCCAAACGGCATGCAGCCCACGCTGGCCGCGAGGATTCCCAGCATGGACGCGGTGAGGGGGATGCGGTCGCGGCGCTTGAGGCTCGCGTGGAACTTCACCGGGAAGTACAGCGACAGGAAGTTGCCCGCGGCCAGCAGCATGGGCACCACCGCCGCCACCGCGGCCATGGCGCACAGGAAGTCCACGAGCGAGCCCGCGCCGAAGTACACCCGGTAGAAGGCGCCCACCAGCACCGCCATCCCCAGCGCCGCCACGCCCTGCACCCGGTTCTTCGCGCGCAGCACGTCCGCCAGGTCCAGGGGCGCCGCCAGGAACACCGCGAAGCCGTGCCCGTCATACGCGAAGGTGTTCTGGGAGAACGTGGACGCGATGACCACCGCGCCGTAGATGCTCAGGCCGCCCATCACCCACGCGTCCGCGCTGCCGCCCAGCAGGTACACGAAGAGGTCCCGGCCGGAGAGCAGCTTCAGCAGGATGGCCAGGATGAAGGGCACCGCCGCCAGCAGCCGCGCGCGCGGGTTGCGCCACAGGTCCAGCACCTCGCGGCGCAGCAGCGTGTCGAAGCGCGAGCCCGTGGTGGCGAACGGGTCGCTGTCCTTCCCGTCCCCCCGGTCACCGCCGGAGCGGCCCCCCGCCTGACGGTGGAAGCGCATCAGGAGCGCGTACGCCACGCCCATGCCCATGGCGGTGAAGAACAAGAGCCCGAAGGCCTCCAGCATGGCGATGCCCACGCGCCCGTGGGCCAGTTGTCCCAGCCCGTCGCCGAAGAAGCCCGGGGGCACCTGGCTGAGCGCCACCGCCGCGTTGATGATGAGGCTCATGTCCAGCGCGCCCACGCCCGCCTCGCCCACGCTGGTGAGCCACGACGTGTCGATGGGCGGGATGAACGACGCGGCGACGAGGAACGCCACCATGCCGCCGCCCATGATGCGCGCGCTGTGCTTCTCCCGCAGCACGTTGATGACCGTGTACAGGCCCACCCGGCTCCACGCCGCGCAGAAGAGCGCGAACAGCACGTAGAGCACCGCCGCCAGCCACGGCGAGGCCAGCCGGTGCCGCGACGCATAGCCCACCGCCGCGCCGGTGAGGGGCGCGTAGAACACCAGCGCGCGCGGCTCGAAGAGGCTGGCCACCGTGGAGCCCATCAGCAGGCGGAACGGCGAGATGGGGAACGCCGCGTAGCGCGACAGCTCCGAGTGGTCGTCCACGCCCGCGGACAAGAGCGGCCACGTCACCCAGGTGGCGGCGGTGACGAAGCACAGCAGGTTGAGGATGAAGTACGGCCACACGTTGCTGTGCACGATGAGCGGCAGCCGCATCAGCTTGAAGAAGCTCAGCCCCAGCAGCACGCCTGGCGCGCTGGAGCCCACGAACGCGGCCACCGCGAGCAGGCGGCTTCGGCCCGGCCCCTGGTTGAGGCCCAGGTGCAGGCGCAGGCCCCAGAGCAGGAGCAGGTGCTGGAGGAAGCCGGGGACCTTCGGGCGCGGGCGGCTCACGCGGACTCCCGGCGCAGCGGCACCACGTCCGCCGCGGGCTCGCCGTAGAAGGACAGCTTCGCGTTGCGCGCGGCGGGCACGGCGATCAGCTTCTCGAACACCGCCTCCAGCGTGGACACGCCGTGGCGCTGGCGGAGCGCCTCCACCGGGCCCTGGTCCAACATGCGCCCGCCCCGGATGACGCCCGCGTGCGTGGCCAGCCGCTCGGCGATCTCCAGCACGTGCGTGGTGAGCAGCAGCGTGACGCCCCGGCGCGACAGCTCGCGCAGGAGCTCGCGGATGACGCCCGCGGCGAGCACGTCGATGCCCTCGAAGGGCTCGTCCAGCAGCACCAGCTCCGGCGCGTGGATGAGCGCCGCGGCGATGGCGAGCCTGCGCCGCATGCCCTTGGAGTACTCCGCCACCAGCGCGCCCGCCTTGTACGTGAGCTCCGTCAGCTCCAGCAGCTCCACCGCGCGCGACGCGGCCTCCGCGCCGTCCAGCCCGTACATGCGCGCGCAGAAGGTGAGGTATTGGCGGCCGGTGAGGCGCTCGAAGAGGCTCAGCTCCTCCGGCACCACGCCCACGCGCTGCTTCACCTCCAGGGGCCTGGCCACGGCGTCCACGCCGAGCATGCGGATGGTGCCCTGGTCCGGCCCGTACACGCCGGTGAGCAACGCGATGGAGGTGGACTTACCGGCGCCGTTGGGGCCGAGGAACGCGTAGAAGGCGCCCCGTGGAATCCGAAGCTCCAGGCCGTCCAGCGCGGTGAAGCTGCCGAAGCGCTTGACGAGGCCGCGGGCGTCGATGGCCAGCTCTTGGCCGGCGGGTTCAACAGGAGGGGGCGTCATGAAGGACGCCATCACACCATGCCCCGTGGGGCTGCCCACAATCCTCGGGTTGACGGATGGTGCGGCCCGCCGGGCGCTCCCCGACTCAGTGCACCATGGCCACCTCCGGCGGCCCGACGATCTGCTGCACGGTGGTGCGCACCTTGTCCAGGTCCACCGGCTTGGAGATGTAGCCGGCGGCGCCCACCAGCTCCGCCTCCCACTCGAAGCCGTAGCCGGAGATGATGATGATGGGCAGGTTGCGCGCCCGGGGCATCTTCTTGAGCGCGTCCAGCAGGCCCCAGCCGCTCATGACGGGCATGCGCAGGTCCAGCAGCACGGCGCCCGGGATGTCGTCCTCCAGCAGGTCCAGCGCCTCGCGGCCGTTCTTGGCCTCGATGGTGGCATAGCCCATCTCCTGGAGGGCATCGCAGATGAGCGTGCGGTGACTCGCGTCGTCGTCGACGACCAGGATGAAGTTCGACATGGGCTTGAGCCTCTGGAGTGGCGGCGTCTGCTTGGGGACCGCGATTCTATGGGGACGAAGATGGGAATGCCCCCCTCATTGCGGAAGGGCCTTCGTTTCTTTTCAACACTCCCCGTAGAGCGACAGCGTGTTTCCGCCCAGCACCCCCGCGAGCGCGGCCTCGTCCAGCCCCAGCCCCGCCAGCGCCCTCAGCTCCCGGTCCCACGCATAGGGGATGTTGGGGAAGTCCGTGCCGTAGAGGATGCGCTCGGGCCGGACCTCCAGCGCCTTGCGGGGGAGGGGCACGGGGAAGTAGCCGCCCACCGCCATGGTGGTGTCCAGCCAGAGCGTGTCGTGGCGCTCCAGCAGGCGCGCGTACGCGTCGAACTCGTCCGCTCCCAGGTGCGGCACGCACAGCTTGAGCGTGGGGTGATCCTTCAGCACCCGCTCCACCCGCTCCGCGGCGCAGAGTTGGTACGGATCCACCGGGTACTGGGCGCTGGAGGGCTCCCGCCCCGAGTGCATCACCAGCGGCCTGCCCGCCCGGGCGCACGCTTCGTAGAGCTCCTGCAGTGGGGGCGCGTCCGGGGCGAAGGCCTGCACGTGGCAGTGCAGCTTCACGCCCTTCAGTCCCAGGGCGAACGACTCCTCCAGGATGCCGACCGCGCCGGGCTCGCCCGGGTACACGGTGCCGAGGCCGATGACGCGGGGCTCGGCCCTGGCCACCTCCGCCATGAAGGCGTTGAGCGCGCGCGCCATGCCCGGCTTGTGGGCGTAGTGCAGGGCGACCACGCGCTCGACGCCCCGGGACAGCAGGAAGGACAGCACCTGGGGCGTGTGCAGCTTGTAACGGATGGGCCAGCCGTAGCGGTCGAACCAGCGCCACACCGCCTCGAAGACGCGGTCGGGGAACAGGTGCACGTGCGCGTCCACGACGGGCGGCAGGCCGGGGTCCACGCGGGGCCCTTCCTCGTCCGCCAGCGCGGGCATGGGCATCTGGATGCCCTGCTCCCGCCAGGTGGCGGCCGGCGAGGACGCCAGGCACGGCACCGGCGCGTCGGCGTCCTCGGGCTCCCGGGGGGCCGTCACCCTCCCGTGCCCGGTCCGGACGGCTTCTTCGCTTCGTCCTCGTCCAGGTCCAGGCGCCGCAGGTAGCTGTTGTGCGCGTAACCCTGGCGCTCCAGCCGCTGCGCCTCGATGGCGTCCGCGACCTTCGAGCACACCTGGCCGAGCATGCGCAGGGACTCGGCGATCAACCGCTCCGCGTGATCCTGCGCGTTGGCGGAGGGAATGATGGGACGGTCGCGACGGAACGGCAGGGGCAACTTCATCCGCTGGAATCTAAGGGATGCCCCCGCCGGGTGCCACGCGTCACTCCCGCCCCGTCCCCCGGCCGCCCCTCCCGGGAGGCCCGGTTCACGGAGTGTTGACAGCGCGACGCGGCATGGACCCTTCACCGCTGTTAACCGCGTTGACAGTGCTCCACTTTACATTTTGCGCCGGTCCGGCCGCCGGGGCCCCCCTGGTCACGCCCTTGAGCGGCGGCAACCCATTGGAACCACGAGGGGTTTACGAATTTTCAAACGGGGGGGATGACAGCGCGGGGATTCATCTCTACATTGCGACCGTCGGATTTCACTCAAGAGGGTGCTGCGCATGGCTTACGACGGCGAGCTTGTGAAGATGCAGAACGGTCGCTGGGCGCGGTTCCAGCGTTGCCAGGTGTACCGGCCGGGCGTGACGGACGCCGGCGAGACCATGCTCCTGATCGCGGTGGAGCTGGAGGAGCGCTACCAGCAGTTGCTCGACGAGGCGGCGGATTCCCTCGCGGAGTACCGCTCCCAGGGCGTGCCCGTGCAGGTGCGGCTGGCGCCGGACGCGCAGGGGCTCACCCTGCACCCGGAGGCCCAGGCCTCCGTCTCCGTGAACTAGTCCCCCTTCCGGGATTCCAGGCCGCTGCGTCACGGGCTTCGCGCTTCACGGCGCGAGGCCCGTCGCATTTACAGCGCTGACAGGGGCGGGCGGCCGTCCACTTTTCAACGCGCCGCGCGCCACCCGCACGGCGGGCGAATGGCGCGCTCAGTCGTGGATCTGGAAGAAGCGGGCGGCGTTGTCCCGGGTGACCCGCCGGACGATGCGCTCGGACAGCTTCGCCTTGCCCAGCAGGTTCGCCGTGCGCGCGAGCCCCAGGATGTCCCCCGCGCCGTCGCCCGCGTCCGAGTCCAGCACCAGGCGCTCGCTGCCCAGCCGCCGCACCAGGGCCACCGCCCGGTCCGCCTGGAGGGCCTCCGGGTGCAGGGTGAGGCCGGCCCAGTGGCCCACCTCCAGGATGGTCCGCACGGTGCGCGCGTTGGCGTGGTCCACCAGCGCGCGCGAGGGCGCGAGGCCCGACTGGCGCAGCAGCGTGAGGATGCGCCGCGTGTGGCGCTCCTTGTCCTTGAGCGGCGTGTGCACCACCACGCGCAGCTTGAGCTGGCGGGCCAGGGCGAGCTGCTCCAGGAAGGCCTCCTCCTCCTCCTCGCCGCCCACGTGCAGCCCCGTCTCGCCCAGGGCCACCACCCGGCCGCCCTCGAAGTAGTCCGGCAGGTGGCCCAGGACCTCCGACAGCCCCCGGCGCGGGATGCAGCGCGGGTGCACGCCCAGGGCGGCCCAGGCGCGGATGCCCAGCCGCTCCAGGCGCGGGAGCTGCTTCTCCACCAGTTGGTCGAAGTGCTGGCGCAGCGCCTTGGCCGTGGGCTCCGGGAAGTGGTGCGCCACCACCAGGGCCCGCTCCACGCCGAAGAAGCGCATGGACTCCAGGTCCTGGTCCGTCAGGGCCTCCGGGTGGAGGTGCGCATCGAAGAGCGGGATCGGCTCGGCCACGGGCAGTCGTTCTCCTTCGTCTTTCAGTCCTGGCCCGTCGCGGCGCCCTCGTTGCGCGGGTCACTGGAGGAATAGCGCAGGTGGGTGCGCGGGTCGCTGTAGACGGCCTCCGCGTCGCCCCAGGCGTCCACCCGGCGAATCTTGTGGCCCCGGGCCTCCAGCGTGGACAGCGTCGCGGGCTCCAGGCCCCACCGGTCCACCCACAGCTCGTCCGGGAGGTACTGGTGGTGCAGCCGGCCCGCGCCCACCGCGCGCGTCACGTCCATGCCGTGGTCCACCACGTTGCTGATGGCCTGGATGACGGTGGTGGGGATGGTGGAGCCGCCGGGGCTGCCCACCGCCAGCATCACCCGCCGGGGGTCCTCCTTCGTGAACACCAGCGTGGGGGACATGGAGGACAGGGGCACCTTGCCGGGCTGGATGGCGTTGGGCTCGCCGGTGACGAGCCCGTACGCGTTGGGCACGCCCGGCTGCGCGGCGAAGTCGTCCATCTCGTCGTTGAGGAGCACGCCGGTGCCCTTCGCCACCAGGCACGAGCCGAAGCTGTAGTTCACCGTGGTCGTCATCGCCACCGCGTTGCCGTCCTTGTCGATGACGGAGATGTGCGTGGTGTTCTTCTTCTCCGGCTCCGGCGTGAGCGGCCCCGCGTCCTTGCGCAGCGTGGAGGCGGGCCCGCCCGTCACCGGCGCCAGCAGCGACGCGCTGGGCGTGGCCTTCTTCGGGTCGATGCCGCCCGCCAGGTCCGCGATGTGCCCGGGCGACGTCAGCCGCTCCAGCGGCACCTGCACGAAGGCCGGGTCACCCAGGTACTTCGCGCGGTCCACGTACGCGCGCCGCACGGCCTCCACGTAGAGGTGCAGCGACTCCGGGTCGCGGTACGGCACGCCCTGCGGCCGGAGCTGCTGGAGCATGCCCAGCACCTGCACCACCGCCAGCCCGCCCGCGCTGGGCGGCGGCATGGTGAGGATGCGGTGCCCGCGGTAGGTGGTCTCCAGCGGCGTGGCCGCGCGCGTGCGGTAGTCCGTCAGGTCCTCCTGCGTGAGCAGCCCGCCCGCGTCCCGCACCGTCTTCACCAGCGCCTGGGCCACCGGGCCCGCGTAGAAGGCCTTCGCGCCGCCCTTCGCCACCCGCTCCAGCGTGCGCGCCAGGTCCGGCTGCTTGATGAGGTGCCCCAGCGGCGGCACGTCCGGCGTGCCCTGCGCGTTGGGCACAAGGAAGATGCGGGCCGCCTCCGGGTCCCGGCGCAGGCACTCCGCGCGGCCGGTGGCCATCTGCTGGTACTTGGGCGTCACCCAGAAGCCCTGCTTCGCCAGCCGGATGGCCGGGGCCAGCACCACCGCGGGCTTGAGCTTGCCGTGCCTGGACAGCAGCTCCAGGTAGCCCGCCACCGCGCCCGGCACCGCCACGCTCAGGGCGCCGTCCGTGGACAGGCCCGGCACCAGCGCGCCGTCCTTCAGGTACATGTCGCGCGAGGCGCCCTTCGGAGCCACCTCCCGGAAGTCCAGCGCCTGCGTGCCGCCCGACTTCGCGTCATGCACCAGCGCGAACCCGCCGCCGCCCACGCCGGAGTGGTAGGGGCCCACCACCGCCGCCACGAACGCCGCCGCCACCGCCGCGTCCACCGCGTTGCCGCCCCTGTCCAGCATCTGGAGCGCGGCCTCGCTCGCGGGCGGATACGCCGTGGCCACCGCACCTCCCCGGTAGGGACGTGCCGCACCCGCCTGCGCCGCCACCAGCAACACCGCGAGTCCCAGCGCGCGGAACGACTCCCGTCCCACAGCTCCCATGTGTGCTTTCCCCACCTGGATGCCTTTCCTTGTGATTTCCGGCCGTTCCCTAATGCACCATGCGCCGCGCCCGGACCAGGGTTTCAGCCAGACAACATTTTTTTCCTTGGATTGTGAGCGGAAGCGGGGCAGGCTTCCCTCATGTGCAGCGACGGGCGGTGCTCATGAGTCCTCCGAACCCCGTGGAAAACCCGGCGTCGGCCCCGACTCCGGCCTGCGCCCCGGTGCGGCTGACGACGTTCCTGAAGCCGCGCTTCGGCATCACGGTCCAATGCAACACGTTGTGTGTGGCAGTCAGCGCACGGCCCTCTCCGGACACCCCGCGATCATCTTTGACGCCCGGGCGCGGTTGACGAGTTGATCGGCGGTCCCTAATTCTCCGCCGCATATGACAGCTCTGGCGGCGGTTGTGCTGTGCGCGGGCAAGGGCACGCGGATGAAGTCGGAGAAGGCGAAGGTCCTTCACCCCATCCTCGGCCGTCCCCTCTGCGCCTATCCCTTGAAGCGGGCCCTGGAACTGGGCGCCACGCACGTGGTGCCGGTGGTGGGCCACCAGGCGTCGGAGGTGGAGAAGTCCATCCGCGCCCACTTCCCGGACGCGCCCCTGCGCTTCGCGCTCCAGAAGGAGCAGCGGGGCACCGCGGACGCGGTGAAGGCGGCGCAAGACGCGCTCAAGGGCCATGACGGCCGCGTGCTCATCCTCTACGGAGACGTGCCGCTCCTGCGCAAGGAGACGCTCCAGGCGCTGCTCGCCGCGCACGACGCCGCGGGCGGGGCGCTGGCGCTGGTGTCCACCACGCTGGAAGACCCCACCGGCTACGGCCGCGTCATCCGCGAGGCCGGCAAGGTGGAGCGCATCGTGGAGCACAAGGACTGCACCCCGGAGCAGCGCGCGGTGAAGGAGTGCAACGCGGGCATCTACTCCGTGGACGCGGCCTTCCTCTGGAAGGCGCTGGCCGAAATCAAGCCCGTCAACGCGCAGGGCGAGTACTACCTCACCGACCTGGTGGAGATGGCCGCGAAGCTGGGCCCCGTGGGCGCGGTGGACGCGGACGCCACGGAGACCGCGGGCGTGAACGACAAGGTGGAGCTGGCGGCGCGCGCCCGCGTCCTCCAGCAGCGCATCAACGAAGCCCACATGCGCGCGGGCGTGTCCATCCAGGACCCGGCCACCGCGTACATCGAAGAGGGCATCACCATCGGCACCGACACGGAAATCGGCCCCAGCGTGTCGCTGATGGCCGGCACCGTCATCGGCAAGGGCGTCATCATTGGCCAGGGCAGCGTGCTCACGGCCTCCCACGTCGCGGATGGCACCCACATCAAGCCCTACTCCGTGCTGGAGGAGGCGCGTGTGGGCGAGCGTTGCATCATCGGGCCGTTCTCCCGGCTGCGCCCCGCCACGGAGTTGGCAGAGGAAGTGCATCTGGGGAACTTCGTGGAGACGAAGAAGGCCCGCATCGGCAAGGGCAGCAAGGCCAACCACCTGACCTACCTGGGCGACGCGAACATCGGCGCGGGCTGCAACATCGGCGCGGGGACCATCACCTGTAACTATGACGGGGTGAACAAGCACCTGACCGAGCTGGGCGATGGCGTCTTCATCGGCTCGGACAGTCAGTTGGTGGCGCCGGTGAAGGTGGGGGACGGCGGGTATGTCGGCGCGGGCACCACGGTGACGAAAAATGTGCCTCCTGGGAGCCTCGCTGTGTCCCGTGCGCCGCAGGTGGTGAAGGAGGGGTGGGTGGCGGCCAAGAAGGCACGGCAGGTGAAGGTGAAGGCTGGTTAGCAAGAGTGCTCGCCTGCTGCTCGGTCGGCGGGGCGGGGTTGGGCGTGTTGGGCGTGAACGGGTTGCCCGTGGTTTGCTCCGGCGGCCGCGGGACGAGAAAGAGGCAGGAAGAACATGTGCGGGATTGTTGGCTACGTCGGTGACAAGGAATCTGCTCCCATCCTGGTGTCGGGCCTGAAGAAGCTCGAGTACCGGGGCTATGACTCCGCGGGCGTCGCGGTGGTCGGCGGCAACCAGCTCAACGTGGTGCGCGCCACGGGCAAGCTGCGCAACCTGGAGAACCGCGTGGTGCAGGACCTGCCCAGGGGCACCACCGGCATCGGCCACACGCGCTGGGCCACGCACGGCCGTCCCTCCGACGAGAACGCCCACCCGCACACGTACAAGAACGTCGCGGTGGTGCACAACGGCATCATCGAGAACCACCTGGCGCTCAAGGCGGAGCTGCGCGCGCGCGGCCACGTCTTCTCCTCGGAGACGGACTCTGAAGTCTTCGCGCACCTCATCTCCGCGGAGGTGGAGCGCGGCGTGGACCTGCCGGACGCCGTCCGCGCGGCCATCAAGCAGGTGAAGGGCACCTACGGCCTGGTGGTGGTGTGCGCCAACGACCCGGGCCGCATCGTGTGCACGAAGGACGCGTCGCCCATGGTGCTGGGCCTGGGCGAGGGCCAGAACTTCGTGGCCAGCGACGTGCCCGCGCTGCTCGAGCACACCCGTGACTTCGTCTACATGGAGGAGGGCGACCTGGCGGTCGTCACCGCGGCGAAGGTCGACATCTTCAACCGCGACGGGAAGCTGGTGAACCGCCCCACGCGCCGCATCGACTGGACGCCGATGATGGCGGAGAAGGGCGGTTACAAGCACTTCATGCACAAGGAGATCCACGAGCAGCCCCGCGCCATCGCGGACACGCTGCGCGGCCGGATGCTCCTGACGGAAGGCGACGTCCACTTCGAGACCTGGAACCTCACGCCGGAGCAGGTCCAGTCCTTCACCAAGGTCACCATCCTGGCCTGCGGCACGTCCTGGCACTCGGGCGTGGCCGGCAAGCACATGATCGAGTCCCTGGCGCGGCTGCCGGTGGAGGTGGAGCTGGCCAGCGAGTTCCGCTACCGCGACCCCATCGTGGAGAAGAGCCACCTGGTCATCGCCATCAGCCAGTCCGGCGAGACGGCGGACACGCTCGCGGCCTTCAAGGAGGCCAAGCGGCTGGGCGCGCACACCATGGCCATCTGCAACGTCATCGGCAGCGCGATGACGCGTGAGGCGAACCTGCACGTCCTCACCAACGCGGGCCCGGAGATCGGCGTCGCGTCCACCAAGGCGTTCACCACGCAGCTCGTCACGCTGTACCTGCTGGCGGTGAAGCTGGGCCGCATGCGCGGCACGCTGTCCGTGGCGGGCGCGCAGGAGCACCTGACGCACCTGACCCAGGTGCCGAAGATGATCGAGGACGTCCTCAAGTGCGAGCCGCAGGTGAAGCGCGTGGCGCGCGAGTTCATGAACGCGCAGGACTTCCTCTTCCTCGGCCGCGGCCCCATGCACCCGGTGGCGCTGGAGGGCGCGCTCAAGCTGAAGGAGATTTCCTACATCCACGCGGAGGGCTACGCGGGCGGTGAGATGAAGCACGGCCCCATCGCGCTCATCGACGAGAAGATGCCCGTCGTGGTCATCGCGCCGAAGCAGCCGCACATCGCCTACGAGAAGATCATCGGCAACATCGAGGAGGTCCGCGCGCGCGGCGGCAAGGTCATCGCCATCCTCGACGAGGACGACAACCAGGCGGACACCCTGGCCGACCACGTCATCCGCATCCCCGCCGCCTGCGCGCTGCTCGCGCCGGTGGTGGCCACCATCCCGCTGCAGCTCCTCGCGTACCACGTGGCGGAGATGCGCGGGAACGACGTGGACCAGCCGCGCAACCTGGCCAAGAGCGTGACCGTCGAGTAGCGCTGCACGGCCTCCAGGCTCCAGGCCTGGACGCGAAAGAGCCCGGACTCCCTTCACGGGGGCCCGGGCTTCTTCGTTTGCCGGCGCTACTGCTCGTCCGCCAGCTCCAGGAGCACCTCCAGGTCCGCGGCGGCGTCCAGCGACTCCAACAGCTCCAGGTTCTCCACCACCTCGCGGTCCTCGTCGGTGAGCGGAGGCTGGGGGCGGCGGGCTTCGGTCGGCACGGGAGTGGCCTCCGGGTGCGCGGCCTTCGCGGGCGCGGGGACCTCTTCCGTCCGCGGGGGCGGCGGGGGCTGCTGGGCGGACGCGGGCGCGGCGGCCGCGAGCGCGAACAGCAGCAGCCAGCAGGGCGCGGGGCTCACGGGTTGCGCCGCCTTTCGCGCAGCCGCTCGCGTGCCTCCTGTCGCTGCTCCTGGGACATCCGCCGCCAGCGGCGCATGTTCTCCAGCATCTGCTCGCGGCGCTCCGGGTGCTCCTTGAGGTAGGCGCGCATCCGCTCGCGCAGCTCCGCGCGGCGCTCCGGGGTGAGGCCGCGCAGCTCGCGCACCTGCTCACGCACCGCCTGCCGCTCCTGGGGCGACAGCTTCTGGAAGTCGCGCAGGTTGCTCCTCAGCCGCGCGCGCTCCTCCGGGGGCAGTTGCCGCCAGCGCTGGAGGTTCGCGCGCACGCGGGCCTGCTCGTCCGGGGACATGGCCTTGAACTCGCGCAGCTTCGCGCGCAGGGCCTCCTTCTGCTCCGGCGGGAGCTTCTCGAAGCGCTCCGCGGCGGTGGGCGCGGGGGCGTTGGCGGCCCGGGCGGACGTGCCGAGGAACAGCGCCACCGCCAGCACGCCAGCGGTCATCCTTCCCAGCATCACGGCACCCCCAGTTCGTGGAGGCTCTCGACGACCTCCAGGTCTTCGGAGCTGTCCAGCCCCAGCACTTCGTAGTCCTCGACCAGCTCCAGGTTCGCCGCCACCTCCAGCGCGCCCGGGTCCCACTCCTCCAGCGCGGGCGCCTCCACGCGCGTGCGCCCGGCGACGAGCAGCGTCAGCACCACCGCGGCGCCCAGGCCGGCGGAGGGCACGAGCACGCCGGGCCTCAACAGGTGCGCGAACCGCTCGCGCCAGGTGGGCGGCAGCGCGTCCACGCGCGCCAGCAACTCGCGCCGGGCGGAGGGGGAGGGCGTGAAGGCGGGCAGCTCCGCCATCCGCGCCACCGTGAGGCGCAGGAGCCGCTCCGTGCCCTGGCACTCGGCGCAGGTGGCCAGGTGGGCCTCCACGCGCGCGCGGTGCGGGGGCGGCAGCTCCCCGTCCACCCAGGCCGTCAGGTCTTCCTCGAACGCACAGCTCATGCCCGACTCCTCGCGGGCACGGTGCCCGCCTGCAACGCTTCAATCCTGCGCGCCACCGCCAGGGTGGCCCGGTGGATGAGGCTCTTCACGGCGGCCTCGCTCGCCTCCAGCGCCTCGGCGATGTCCCGGTACGCCATGCCCTCGAAGCGGCACATGGTGAACGCGGCCCGCTCGCGGTCGCTCAGGTCCTTCAGGGCCTGGCCCACCGCCGCCTCCAGCTCCCGGCCGCTCAACGCCTGGTCGGGCCGGTCTCCGTCGGGCCCTGGCATCCGCATCGCTCCCGCGTCGTCCTCCGCCGGGGCCTCCGCCGTGAGGCGCGCCACGCGGTACTCCCCGCGCCGCATCTCATTGAGGCAGTGGTTCGTCGCCACCCGGAAGAGGAACGTCTTGAACTTCGCCGTGGGCTTGTAGGAGCGCGCGTGGCGGTAGAGCTTCACGAAGATGTCCTGCGTGAGCTCCTCCGCCCGCGCCGCGTCCCCCACGAAGCGGAACGCGAAGCGCGCCACGCTCGCGTGGTGCCGGTCGAAGAGCCAGGCGAACGCCTGCTTGTCGCCCGCCGCCACCTTCAGCATCGCCTGCGTGTCCGGGTCCCAATCCATCCGTGAGGCCAGAAACCCCGTTGCCCGCTGGAAGTTGCGGGCGGGCCCCACTTTGAACCCCACGCCGCGCCCCGGTTACAGTTTCGCCACCGTGTCCGATGCTTTCCGCCCACGTTCGCGCACACCGGCTCCCCACCCGGCGGGAGAGGCGGAGTCCCCGTCGGACCTGGCGGCCTGGGAGCCCGCGTCGGAGCCCCTGGCGCAGGGCGGCACGCCCACCCCGCCCACGGACTCGCCGCTGCCCATGTACCTGCTGGCGCAGCAGGCCCGGCGGGCGCAGGGGGACGAACAGAAGCGCCTGGCCTGGAACCTCAACCAGCTCCTGGAGGAGCTGGGGGCGCGGGGCGGGGGCCGGCCGGAGGCGGACGCCTTCCACCGGCTGCTGGAGGGCGGCAACCTGGACGGGCTGGTGGACTCGGACGGGCGCTCCTGCCGGGCCACGGCGGTGGAGTCCCTGCTGGCCCTGGGCTTCCCCTACGCGCTGGAGGTGCGCCCGGAGGACCTGGAGCACCTCAAGAACGCCCCCGTCCCCGGCGCGCGGCTGACGCCCCCCAGGGGCGGGCCCTTCCCGGCCCTGGCGGTGGGGCTGGGGGCGCTGGCGCTCCAGGTGGTGCTGGGGCTCACGGGCGTCGTCGTGCCCGGCGGGCTGCTCATCCTGCAGGGGCTCCTGACCCTGCTGTCCCTGGCCGTGCTGACGGTTGCCTCCGTGGGCTCTCCCCTGTATCGCGGAGCCCTGGCGCTGCTGACGGTGGTGTCCGGGCTCGGGTTGGGGATGGTGCTGGTGCCAGAGGTTCCGGCGGGTTGGGTGGCCGGACTGGGCGGGCTGGTGGCCGCCTTCCTGGCTGCCCTGCGCAAGAGCTGACCGCCAGGACCCGAAACGGATGTCAGGGGGGTGGACTAGGGTCTACCCATCGCGTACTAAAAGCGCGTTCAGGTGGACCGGGGTGGTCCACTCTTCCAAGGAGCGACGAGAAATGGCCGTGAATCAGGAGAAGGAAAAGGCGATCGAGCTGGCGCTGGCGGCGGTGGAGCGTCAGTTCGGCAAGGGTTCCATCATGCGGCTCGGCAACGACGAGCCCATGATGAAGGACGTCCAGGCCATTTCGACGGGGTCCACTTCGCTCGACATCGCCCTGGGCGTGGGCGGTGTCCCGCGCGGGCGCATCATCGAAATCTTCGGGCCGGAGTCCTCCGGCAAGACGACGCTGTGTCTCCACATCGTCGCGGAGGCGCAGAAGAAGGGCGGCGTGTGCGGCTACATCGACGCGGAGCACGCGATGGACGTGGGCTACGCGCGCAAGCTGGGCGTGCGCACGGACGACCTGCTCCTGTCCCAGCCGGACACCGGTGAGCAGGGCCTCGAAATCGCGGAGATGCTCGTGCGCTCCGGCGCCATCGACGTGCTGGTGGTGGACTCGGTGGCCGCGCTCGTGCCGAAGGCGGAACTGGAAGGCGAGATGGGCGACGCGCACATGGGCGTGCAGGCCCGCCTCATGAGCCAGGCGCTGCGCAAGCTCACGGGCACCATCTCCAAGAGCCAGACGTGCGTCATCTTCATCAACCAGATCCGCATGAAGATTGGCGTGATGTTCGGCAACCCGGAGACGACCACGGGCGGCAACGCGCTGAAGTTCTACGCGTCGCAGCGCATGGACATCCGCCGCGTGGGCGCCATCAAGAACGGCGAGAACGTGGTGGGCAGCCGCACCCGCGTGAAGGTCGTGAAGAACAAGGTGGCGCCGCCGTTCAAGGAAGTCGAATTCGACATCATGTACGGCGCGGGCATCTCGAAGGAGGGCGACCTCATCGACCTGGCCTCCAACGAGAACATCATCGAGAAGAGCGGGAGCTGGTTCTCCTTCAAGGGAGAGCGCATCGGCCAGGGCCGGGAGAACGCGAAGGAGTACCTGCGCGAGCACCCGGAGACCTACAAGGAGATCGAGGGCCTGGTGCTGGAGAAGTACGGCATCGGCAAGGCGGCCGGTGCGGCGGCCCCCGCGGCGGAAGCAAGCGAGCCGGCGGAGGGCGAGAAGCGCCCGCGCGTGAAGGCCGTGAAGTAGTCCGCGAAGCGTTTCGCGAGCGCAGCCCGCCGCGCACCTCCGGGGGGAGCGGCGCGGCGGGTGAAGCAGAAGGGGGCCGGTCTCCAGCGATGGGGCCGGCCCCTTTTTCTTCACCGTGAGAGGGATTGGAGGTCGTGACGCGCGCGGTCATCACCGGGCTGTCGCCGGGATGTTTCGTGTGGAGGGAGGAGGGCCTCTAGACTTCGCGGGCCGGGAGCCCCTTCACCCCTGCTTCCCGCGGGAGTCCATCGCCTTGTTCAACCCCTTCAAACGCCGCACGTTCCTGCAAGCCGTGGTCGCCGTCGCGGCGACGACGACCTTTGGATGCTCCGACGACGACTCGACGCAGCCGTCGGAGGGTTCGCCCTACTTCCCGCAGTCGCTGGCGTCGGGGGATCCGCGTCCGGACAGCGTGGTGTTGTGGGTGCGCGTGGAGGACAAGGACCGCGCCGGGTCGGACCTGCCGTTGCGGCTGGAGGTCTCCCCGACGGAGGACTTCAAGACGCTGGTGCTGGACAAGACGGACCTGACGGCGCGGGCGGAGCATGACCACGCGCTGAAGGTGAAGGTCACCGGGCTGTCCGCGCGCACGACGTACTACTACCGCTTCTCCTACGAGAAGGACGGCCAGCGGCACACCACGCGCACCGGGCGCACGCGCACCGCGCCCGCGGCGGGGGATGACGTGCCGGTGAAGTTCGTCTTCGCGAGCTGCCAGGACTTCATTGGCCGCTACTACAACGCCTGGCAGCGGCTGTTGCAGTTGGACGCGGACCTGGACTTCGTGGTGTTCCTGGGGGACTACGTCTACGAGACGACGGGCGACACGTCCTTCCAGTCTGGCGACGGCGGCCGGGCCGTGCGCTTCAGCGCGCCGGACGAGGCGCTGCCGCAGGGCTCGGGGCTCACCGCGTTCCTGGCGGCGAACTCGCTGTCCAACTACCGCGACCTGTACAAGACGACCCGCTCGGACCGGCAGTTGCAGGGCGTGCACGAGCGCTACCCGTTCATCATCGTCTGGGACGACCACGAGTTCTCCGACGACTGCTGGCAGGACGTGGCCACGTACGAGGACGGCAAGCGGGACGAGACGCAGCGGGACCGCAAGCTCAACGCGGAGCAGGCCTTCCTGGAGTACATCCCGCTGGACACGGCGCAGTCGGCCGCGGGCGCCATCGACGTGGGCAGCGAGCCGCGCTTCCCCAACTCGCGCATCTACCGTGACTTCGAGTACGGCAAGCACCTGAAGCTGCTGGTGACGGACTACCGCAGCTACCGGCCGGACCACCTCATCCCGGAGGACGCCTATCCGGGCGGCGTGGTGCTGGACCAGACGCTGCTGGGCGCGGCGCTCCAGGGCCAGCCGGACGCGGTGAAGGCCACGTTCCAGACGGACACGTTCGCGTACGTGAACATCGACGACGCGGCGTACGCGAACCAGAAGCAGGTGCTGCTGGGCGTGTACCTGAGCCAGGCGAAGGCGGCGGGCCTGACGGACGCGGAGGCCGCGCAGAAGGCCGGCAAGTGGGTGGCCGGGCCGGTGGCGCTCTACTACGTGAACCAGGTGCTGGCGGCGGTGAACAAGTCGCTGGTGATTCCGCCCGCGGACAAGCCCCGGGGCCTGGCGTACGCGCACATGGGCAAGGCGGCGCTCTTCAACATCCAGGGCTCGCGCTACGTGGTGGTGAAGGACACGTTCGACCTGTTCGCGGCGGTGAAGTACCAGCTCTCCCAGGGCAAGAGCGAGGACGTGTTCGGCCCGGACCAGGAGGCGTGGTTCAACCAGACCCTCACCACGGCGACGAACACCTGGAAGATGGTGGTGAGCTCCACGTCGCTGTCGGCGCTCATCTGGGACTTCCGGCAGCAGGCGGACATCACGGACCCGACGCTGCGCCAGCGCTTCTACTTCAGCGTGGACCAGTGGGACGGCTTCCCCACGAAGAAGAAGGTGATGCTCAACACGCTGAAGGCCGCGGGCGTGACGAACACGCTGTTCATCTCCGGGGACATCCACGCGTCGTTCGCGTCGGTGGAGGAGGGCGTGCCCACGCTGACGGCGCCGGCCATCACCTCCGGCTCCATCAAGAGCCTGGCCAGCCTGGCGCTGATTGGCGCGGGCTACGCCACGGGGGCGCCGGTGTACCAGCACGCCGTCGTGGAGATGGAGAAGACGCTGATGGCGTCCAACCCGGGCCTGCGCTTCGCGGACGCGGACTCGCACGGCTTCGTGCTGGTGGAGGTGAATGGGGACGAGACGCTCGCCACCTTCCACCTCATCCCCGCCGGAGAGGTGGCCAAGGACTACTCCAAGCGCGCGGACAGCGACCTGGAGGCGAAGTTCACCGCGAAGACCTTCCGCGTGAAGAACAGCGACATCCAGCCGGCCTGAGCCGGAGGGACGTGATGTGAAGGAGCGGGCCGCGTGGGGGCACTCCCCGCGCGGCCCTTTTCATTGGGGGACGTGAGAGCGGCGCGTCTCTGGGAGGCGCGGGCGGGCCGGGGTATAGACGGGCGCCATGCACGTCTATGCCGCCGCGTTGGCCCAGGAGCTGGGCATCAAGCCGGAGCAGGTGGACCGGACCCTCGCACTGCACGAAGAGGGAGGCACGGTCCCCTTCATCGCGCGCTACCGCAAGGAGGCCACGGGGGGCCTGGACGAGGTTCAAATCCAGTCCATCCTGGACAAGGCCACGGAGCGCGCGGAGCTGGACGGGCGGCGCGACACCATCCTGCGCGGCATCGAGGAGCAGGGGAAGCTGACGCCGGAGCTGAAGAAGGCGCTCCTGGCGGCGCGCACGCGCGCGGAGCTGGAGGACCTGTACCTGCCGTACAAGCCCAAGCGCCGCACGCGCGCGGCCATCGCCCGGGAGAAGGGGCTGGAGCCGCTGGCGGACCTGGTGTGGAAGCAGGAGGGCCAGCGCGGGGAGAACCTGGACGCGCGGGTGAAGCCCTACGTGAACGCGGACAAGGGCGTGGCGGACGTGGCGCAGGCGCTGGCGGGCGCGCGGGACATCTGCGCGGAGCGGGTGGCGGAGGACGCGAAGCTGCGCCGCGAGGCCCGCGACCTGTGCACGCGGCGGGGCACGCTGCGCTCGGACGTGGTGCCCGCGAAGAAGGGCGAGACGACCAAGTTCGAGAACTACTACGGCCACGAGGAGCCGCTGTCCCAGGCCCCGTCCCACCGCGTGCTGGCGCTGTTGCGCGGGGAGGAGGAGGGCGTGCTGAAGGTGAAGCTGGGCCTGCCGGACGACGAGGTGAAGGGGCTCTTCAGCGCGCGTGTGGTGACCCGGCCGCAGTCGCTGTTCGCGGGCGAGCTGCGCGCGGCGGTGGAGGACGGGTGGGACCGGCTGATGGGGCCGTCGCTGGAGTCGGAGCTGCGGGCGGAGCTGAAGGAGCGCGCGGACAAGGGCGCCATCGGGGTGTTCGGGGAGAACCTGCGGCACCTGTTGCTGGCGGCGCCCGCGGGGGCCCGGGCGGTGCTGGCGTTGGACCCGGGGCTGCGCACGGGCATCAAGCTGGTGATGCTGGACGCGACGGGGACGGTGGTGGAGACGACGACGCTCTATTCGGAGCGGAGCGCGGACGAGCGGGCGCGCGCGGCGAAGCTGCTGGAGGCGGTGGTGCGCAAGCACAAGCCGGAGCTCATCGCCGTGGGCAACGGCACGGGCAGCCGCGAGGCGGAGGTCTTCACGCGGGACACGCTGAAGGCGATGGGCGTGCAGGTCCCGGTGGTGTCGGTGAGCGAGCAGGGGGCGTCCATCTACTCCGCGTCGGAGGTGGCGCGGGAGGAGTTCCCGGAGCTGGACGTGTCGCTGCGCGGGGCGGTGTCGATTGGCCGGCGCTTGCAGGATCCGCTGGCGGAGCTGGTGAAGATCGACCCGAAGAGCATCGGGGTGGGGCAGTACCAGCACGACGTGGACCAGGGGCTCTTGAAGAAGAAGCTGGGCGAGGTGGTGGACTCGTGCGTGAACGCGGTGGGCGTGGACGTGAACACGGCGTCACCGCAGTTGTTGGAGCACGTGTCGGGCGTGGGGCCGTCGCTGGCGAAGAAGCTGGTGGCGCACCGGGCGGCGAAGGGGCGCTTCACGACGCGGCGGGAGCTGCTCAAGGTGAGCGGCCTGGGGCCGAAGACGTTCGAGCAGGCGGCGGGCTTCCTGCGGGTGCGAGGGCCGGAGCCGCTGGATTCGAGCGCGGTGCACCCGGAGCGCTACACGGTCGTGGAGCGGATGGCGAAGGACCTGGGCGTGGACGTGGCGTCGCTGGTGGGGAACGCGGCGCTGGTGCGCCAGATTGAAGCGAAGCGCTACCTGGGGCCGGAGCTGGGCGAGCTGACGCTGAAGGACATCCTGGCGGAGCTGGAGAAGCCGAGCCGGGACCCGCGAGGAGACTTCACGGCGCACGCGACGCGGGATGATTTGCGCACGCTGGAGGACGTGAAGGAGGGGATGGTGTTGCAGGGCGTGGTGACGAACGTGACGGCGTTCGGAGCGTTCGTGGACGTGGGCGTGCATCAGGACGGCCTGGTGCACGTGTCGCAGTTGGCGGCGCGCTTCATCAAGGACCCCTCGGAGGTGGCCAAGGTGGGCGACCGGCTGACGGTGAAGGTCCTGTCCGTGGACCTGGCGCGCAAGCGGTTGGCTTTGTCCGTGCGGGCGGTGCTGGAGGGTGGGGCGCCGCAGGCGAAGCCCGCGAGCGCACCGGCGCAGCATCAGCGGCCCGCGCAGAAGCCCGCGACGCAGGCTCCGCCGCAGAAGAAGCCGGAGCCGTTCAACAATCCGTTCTCGAAGTTGAAGCGCTGAGCGCGGACGTCATTCCGCCGGCAGGTCCCAATACGTCTCCAATGCTTGGGACCAGGACTGCTTGGAGATAGGTGAAGTGGACGCGTCCCTCATGTGGATGAGGAACATCCGGATGGCGCTCCTTTGAAGAGGGCTCAATCGGTCAAACCTGCGAAGGAAGAAGGAGCGCAGGTCTGGCTGTGCTTCATCCGAAATGGTCAGTGAGGACAGGAGGAAGTCGCGTACATCCAGATCCACGAGCGCCGCGTTGAGATAGGCCGGAAGGTAGTAGGTCATTGCCTCCGGGCTGAACAGCGAGAGGTGCGCCGCATGGTCGCGCACCTTCTCCAGTGGGACGTCCTTCCAGTGGCGCCCCCCGAAGTCCCGAACGAGTTCGGGTGTCTCCCATGCACCGCGTGCATAGGCGACGTGTTTCTTCTCGGGGCGGGGAACACCTGAGAAGGCTTGCTCTATGCGCTGTCGGAGGGCCTCATCGCTCATTGGCACTTCTCGTTGGGGCTGCATCGGGCGCGAATGAACTCCGTGCAGCGAGCTTGCCCTCGC
Source organism: Corallococcus sp. AS-1-12 (assembly GCF_020036995.1). Lineage (NCBI taxonomy): Bacteria > Pseudomonadati > Myxococcota > Myxococcia > Myxococcales > Myxococcaceae > Corallococcus > Corallococcus sp. AS-1-12. The sequence continues at coordinate 191,757 of NZ_JAIQDD010000009.1, read as the reverse complement.
TCATAGCCTTCAAGGACTTTCTTGTGCTCCGCATCGCCGCCGCGAAAGCACCGGTTCATCAATGTCCTACGCGCTTGGATGCAGTTCTCAAAACGGTTCCATTGAACCGTCAAATCCACGCAGGACATCGTGGCGTTACAGCTCATGCTTTGGGTCTTGCACGCTGAGCCAACCGCTTTGCTCAAGTCGCGCCAGACGTCCTTGGTGCAGTCGCCCGGTGGAGGTAGCTCTGTTTCTTCAGCCCGGCCTTGGGGCGCGAGAAGGAAGAGCCAGGTGATCGCGACAGTCGGCCAGCTTGAGCCCGTCATGTTGCGGCACTCCCTTCAATCCAACGGGAACAGCCGCGCTTCCTTCGCCAGCACCTCATTGCGCGCCAGCAGCCCCGCGAACCGCTTCGTCCCGTTGCGCGCGTCGAACCGCGCCGCGATGTCGCGCGCCTGCGACTCCAGCCAGTCCTTCAGCGCTCGCGTCCCGTAGCCTCCGTCCACCGCGTGCAGCGGGAACGCGCGGGGCAAGCGCAGGCTCACCTCATCCCGGCCGTCCGCCACCACCTGGCCCACCAGGAATGACGCCGCCGCGTAGAAGCTGAACCGGTCCCGGTAGCTGGAGTGCTCCAGCGCCCAGCCCAGGTGCTTCTCCAGCAGCGTGAGCCCTCGCGACAGGTTGCCCGTCAGCGCCAGGAACTCCAGGTGCTCTCCCACCGTGGAGAGGAACTCGCGGTTCTTCGCCACCATCGCGTAGCCGCGCACGTGGCAGTCCCGCGCTTCCTTCAGCCGCTCCAGCTTGAAGAACGGATACAGCAGCGTGCCCAGCGTCAGGTGCGGAATCTCCGCGCAGGACTGCCTTCCATCCAGGATGGGCTTCGCCTTCTGGATGGCCTGCTCCCACTCGCCCTTGTCCACGTGGTGGTCCAGCTCGTCGTCCAATTCGCAGACGCGGCAGTCCGTCAGGTGGTCCCTCGGCGTGACGAGCCACGCCTCCCACAGGCGCTCCGCGTCCTCCGTGTCGCCCATGTCCCGCGCCATCTGGTAGCGCAGCTTCAGCGCCGCCCGCTTGCCCGCGTCCAGCTTCGCGAAGCTCTGCTCCACGTCATCCAGCGCTTCGGCGATCTGCTTGCGGCTGATGTGCGGGAACTCGTCCAGCCGGCCCACCACCCACTTCTGCTTCCAGAGCATGTCCTCCGGGTCGAACCGCTGCGGGTCCTTCTTCTGCTGCCCCCGGCACCACGCGAACGCCACCAGCGCCTTGTCCGGATACCCCCCGAACGTCGCCGCGTCGATGAGCGCGTCTCGCAGCTCGTACCCGAGCGGCACGTCGCCGTGCACGTCCGCTAGCCGCACCGCCTCCTCCAACGCGCGCACCTTCGCGTCGCCCTCCGGCAGCGCGTCCGCCTGCCCTCGCAGGGCCTCCACCTGCTGGCGCCAGTCCGCCATCAGTGCATCCCCCGCGAGCCCGGGCCCGACGAACCGCCCCCTCCGCCACCGTCATCCAGCCTCGCGGAGATGAGCCCCAGCAATCCATGGTTCAGCAGCGCCATCTCCTGCGCGTTCAGCGGGTGCTGTCCCAACAGCAGCGCCTGCACGTAGAGCATCTCCACCGACAGCTTCAGCAGCTCCCGCCCCTCCACCGCCGCCAGCCGGCGCACCACCGGGTTGTGCAGGTTGAGGCAGAGCAGCGCGTGGTCCTGCCCGCCCGTGCCCGCCATCACCCCGTCCAGCACGCCCGCGTACAGGTCGTCCGACTCCTCGCGCGCCCGCGCCGCGTCCCGCTTGAACGCCCCTTCCGCGTCCGAGCTGTAGAGCGTGGGCACCTCCGCCGGGAAGAACTTCTTCACCTCCACCCCGCAGCGGAACGGCGCCAGCACCCGCTCGGCCAGACGCAGCAGCGGATAGACGGCCTCGCGCTCGTCCAGCGTCAGCTCCTCGAAGCTCTGCGGCAGGTCCGCCGACGAGAACGCCGCCACCTGCGCCTCCGGCACCACGTGCGGCAGCTTCTCCAGCAGCGCCGTGTCGTGCGTGTACGCCGCATTCAACACGCACAGCCCCTGTGCCGCCGCCACCCTCGCCACCTGACGGAACCCATCCAGCGTCGGCGTGTAGCGCACCACCGGCCAGGACCGCCGGTAGTCCGCCAACGTCATCACCCCGAGCGACGTCTCGAACGGCAACCAGTCGATGACCAGCCGGTAGAAGTCATCGTCGTCCAGCGCCAGCCCCTTCACCGACAATCCATGCAGCGCGATCAACCGCTGCAGCGCCCGGGGGTCCTCGTGCGCCAGGTCCATCAGGTACTGGCGCAGGGACTGCCCCAGGGCCTCGCGCGCCTTCGCCAGCACCGTGTCCTCGTAGAAGGACTCGCGGCTCGCGGTGGGCCTCAGGCCGTTCGCGTTCACCACGCACTTCACGAAGAACGCCCACTCCGGCAGCAGGTTCTCCGCGCTCTCCGACAGCAGCATCTGCTTCAGGTACACGCGGTGCTTCTGCTTCGCGTTGAAGTGCGGCGACGCCGGCAGCACGTACGCCACGCCGTCCACGTCCCCCGCCTCCGAGCGCAGCGGAATCACATCCAGGAAGTCCGTGCCGAACACCTCGCGCCCGTACGCGAGCAGCGCCCGCCGCTTGTCCGCCGCCGTCTCGTGGAAGCGGCGCCAGGGCGGGCCATCCGGGTTCAGCGGCTCCGTCCGCCCGTCCACCGTGAGCCGCACGGGGAAGGGCAAGAGGCCGCCGTAGTGGCTCGCCAACTGGCGCACCCGCTCTGGCGTGAACCACTCCGTCATGTCCGCGCGGGCCACCAGGTAGACGTGCGTGCCGGGGGCGTCCAGCGGGTGCTCGGAGACGCGCACGTCGTACGTGCCGTCGTGCCGGCCCCGCCACTCCAGCGTCCGCCCGTCCCCCTTCGCCGAGCGCGTCACCACCAGCAGCTCGTCGCACACCATGAAGCACGACAGGAGGCCGATGCCGAACTGCCCGATGAAGTCGTTGCGCCGGGCCTCCAACTGCTCGCGCTTGGAGGACTCGCCGATGGTGGCCAGGAAGCGGTGGATCTCCTCCTCCGTCAGCCCCACGCCGTCATCCGTGAAGAGCAGGGTGGGCGGCCCGCCGTCCTGCTTCTCCCGCAGCTCCAGCCCCACCGTGCCCGTGACCCCGGGCTCCATCCGCTGGCGGGCGCGGATGGCGTCCGTGGCGTTCTGGAGCAGCTCCCGCACGTAGACCCCGGGCGAGCTGTACAGGTGGTGGGACAGGAGGTCGATGACCCCACGGAGGCTGACTTGGAATCGATGGTCCACGCGGCCGGCGAGCGTAGCGCGCTGCATCCTCCCCGGGGCCACAAACCCCCGCCGTGGGTGGATGAAGGCATGTGTCCTTCCCAAGGCAACCGGACGCGCCAGCCCCCTTCCGCCTCCCTGGCGGGGTGGTATGTCGCGCCCCGGCCGTGCGGCGCCCCCGGGCGGCGCGGCGACATGTCGTCTCTTTCCTTCCTCCTGGAGTGGACAACGATGGGCAACAAGCTGAAGGCAGTGGTGGTGGGCGCGGTGCTGGGCGTCGCGGGCGCGGCCTTCGCGCAGGGCACGCCGGCGGCTCCCAAGGCCGACGCGAAGGCGCCGGGCAAGGCGGCGGGTAAGGCGCCGGCCACGGCGGGCAAGACGGAGGTGACGTGGTGGGGCCACGCCGCCTTCGTGGTGAAGACGCCGGGCGGCGCGACCCTCGCCATCGACCCGTGGCTCACCAACCCCAAGGCGCCGCAGGGCGCCACCTGGCCGGAGGCGGTGGACGCCATCCTCGTGACCCACGGCCACTTCGACCATGTGGGTGAGACGAAGGCCCTGGCCCAGAAGACGAGCGCCAAGGTGTACGGCTCCTTCGAGCTGGTGAACCTGCTGGGGCTGCCGGAGGCGCAGGCCGTGGGCGCCAACGCGGGCGGGACGTTCACCGTGAAGGACGCCACCATCCACCTGGTGGAGGCGGTCCACTCCAGCAGCTACCAGGCGGACCCCAAGGCCGCGTCGCAGTACGCCGGCGCGCCCCTGGGCTTCGTCATTGAGATCGCCAACGGCCCCACGCTGTACCACGCGGGGGACACCGGGGCCTTCCAGTCCATGGCCCTCATCGCGGAGCAGTTCAAGCCCAGCGTGGCCCTGCTCCCCATTGGCGGCCACTTCACCATGGACCCCGCGCAGGCCGCCGTCGCCGCGAAGCTGCTGAAGGTGAAGACCGTGGTGCCCATGCACTACGGCACCTTCCCCGCCCTGGCCGGCACCCCGGACGCGCTCACCACCGAGCTGAAGAAGACCCGGGCCGCCACCAAGGTGCTCGCCCTGGAGCCGGGCAAGGCCACCGCGCTGTAGGTCTTCCGGGTTCACCTCTCGCGCCCGTTCGCCCTGGGTGGACGGGCGCGCTGTTTTTTCCGCCAGCCATCAGCATCCGTTGCCGGACTCCCGCGTGCGCCCGGGGTCGAGTGGCATCCCGGAGGCGGCTGGGTTATTCCCCGCCTCAGTGCGCCCGAGGGGGAAGCTCCGGCGGCGCGCTTTCGAGGGGTGTACCGGTGGCGGTGCTGGTTTTTGGAAGGGGGACCTGGCTGGCCGCGCTCCTGACGGACGTGGTCGCCGCGCATGCGCGCTCCCCCGCGCCCGTCCCGACGCCTCCGCTTCCGGACGCCGCCTCCGGCCGGGCCCGGGGCCGCGCCTTCCTGCGCCGCACGCTGCGCGCCTCGGGACTCGTCTATGGCACGCCCGTGCCGCTGCCCTCGCCGGTGGACGGCGGTGAGCCCTTCGACGTCCCGGCACGCGCCGTGGAGGACGAGCTGTTCCACGCCGTGGTGCGCACGCTGGCGCGCATGGCGCTGGACCTGGCGCGGGTGATGGACGCGCCGGAGGGCCCCCGGGTGGAGCAGTTGCTGGTGCTCTTCGCGGTGCTGGCGGGCGAGCTGGACCTGGCCATGGCGCTGGACGCGCGGCTCGCGGCGGGGCTGCCGGTGCCCCGGCGGATGGTGGGCCGGGTGGAGGACGCGCTCGACAAGCGGGCGCCGTCGCTGGCCGGGGACCCGGTGTACGGGCTGGTGCTGCACAACGGCGCGCAGTACGCGGACGCGCAGTTGTTCTGCCGGCAGGCCATTGATGTGTTCGCGAGCGGGCGGCTGTCCCGCGCGGTGGCGGAGCGGCGGCGGGACTTCGCGGCGCGGCAGAAGGCGCTGCTCGTGGACGTGCTCACGGCGCTCGCGTGCGTGGACCGCGAGCCCAGCGCCCCCGCGCGCCGCGCCATCCTCCGGCAGGTGGAGGGGCTCAAGCTGCCGCACGCGCTGGAGGGCGAGGTGAAGGCCGCGGTGCGCCAGTCCTTCGAGCGCAAGCGCGACGTGCGGGACGTGGTGCGCCGCGTGCGCAGCGTGGACATGCGGCACCTGCTGTTGGAGCAGGCGCTGCTGGCGGCGCTGGTGGACGGCCGGCGCACGCGGCGGGAGCGGGCCTTCATCGACACGTTGGCGGGCGCGCTGCACGTGCCCCACGCGGAGCTGCGCCGTCTGGAGTTGGAGATGGCGGAGTTCTACGCGCGGCACCGCTCGCTGGTGGATGTCTTCACCGTGTCGGACGCGGCGGGCGCCATGGGCGAGGAGCTCATGGGCGGCATGCAGGAGACGCTGGAGAAGAACTTCCACCGGCTCATGCAGGAGGCGCGCGAGACGGGCGACCTGGCGGTGCTGCTCACCAAGGCGGCGCGGCGCCAGAAGCTCACCGCCGACGAGCGTCAGCGCATGCGCGCGCAGCTCATCGACGTGGCGAAGGCCATCCCCGCGCTGGCCATCTTCGCCGCGCCGGGCGGCATCCTGCTCCTGGCGGCGCTGGCCAAGGTGCTGCCCTTCAGCCTGCTGCCCAGCGCCTTCCAGGACGGCCCCGCGGCGGAGCCCGACGACGAGGACACCCTGGAGCGCGAGGCCGTCTGAGGCGTGGCCCGCGGCTACTCCGTCGCGAGGGTGACGCGCAGGTGCTGGGACAGGGGCGTGCCGTAGCGTGACGGGGGCACCCGGCGCACGGCCTTGTCGGTGTCCACGGTCCACTCGGGGGCGCCCTGGTGCGGGCCGACGGCGGGCTCCTCGTCCAGCTCCGTGCCCACGTCCCACAGGTACACCCTGGACGTGATGTCGCCCGTCACGGGGGCGTTGGCCTTGTCGAAGAGGGGGACGCCCTGCTCGTCGGGGCCGAAGAACCAGTCGTTGGACTGGCCGAACATGGTCGCGAAGGACAGCCGGTCGCCGGGGCGCGCGTTGACGGTGAACGCGTAGGCGTGGCCCGGCAGGAGGGGCCCGGGGGAGGCCGCGTCCACGGGCGTGTCGAAGGTGCCGGACCGGCTCACGCCCGTGGGCGGCGTGGACGCGAGGGCGCTGGCCAGCCGAGAGGCATCGCCGCCTTCCGCGAGCGCCTCCAGCCCCTGGCCCCGGTCCAGCGCGCCTTCCGTGAACAGCGGCGAGGCGGCGTTGTGCACGGCGAAGACGCCCGGTGACAGGGGCGTGGCCACGCCGTTCAGCGGCTGGAGCCAGGTGTCCAGGGCGGTGGCGTCGCCGCCCTCCGCGAGCGCCTCCAGGCCCTGGCCCCGGTCCGGCCGGCCTTCGGAGAAGAGGGGCTCATTGCCGGAGCCCACCACCCAGACGCCCGGGGAGATGCGCACGGGCTTGAAACCCTCGGAGGTGCTCAGGGTGGTGCGGTCATCGGAGACGTTCTCGATGCGCACGGTGAAGCGGTGCGTGGCTTCGTCGTGGGCCACCTGCACGCGGATCATCGTCGGGATGCCCGGCATGGAGAGCTGCTGGCCGTTGCTGAGCACGGTCCTGACGCCCACGCGCCGCACGGTGGGGTCGGGGTCCTGGATGCCCGGGCCGTCCGGGGAGGTGGCCTGCTTCGGACCGGTGTGCGCGCCCACGCCGGGCTCCTCGTTCACCTCCGTGCCCGCGTCCCAGAGGACCACCTGGGCGGAGATGTTGCCGACCAGTGGCTTCCCGTCGGAGGCGTAGAGCGGGATGCCCGCGGGCTCGGTGCCGAAGAACCAGTCGTTGGACGCGCCGAGCATGGCGGCGAAGGACAGGCGGTGGGTGCGGCCCGCGGTGAAGCTGAACTCGTAGGTGTCGCCGGGGGCCAGCGGGCCCGGTGAGTTGCCGCTCACCTTTGTGTCGAAGCGGCCGGACTTGAGGTTCTGGAAGGGCGCCACGTTCTCGATGCGCACGCGGAAGCGCCGGGAGGACGGGTCGTCGCCGGAGCCGCAGGCGGACAGCGTGAGCAGACCGAGCGCGGCGGCGCTTCCACGGAAGGAGCGGATGGACATGGCAGGAGTCTCCAACGGGCCTCGTGGAAATGCGAAGCCCGGTGGGGTGACCCCGTACGCGGCGGGAGGGACGCGGTCAGCGCCCCGCCGCCGCCGGAACGTGACGCGTGTCAGACTCGTGAGTAGGCTTCACGCCTCATGACAGCAGTGAGGGGGATGTCACGAAGCTCTTGATCGATACGAACGTCTTGATTCCATTGGAGCCCACCTCTCCCGAACAGGTTGAGGCAATGATGGAACCCGCGACCCGGCTGGTGAGAGCCATTGAAGAGGCTGGCTATCAGCTCTTCATCCATCCAGCCATCAAGGTGGATGTCGAGCGGGACCGCGATGAAGCACGCCGCCGCCTTCGCGAATTGCTGCTCGGCAAGTACCTCCCACTCCCCGCGCCGCCTCCCGTTCCCGCGAGCTGGGACGAGGTCCTGGGGAGCCCCGAGCTCCACTCGAATGATTGGGTAGATCACCAGTTGCTGGCCGCCGTGCGGTCCAACGCCGTGGGCGTCCTGGTGACGGAGGATCTGCGCATTCACCGGAAGGCGAAGCGCGTCGGATTGAAGGAACGCGTTGTCACGGTCAGCGAAGCCCTCGCCATGGTGCAGGGCTTGCGAGCCAGATTCGCTCGGCCTCCGCCCGCGGTGGAGTTCACGTTCGCGCATGATGTTGACGTGGAGGACCCATTCTTCGACAGCCTCCGAGGGGACTACCCGCCGTTCGACGGTTGGTTCCGCAGATGCCAGATGGAGCACCGCCGATGCTGGGTGGTGCGGGGCCAGGGGCGTCATCTGGCCGCGCTGTGCCTCATCAAGGATGAGGAGGGTGTGCTGGACCTCAAGGGCCGCACGCTGAAGCTCTGCACGTTCAAGGTCGCGCCCGCGCATCAGGGACGCCGCTTGGGGGAACTTCTGCTCAAGAGCGTCTTCGAGCACGTCTCGAAGAACGGGCACGACTTCGTCTACGTGACAGCCTACGAGCGCCAGGGCGCGCTCATTGCTGTGTTCGAGGACTTCGGCTTCCAGGTGGAGGGGCGTACGGAATCAGGCGAACTCGTCCTCGTGAAACGAATGCGTGCAGGGGATGCGCCCGAAGTGCTTTCACCGCTCGACTTCCATGTGCGCCACGGGCCGCCCGCGATGAAGTTCGACGTGCCATCCTTCATTGTCCCCATCGAGCCCCGGTTCCATCACCTGCTCTTTCCAGACGCGGATTCGCAGTTGTCGCTGGAGCCCGGCATCCATCCCTTCGGGAATGGCTTGCGGAAGGCGTACCTGTGCCGGGCGTTGATCCGGCAGATAGAACCCGGTGCGTCCCTGCTGTTCTACCTGAGCCACTCCCAGAAGGCCGTGACGGTCGTGGGCATCGCGGAGCAGACGCTGGTATCCGCGAATGCCGAGGAGATCGCCGCCACGGTGGGAAAACGCACGGTGTTCTCACTTCGCGACATGCAGACGCTGTGCTCGAATGGCGAAGTGCTCGCCATCCTGTTCCGACAAGCGGCCATCCTGAAGGAGCCCATTCCTCTCGGAGACCTCTGTCGTCATGGAGTGCTCAACGGCCCTCCGCAGTCCATCACCACGGTCCAGCAGGGAGGTCGTGAGTGGCTTCGCCAACGCCTCGGTCTGTAGTCCTGCTGCCCATCCAGCCCCGGTATGCGACGCCCATCCTGGAAGGCCTCAAGCGGGTCGAGTTCCGCAAACGCGCCTTCCGCCGGGAGGTCTCACACGTCGTCGTCTACTCCTCTAGCCCGGTGAAGCAGGTCGTCGGCTTCTTCGACATCCTGGGGATCGACGAGGCCCCTCCCGAGCAGCTCTGGCGCCGCTACTCGAGGGTGGGGGGCATCCTGAAGGAGGATTACGACCGCTACTTCTCGCGATGCGAGGGCGGCGTCGCCATCCAGGTGGGAAGGGTCCACGTCTTCGCGAAGCCCTTCCCCCTGGGGGATATCTCGCCGGAGCTGCGTGCACCCCAGAGCTACGCCTACCTGAGCTCTCACGCCTTCACGAAGATTCGTGGCCGGCGGACGCTCGCCACCTGAAGTGCGGTCAGCGCCCCGACGCCTGCGCGTCCACGGCGGCCAGCTCTTCCTTGCTGAGCTTCACCTCCGCGCCCGCGAGGTTCTCCTCCAGGTGCTTCACGGAGGACGTTCCCGGGATGGGCAGCATCACGGGGGAGCGCGCCAGCAGCCAGGAGAGGGCGATCTGCGCGGGCGTCGCGTCGTGCTTCTTCGCCACGGAGTCGAGCGTGCTCCCCGGCTTCGCCAGACCGCCCGTCGCCAGCGGGAACCACGGGATGAAGCCCAGGTTCTCCTTCTCGCAGTAGTCCAGCACCTTCTCGTGCACGCGGTCGGTCAGGTTGTACCGGTTCTGCACCGACACGATGTCCACCACCTTGCGCGCCCGCTGAATCTCCTCCACCGACACCTCCGACAGGCCGATGTGGCGGATCTTCCCTTCCTTCTGAAGCGCCTTCAGCTCGCCCAGCGACTCCTCCACCGGGACCTTCGGGTCGATGCGGTGCAACTGGTACAGGTCGATGCGCTCCAGCTTCAGCCGGCGCAGCGACATCTCCAGCTCCTGGCGCAGGTACTTCGGCGCGCCCACCGGATGCCACTCGTTGGGGCCCGTGCGCACCAGGCCCGCCTTCGTCGCCACCACCACGCCCTTGGCGTAGGGGTGCAGGGCCTCCGCGATGATCTCCTCGCTGACGTAGGGGCCGTACGAGTCCGCCGTGTCGATGAAGTCCACGCCCAGCTCCAGCGCGCGGCGCAACACGCGCACCGCCTCCGCCCGGTCCTTGGGCGGGCCCCAGATGCCAGGGCCCGTCAACTGCATCGCGCCGTAGCCCAGCCGGTGGACCGGCAGGTCCCCGCCCAGCTTGAAGGTGCCGCTCTTCTCCGCGGGTCGCGTCGAGGTTCCGCTCATGGGTGCTTCCTCCGTGCAGATGAACGCCCAAATGGATGCAGGTGCAGCCAATGTGTTTCAGGCCGTCCGGTACCGCCCGGCCAGCGCGTGGGTCGCCCCCCGCAGCAGCGCGGCCTCCGCCTTCTCCAGGGCCGTGAGGGCCTCCGCGGCCTCCAGCCCCGGGACGCAGACCGTCTCACCGCGCTCCAGCGCGACGAGCGACGCCGTGACGACGTCCTCCGGCGACATGGTGCCGGGGTAGCCGCCGTTGAACTCCGTGAAGGTCATGCCCGGACAGACGACCTGCGCCACCACGGGCGTGCCGCGCAGCTCGCCCGCGAGCGTGCGGGTGAAGTGGACGAGGAACGCCTTCGCGCCCGCGTAGGTGGCCCGGTGGGGCAGGGGGCCCGGCGGCATCGCGCCGGAGAAGGCGAGCAGGGAGGCGACGTTGATGACCGCGCCCCGGCCCCGCGCCAGCATGCCGGGCAGCGCCGCGCGCGTGGCCAGCATCGGCGCCATCATGTGCAGGTTCGCCAGCCCCTCCAGCGCCGCGGGCTCCACCTGCGCGAAGGGGCCGTAGCCGCCCACGCCCGCGTTGTTGATGAGCAGCGTGAGGTCCTCGCCCGCCGCGCGGGCCGCCACCCGCTGGAGGTCCGCGTGCACCGTGAGGTCCGCCCGCAGCACCTCCGCCCGGATGCCATGCGCCGCCGTCAGCTCCGCCGCCAGCGCCTTCAGCCGCTCCTCCCGCCGGGCGACGAGGACCAGGTCATACCCGAGCGCCGCCAGCCTCCGCGCGTACACCGCGCCGATTCCCGCGGACGTGCCCGTCACCAACGCTGTCCCTCGACTGCCTGCCATGCCTGCTCCCGGAAGAGGTGGAAGGGGTGCGCGCCCGTCTCCCATGCAGTGAATGCTGGAGATGGGGACCGCCGCCGCGAAGCGCACGCCGCGAGCGCCGCACCCTCGGCCGCTGGGTAACGAGGGGCGGGCGGCCGTGCAAGCGCGATGCGCCTCCACCGGGAATCAAGGCCCCGGGGCCAGCCCTACGCGCGCTCAGCCCAGCGCCTTGACCGTCGGCTCCGGCGTGTCGCGGAACTGCTGGTGATACAGCTCCGCGTAGAGCCCGCCCTTCGCGAGCAGCTCCTCGTGGGTGCCCTGCTCCACCACGGTGCCGCGCTCCAGCACCAGGATGAGGTCCGCGTGGCGGATGGTGTTGAGCCGGTGCGCGATGACGATGCTCGTGCGGCCGGACAGCAACTGCCCCAGCGCCAGTTGGATGAGCGCCTCCGTGCGCGTGTCGATGTTCGCCGTCGCCTCGTCCAGGATGAGCACCCGCGGATTGGCGATGACCGCGCGAGCGAACGCGAGCAACTGCCGCTGCCCCTGGCTGAGCGTCGCGCCGCCCTCGCCCAGCACGGTGTCGTAGCCCTGCGGCAGCCGGGTGATGAAGTCGTGCGCGTGCACCGCCTTCGCCGCCGCCTCCACGTCCTCGCGGGTGGCGTCCGGCTTCCCGTAGGCGATGTTGTCCGCCACCTTCCCGCTGAAGAGGAAGGGCTCCTGCAGCACCATGGCCATCCCCCGGCGCAGGCTGGTGCGCGTCACCTGGCGCACGTCATGCCCGTCCACGCGCACCGTGCCTCCCGTGACGTCGTAGAAGCGCGGCACCAGGCTGGCCACCGTCGTCTTGCCCGCGCCCGTGCGCCCCACCAGCGCCAGCGTCTGGCCGGGCTCCAGGCGGAAGGACACGTCGCGCAGCACCGGCCGGGCCGCGTCGTACCCGAAGGACACGCCCTCGAAGACGACCTGCCCCTGCAGCGGCCCCAGCTCCACCACCCCGGGCGCGTCCGGCGGCTCCGGCGTCTCGTCGAGGATGGCGAAGATGCGCTCCGCTCCCGCCAGCGCGGACTGCATCAGCGCGGCCACCGTCGCGGCCAACTGCACCGGCCGGAAGAACTGCTGCACGTAGATGAGGAACGCCGCCACGCCGCCCACCGTGAGCTGCCCGCTCAGCGTCAGCACGCCGCCGTAGCCAATCACCAGCGCCATGGACAGCGTGGAGAGCAGGTCGATGGCCGGCGAGAACGCGGACGTGATGCCCACCGCCGCCACGTTCGCGTCCCGGTTGGCCGCGTTGCGGTCGCGGAAGCGCTCGATGTTCTTCTCCGTGCGGTTGAAGGCCTGCGCCTGCCGCACGCCCCCAATCTCCTCCTGGAGGTTCGCCGTCACGTCGCCCACCGTCTGCCGCGTCTTGCGGTAGGCGTTGCGCGCCCGCGACGCGAAGAACCACGTGGTGAGCACGATGGCGGGGATGAGGGAGAAGCACGCCAGCGCCAGGCGCACGTTCATCGCGAACATCGCGATGATGACCCCCACCAGCCCCAGCACGGAGCCCAGCAACTGCGTCAGCCCCTGCGTGAAGAGCTGGTTGAGCGTGTCCACGTCGCTCAGCAGGCGGCTCATCAGGTCGCCCAGGGGGCGGCGGTCGAACCACGACAGCGGCAGCCGCTGGAGCCGCTCGAAGAGGCGCTGGCGCAGGTCCGCCAGCACGCGCTGCCCGGTGTGGCCCACCCGCCGCGTCTGCGCCTGCTGCGACAGCGCGCCCACCCCGTAGATGACGAACAGCGCCGCCAGCGTCCGCGCCAGCCCCCAGCCGTCCCCCGCGCCGATGTCCCGGTCGATGGCCCGGCTCACCAGGTACGGCCCCAGGGCCTGGCACGCCGCGCCCACCAGGATGAAGACCAGCGCGGAGCCGAGCGCGCGCGTGTGCGGACGCAGCTCGCCCAGCAGCCTGCGCAGCACCTTGCCGCGCTGGTTCGCGCGGTCCGCCTCCAGCTCCACCATGGACTCAAGGCTTCCCGGCCGCCTCATGCCGCTCCCTCCTGGCGCGGGGGCAGGAGCTGCGACCCGAGGATGTCGTTGTACAGCTCGCTGGTGGCCTTGAGCTCCTCGTGGCGCCCCTTCGCGGCGATGCGCCCCTCGTCCAGCACCAGGATGAGGTCCGCGTCCCGCACGGTGCTGATGCGCTGGGCGATGACGATGGCCGTCCTGCGCTTGTCCCGCATCAGCATGTCCAGCGCGCCCTGGATGGCGGTCTCCGTGCGCGCGTCCACCGCGGACGTGCTGTCGTCCAGGATGAGCAGGCGCGGATCCGTGAGCAGCGCCCGCGCGATGGCCAGCCGCTGCCGCTGCCCGCCGGAGAGCCCCACGCCGCGCTCGCCCACCACCGTGTCGTAGCCCTGGGGCAGCTCGCGGATGAACTCCGCCGCCTGGGCCGCCTCCGCCGCGGCCTCCACCTGGGCCTGCGTCGCCTCCGGGCGCCCGTAGGCGATGTTCTCCCGCACCGTGCCGGAGAACAGCAGCGCGTCCTGGAGCACCACGCCAATCTGCGAGCGCAGGCTCGCGAGCGTCACGTCCCGCACGTCCTGCCCGTCCAGCAGCACCGCGCCCCCGGTGACGTCGTAGAAGCGCGGCAGCAGGTTGATGAGCGTGCTCTTGCCGGAGCCGGTGGTGCCCAGCACCGCCACGAGCTGCCCGGGCTCCAGCGTCACGCTCACGCCCCGCAGGATTTCACGCTCGCCGCCCGCGTAGCGGAAGCGCACGTCGCGCAGCTCGATGCGCCCTTGCAGGGGCGGCAGCGGCACCGCGCCCGGGCGGTCGGACACCTCCACCGCCGTGTCCAGCAGCTCGAAGACGCGCTGCGCGGACGCGCTCGCCCGGGACATGCTGGCCGCGATGAAGCCCAGCGTCATCAGGGGCATCAGCAGGAAGGCCAGGTAGCTGTTGAAGGCGATGAGCTCCCCCAGCGTCAGCCGCTCGTGGAAGATGCGCCAGCCGCCCACGCCCACCACCACCAGCGTGCCCAGGTTGGCGAAGAAGCTGATGAAGGGGAAGTTGCTGGCCAGCGCGTCCACCACCCGCAGGTTCTTCTCCTTCAGCTCCGCGTTCGTCTTCCCGTAGCGCTCCAGCTCCCGCGACTCGGCGGAGAAGGCGCGCACCACGCGCAGCCCGCGCAGGTCCTCCTGGAGCGTGGTGTTGAGCGAGCCCAGCAGCGCCTGGAGCTGGCCGTACATGGGCCGCATCCGCCGGATGAACGCGCGCATCACCAGCAGGATGGGCGCCACCGTCGCGAGCGCCGCCAGCGCCAGCAGCGGATCCAGGTACACCAGCAGCCCCGCGCAGCCCACCAGCATCGCCGCCGCCGCCGCGAACTGCACGATGCCGCCGCCCACGAAGGTGCGCACCGCCTCCACGTCGCTCGTCAGCCGCGTGAGCAACTGCCCCGTCTGCGCCTGGTCGTAGTAGCTGAAGGACAGCCGCTGGATGCGCGCGAAGAGCGCGTCCCGCAGGTCGAACGCCACGCCCTGCGACGCGCGCTCCGCCAGGTAGCCCTGCAGGAAGTTGAACAGGCCGCGCCCCAGCGCGATGGCGACCAGGCCCCCCACCGCCAGCCACACGGGCCGCGCCTCTCCGCGCGCGAGCCCCTGGTCGATGGCGATGCGGATCATCTGCGGCGCGCCCAGGTTCGCCACGGAGACGAGCAGCAGCGACACGAGCGCCCCCACCGCCTCCAGGCGGTAGCGGCGCAGATAGCCCAGCGCCCGCAGGATGGGGGGGCGGCCGGATGCGGGTGTCGCGGATGTGCTCACGTGGAACCTGGACCCCTGCCTCCCCGCCCGGGAAGGCGCGCGCATGATGGGCGGCCCCCCGCGCCGCATCAAGCACTTCGCGCAACCCGGGTAAAGACGGTTGCGCGCCGCGCCACGGCCCGTTACGTGGGCCGCCTTTCCTTCCCCGGTTCGTCACGAGGTGTGTGTCATGGAATACCGGCAGCTTGGCGGTTCTGGTTTCAAGGTCCCCGTCCTCAGCCTGGGCACGGGCACGTTCGGCGGCTCGGGTGAGTTCTTCAAGGGCTTCGGCTCCAGCGACGTGAAGGAGGCCACGCGGCTGGTGGACATCGCGCTGGAGGCGGGCGTGAACATGTTCGACTCCGCGGACGGCTACTCCGCCGGGCTCGCGGAGGAGATCCTGGGCAAGGCGCTGGAGGGCCGGCGCGACAAGGCCATCATCTCCACCAAGGCCACCTTCCGCGCGGGCCCGGGCCCCAACGACGTGGGCTCCTCGCGCTTCCACCTCACGCGCGCCGTGGAGGCGTCGCTGCGCCGGCTGAAGACGGACTACATCGACCTGTTCCAGCTCCACGCCTTCGACGCGGTGACGCCCGTGGAGGAGGTGCTCAACACGCTGGACGGCTTCGTGCGCGCGGGGAAGATCCGCTACCTCGGCTGCTCCAACTTCTCCGGCTGGCACCTGATGAAGTCGCTGGCCGTGTCGGAGCGCTACAACCTGGCGCGCTACGTGGCCCACCAGGCCTACTACTCGCTCGTGGGCCGCGACTACGAGTGGGAGCTGATGCCGCTCGCGCAGGACCAGAAGGTGGGCGCGGTGGTGTGGAGCCCGCTGGGCTGGGGCCGGCTCACCGGCAAGCTGCGCCGGGGCGCGCCGAAGCCGGAGCTGAGCCGCCTCAACAACCCCGCCACCGCGGCGGGCGGCCCGCAGGTGCCGGAGGAGTACCTCTTCAAGGTCGTGGACGCGCTCGACGCGGTGGCTCAGGAGACGGGCAAGACGGTGCCGCAGGTGGCGCTCAACTGGGTGCTCCAGCGGCCCACCGTGTCCAACGTCATCATCGGCGCGCGCACGGAGGAGCAGCTCCGCCAGAACCTGGGCGCCGTCGGCTGGAACCTCACGCCCGCGCAGGTGGCCACGCTGGACGCCGCCAGCACCACGCCCTGGCCGTACCCGTACTTCCACCAGCGCCAGTTCCACGAGCGCAACCCGTTCCCGGTGACGTGAGCGCGGTGTGAAGCAGGAGGCGGCCAGGGCCTGGGTCCGGCCGCCTCCGTCCTGGGGGCAGGTTCGCTGCCTCGTGGGGCGACGCACCTCACGCACGAGAACACTTCGCTTCGCGTGGAGGCGCGTCCGCCCATGTCCCTCAAGGAATACAAGCCCGGCAGTCCCTTCCCCGGTGTCATCGGCCGCACCTGGGAGCAGTCGTCCCCCGCGTGGCCCTCGCCCCTGCGCTCGAAGCCCGGCGCGCCCAACGTCCTGTTCATCATCCTGGATGACACGGGCTTCGGGCACCTGGGCTGCTACGGCTCGCCCATCCGCACGCCGAACCTGGACCGGCTGGCCAGGGGCGGGCTGCTCTACAACAACATGCACACCACCGCGCTGTGCTCGCCCACGCGCTCGTGCGTCCTCACCGGCCGCAACCACCACTCCAACGGGATGGGCACCATCACGGAGACGTCGCTGGGCTACCCCGGCTATAACGGCACCATCCCCTTCGAGAACGGCCTCCTCTCCGAGATGCTGATGGAGGCCGGCTACAACACGTATGCCATTGGCAAGTGGCACCTGACGCCCGCGGAGCAGACGAGCGCCGCCGGGCCGTACTCGCGCTGGCCGCTGGGCCGCGGCTTCGAGCGCTTCTACGGCTTCCTGGGCGGGGACACGCACCAGTACTACCCGGACCTCGTCCACGACAACCACGCCATCCGCCCGCCCGGCACGCCGGAGGAGGGCTACCACCTCACCCCGGACCTGGTGGACCGCGCCATCGACTGCATCGCGGACACCAAGCAGGTCGCGCCCGACAAGCCCTTCTTCCTCTACTTCGCCACGGGCGCCATGCACGCGCCCCACCACGTCCCGCGTGAGTGGGCGGACGCGTACGCGGGCCAGTTCGACGACGGCTGGGACGCCTACCGCCAGCGGGTGTTCCAGCGGCAGTTGGAGCTGGGCGTGCTTCCGCCGGGCACGCAGTTGTCGCGGCATGACCCGGACGTGCAGGAGTGGGACTCGCTGCCGCCGGAGGAGAAGCGGCTCTACGCGCGGATGATGGAGGTGTTCGCGGGCTTCCTGGAGCACACGGACCACCACATCGGGCGGCTCTTGAAGTTCCTGGAGGACACCGGCGAGCTGGACAACACGCTCATCATGGTGCTGTCGGACAACGGGGCCAGCGCGGAGGGCGGGCCGCACGGCTCCGTGAACGAGCTGAAGTTCTTCAACAACGCGCCGGAGTCGCTGGAGCAGAACCTGGCGGCCATGGAGGACCTGGGCGGCCCGAAGCACTTCAACCACTACCCGTGGGGCTGGGCCTGGGCGGGGGACACGCCGTTCCGCCGCTGGAAGCGGGAGACGTACCGAGGCGGCACCACCGACCCGTTCCTCGTCCACTGGCCCCGGGGCATCCAGGCGAAGGGCGAGGTGCGCACGCAGTACGCGCACGCCATCGACATGGTGCCCACGGTGCTGGACTGCCTGGGCCTGGAGCCGCTGGCGGAGATCCGCGGCGTCACCCAGTCACCCATCGAGGGCGTCAGCTTCCGGCACACGTTCAACGACGGGAACGCGCCCAGCCGCCACCGCACGCAGTACTTCGAGATGTTCAGCTCGCGCGCCATCTACCACGACGGCTGGCGCGCGGTGTGCCCGTTCCCCGGCCCGTCCTTCACGGAGGCCGGAGAGGGCTTCGGTGAGTCGCAGCTCGACGAGGACCGGCTGCGCGAGCTGGATGAGCGCGGCTGGGAGCTGTACCACGTGGAGGAGGACTGCTCCGAGACGCGGGACGTGGCGCGGGAGCACCGGGGCAAGCTCATCGAGATGATCGCCCTCTGGTACGCGGAGGCGGGGCGCTACCAGGTGCTGCCGCTCGCGTCGCCCACCCGCGCCGTGTTCGCCCTGGAGCGCCCGCAGCTCACCAAGGACCGCACGCGCTACGTGTACCGCCCGCACACGTCCCCCGCGCCGGAGAACGCGGCGGTGCACGTGCTCAACCGGCCCCACACCCTCACCGCGGACGCGGAGGTGACGCGGGACACGCAGGGCGTGCTGCTGTGCCACGGCGGACTCACCGGGGGCTACACGTTCTTCATCCAGGACCGCAAGCTGCACTACGTCTACAACTACCTGGGTGAGCAGGAGTTCCACATCGAGTCGGCGGTGGACGTGCCGGAGGGGCGCTCGGAGCTGAGGTTCGAGTTCGAGCCCACCGGCAAGCCCGACCTGAGCGTGGGGCGGGGCGCTCCCGGACGCGGCCGGCTCTACATCAACGGCGACCTGGTGGCGCAGAGCACCATCGACGCGACCATGCCGCTGGCCATCAGCCTGGGCGAGGGGCTCACCTGCGGCCGGGACGAGTGCTCCTCCGTCAGCCAGCGCTACGCCGCGCCCTTCGAGTTCACCGGCACGCTCCACGAGGTGACGGTCGACGTCGTCGGCGAACACGTCCGGGACACGCAGGCCGAGCAGAAGGCCGCCCTGGCGAAGCAGTGAAATGAAGAAGGCCCGGATGGGAGCGGCAGGGCTCCCATCCGGGCCTGAAAGCTCAGGGCGTTACCTGGTCACGCCGACGGCGGTCCAGGCCTCGGCGACCTTCTTCGCCTCGACGGAGTCCTTGCCGTACAGGTCCGTGGCGGCCTTGATGGTGGCGGCGCGGGCCTCGGAGAAGTTCGTCTGCGGCGTCATGTACGTGGTGAGCGCGCGGCCGAAGACCTTGAGGCTCTTGTCCATGCCGATGCCGTCCTTCACCTCGATGCCGGACGTCTTGTTCTTGCCGCCCTCGGTGAGGAGGAAGAAGGCGTTGTTCGCGATGCCGCTGGAGCCGTGGACCTCCGTCATCTTCGGGTAGTTCTTGTAGTTGTCGATGGAGTAGCCGTCCGCCGTCGGGTCGTTCATGTAGCGGAGGGCGTCCGTGTTGTCGCCGTTCTTGGGCGTCCACGCGTCCTCGCCCACGGCCCAGTCGAACTTCACCGCGCCGTTCTTCTGGCTGGCGTACCACTCCACGCCCGTACCGATGATGTCGCTGAAGGACTCGTTGAGGCCACCGGACTCGCCCTCGTACTCCAGGCCGGCGGTGCGCTCCGTGAGGCCGTGCGCGATTTCGTGGCCGGCGATGTCCAGCGTGGTGAGCGGGCCGGAGTCCACGCCGTCGCCGTCGCCGTACTGCATCTTCTCGCCGTCCCAGAACGCGTTCACCAGGTTGTTGTCGGTGTGCACGTAGTTGATGAGCTTCTCGCCCTTGCCGTCGATGGAGTCGCGGCCCAGGACGTCCTTCATGAAGTCGTACGTCATGGCCGCGCCGTAGTGCGCGTCCACGCCCGCCTGGGCGCGCGTCGGGTCGCCCTTCTCACCCCAGACGTCGTTCTTGTCGGTGATGGCCGTGGTGCCGGACGCGTTCGGGCGGTTCTTCGCGTCGTACGTCACGATGCCCTTGCCGCGCGTCTTGTCCTCCAGCGAGTACGTGCCGTCCTTGTTCTTCGTCGTCTGCAGGTCCACCTTGCCGCTGTACATCGTCTGGTCGTCCGCCACGCGGGCCGCGCCGCCGCCCGTCGTCGGGGCCGGCGTCGCCGGGGTGGAGGGGGCCTGGGTGGACGTGCCCGGCTTCGTGGGGGTGGCCCTGGCGCCCTCGCGGCTCCAGTGGCTGATGGTGTTGTACTGCTTGATGGACGCGCCGGTGTTCGCGTCGATGAAGTAGTTCATCGAGCGCGGCTCCTTGCCGTTGGCCGCGGACGTGTCGGTGAGCGTCACGTGGTAGGCGGCGTGGTACTGACCGTCCCTGCCCTTGACGATGACCTTCTCCGACGTGGGGGCGCGCGTCGTGTCGCCGTTGAAGTCCTTCTGCGCCACGGCGAGCGCGTCCTTCGCCGTCAGCTTCGTGGGCGCCTTGCCGATGCCCGCGGGGATGTCGGACACGTTACCCGTCAGGCTGTCGAACTGACCCTTCGCGTCCAGGTGGCCGATGATCTGCTCACCGGCGACCTTCACGCCCTCGTGCATGCGGTCCATGCGCACGTGCGTCATGCCCAGTTGGTCGCGCTCCACGGTGCGCGGCGCGAACGACGTGCCGCCCGTGACGCCGGACAACTGGGGGTTCTTCTGGTTCACGTACGCCACCGTCTGCTGGATGGCCTGCTGCGCCTGGGGGCTGGTGAGGTCCACCGGGCCCGGCGTCAGCTTCTGGCCCACGCCGTTCAGCGCCACCGTGGCCTTCGCCTTGGAGGGCGCGCCCGCGCTGAAGCTGGACTGCGAGCTCATCCCCACCGGGCCCTGGGGCTTCACGGTGTTCACGGGCTTCGTGTCGGTGCGGTTCTGGGTGGCGACAACGGGCTTCGAAAGGTCGGTGCGCAGGGCCATGGGGGGCGTGCTTTCGGGGGCAGGTGCAGCGGACAAATTGATTCTCGTGTCAGCCGTCCCGATGTTGCGTGTGGGTGCTTGCTTACACGGTCATGAGTGGACTCAAGCTTATGAATTCACAGGTGAAGTTTTCGTCCTACATATGCTCCAGAATCACATTCCGACCGGTAGGTAGGCGTGTGCGCCAGGGTGTATTTCGGTTCATTTTCGACCGGGCCGCGCACGGCCGTCCACCCACACGCCGTGTCTGGACGCCGTGCATGCGGGCGGGCGGGGGAGGAATCCGGCGCTCGCGCACCCCATCTTCTTCCTCCAGGGACGTTCACCCGGGGGGAAGGAGCGGGGATGCGCGGGGACGGAGGCGAGACGGTGGCGGAGGGCTGGGTGGCGCCCCGGGGGCGTGCGGCCCGGGGACACCTGCCCCGCCACGTCGCGGGCCTCTTCCGCTTCCAGCCGGGACGGCCCGCGCTGGCCTCGGGGCTGCGCACGGGGTTGGCGCTGGGGGTTCCGCTGCTGGTCTCCGCGCTGCTGTCGCTGCCGGAGGCGGCGTGGGCGGGCATGGCCGGGCTCTTCGTCGCGCTGGTGGACAAGGGCGGGCCGTACCGCACGCGCGCGCGGGCCATGGGGGCGATGACGGTGCTGGGCGCGGTGGTGGGGCTGGTCATCGTGCTGCCCAGCCCCTTCTGGGTGGACGTGGCGCTGACGCTCTTCTGGGTGACGGCGTGCGGCTTCGCGCGCAGCTTCGGGGACACGCCGGGCATCGTGGGCATGCTGCTGGCGAACCTGTTCGTGGTGTCGCTGGCGCTGCCTCAGCGGGGGCTGGAGGCGGCGCTGATGCAGGCGGCGTACTTCGTCGCGGGCGGGCTGTGGTCCATGTTCCTGGCGCTGGTGCTGTGGCCGCTCAGGCCGTACCGCCCGGCGCGGCTGGCCATCGCGGCCTGCTACGAGGAGCTGGCGGACGCCGCGGACGCGGTCGCGGGCTGGCCCATGGAGGGGCCCTCGCGGGTGGGGACGTGGGAGGCGGTGCAGCGGGCCGCGCGCATGCGGCGGTCGCTGGAGACGGCGCGCGCGACGCTGGGGGCCACGCGCCAGGGGCGGCAGGAGGAGAGCGGCCGGGGTGAGCACCTGCTGGTGCTGCTGGAGGACGCGGACGCGCTGTCGCTCCTGCTCACGGCGATGTCGGAGGCGCTGGACGAGGCGCCGCGCCAGGGCGCGTGCCGCACGGCCCGCATCGAGGCGCAGCACGCGCTGGGCGCGTTGGCGGTGGACCTGCGGGGCGTGGAGGGTTCGCTGGTGCGGGGCACGGTGCCGGTGCCGTCATCGTGGGACGCGGAGCGGGTGACGCGGGTGCTCCAGGCGGACGGGGGGCCTCCGGAGCCGGCGCGCTCGCAGTACGCGCACGTGGCGGGGCTCCTGGGGCGGCTGCGGGAGTACAGCGCGGTGGCCTTGGACGTGGCGTCGCGGCTGGAGACCGGCGGGCCGCTGCCGGAGCGGGACATGAAGCCGCTGGGGCTGGCGCCGGGGCGCGGGCGCTCGGGGTGGAAGGTGCTGCGCGACCACCTGACGCCGGAGTCGGTGGTCTTCCGGCACGCGCTGCGGCTGGGGCTCACCGCGACGGTGGCCACGGCGCTGGCGGAGGGGCTGGGGCTCAATCACGGGTACTGGGTGACCATCACGGTGATTGTCGTGTTGCAGCCGTACTCGGGGCTCACGACGGAGAAGGGGCTGCAGCGCGTGGCGGGCACGTTCGTGGGCAGCGTGCTGGCCATGGGGCTGGTGCACGTGCTGCCGGCGAAGGGGCTGATGCTCGTGGCCATCGTGCTGCTGGTCTGCGTGTCGGTGAGCGTGCGGCCGCTGAACTTCACGGTGTACCAGGTGCTGCTGGCGCCGGCGCTGGTGCTGCTCGCGGAGCTTCAGACGGGGGACTGGCGGCTCGCGGGGGTGCGCATCCTCAACACGCTGATGGGGGGCGCGCTGGCGCTGGTGGGCATCCGGCTGCTCTGGCCGAGCCCCGAGCACTCGCGCTTCACCGAGGAGGTGGCCTGCGTGCTGAAGGCGGACCAGCACTACCTGCGCGAGGTGTCGCGGACGCCGGTGCCCTCGGAGGCGGCGCTGCGGGAGGCCCGGCGCAAGGTGGGGGTGGCGCTGCTGTCCGCGGAGGCGTCGTTCCAGCGCCTGCTGAGTGAGTGGAAGGGACCGGCGAAGGAGCTGGAGCCGGGCATGGCGTTGATTACCTACGCGCGCCGCTTCACCGCGGCCGTGACGGCGCTGGCGGCGAGCCGCGCATGGCATCAGGAGTCGGACCTGGGGCCGGTGGTGCGCTACGCGTCGGACGCGCTCGAGGAGCTGTCCGCGGCGCTGGTCGCGCGCCGCGTGCCGTCAGCGCTCGAGCGCGAGGCGCCGGGCCTGGAGGGCACGGACGCGCTGGCGCGCACGCAGTTGTCTCGGCTGGTGCGCCAGTTGGGGGTGCTCCACCATGCGGTGGAGCGGATGCCGCCCGCGCTGCGCGCCTCGGAGGAGGGCGCTACGCCCGCTCCAGCTTGACCATCAGCCGGCGCAGGTCCTCGTTCACGCGCACGAAGTGGGAGTTGCCCTTCTCGTCCTCCAGTTGCTTCCTCAGCGCGGGCAGGGACGCCTCGCGCAGCTTCTTCGCCGCGCCGGGCGCGTCCGCCAGCCAGTCCACCGCCTGGATGAGCGTGGCGCGCGCCTCGGTGTCGCGCTCGTTGAGCCGGGCCGCCAGCGTGGGGCCCTGGTCCACCGCCCCGGAGCGCCCCAGCTCCAGCGCCGCGCGCTGCAACAGCGCCGCGTCCGCCTTGGGCAGCCGCTGCGACCAGCAGCCCGCGTCGCCACTGCACGCCTGCGCCGCCTCCAGCACCGCCCCATACCCCTGCAACTGCTCCGCGCGCTTCTTGCCCAGCGCCGCGGCATCCTGGCACCCGTCCTCGCCCGTCTCCTGGCAGTCGGCCGCCGTGCGCGCGGGCTCCGCCGCCGCCAGCTTCGCGAGCACCGGCTGCTCCCGCGCATCCCCCAGCAGCGCGATGCCCTTCACGGCGATCTCCCGCGCGTACCAGTCCCCGGTGCCCGCCGCCTTCTCCAGCGCGGGGAGCGCGTCCCGGCTGCCCAGCAGCGTCAGCGCCCGCACGTACGCGTCGCGCACCGTCGGATCCGGCTCGCCCACCAGCCCCGCCAGCGGCTTCACCGCCTCCTGCGCGCGCATCCGCCCGAGCGCGTCCGCCGCCTGCATCCGCACCAGCGCCTGGATTTGCGGATCCGAGTGCGTGAACGACAACTGCTTCAACAGCGTGGGCACCGCGCGCTTCTCCCGCAGGTCACCCAGCACCTGCGCGGCCTTCATCGGGTAGCTGGCCGGGTTCACCCCCTGCGCCTTCGCCCACGTCAGCAGCTCCGCGTCCTTGCCCTCCAGCACCGGCAGGAGCGCGTCCGCCGCGGGCGCGCCCAACTGGAACAGCGCGAAGCTGCTCTCCACGTAGAAGGACACGCCCCGGCGCTCCTTCGTCAGCGTGCGCATCAGCGCCGGCACCGCGCGGGGGTCTCCAATCTGTCCCAGCGCCTCGATGGCCTTCTTGTTGAGGAACGGCTCCGCGGCCTCGTCCGTCGCCAACTGGATGAGCGGCTCCACCGCCGGCTTCGCCCTCAGCGCGCCCAGCACCTGGATGGCCTCGATGCGCGTGTAGTTGTCCTTGCTGCGCAGCAAGGGCACCAGCGACGGCACCGCGCGCTCATCCCCAATGCGCCCCAGCGCCCCCACCACCGCCTTGTTCACCTGCTGCGCCGGCACGTCCGCCGCGCCAGGGTCCAGCGCCGCCGTCAGCGGCTCCAGCGACGTCGGGTGGTGCAGGTCCCCCAGCACCCGCGCCACCGCCGCCTTCACCTCCGGCCGGCGCTCCGAGGACAGCCTCGCGTGCAGGAAGGGCAGGAACTGTTCATTGGCGTTGCCGGACGTGCGCAGCGACTCAATCACTCGCACCTTGTCGTCGGGGCGCTTCGCTCCCTCCAGACTGGACTGCCAGTACTCCGGCGTCTTGGGATCCTCCTTCTTGCAACCCCCCAGGGCAAGGCAGGACACGGCCAGGGACAGGGCGACGAATGAGCGGGACATGGGGCTCCTTTACGTCCGAACGTCTGGGCTTCCGTCGGGTGTAGACCTGTCCACACGAAGGACGCAAACCTCCCCCACCTCCTGGGGTACGCTGGTCAACGACATGGCCCCTGCCGAAGACAGTCGTAACGCGTCGCGTCCGACCATCGTGCGCCGGACGTACCTGCTCGACCGAGAATTCCAGCTCAAATACATCCTGCTGCTCACCGGCATGGGCGCCGGCAGCATGCTGCTGTTCGGCGTGCTGTCGCAGCAGGTGCACCGGATGTCCGCCGAAGGGGGCCTGTCCGGCGAGGAGACGCTCTGGTGGCTCACCGGCGTGGCCACCGTGGGCCTGGGCATCGCGCTCGGGCTGTTCGGGCTGCTCTTCACGCACCGTGTGGCGGGCCCCGTCCACGTGATGAGCCTCTACGTCGCGGCGCTCGCGGCGGGCCGCTATCCGCGCCTGCGTCCGCTGCGGCGCAAGGACGAGCTGCGCGCCTTCTTCGCGCGCTTCAGCGAAGCGGTGGACCGCATCCGCCAGCGCGAGGCGGACGAGGCGCTGGCGCTGGAGAAGGCGCTGGACGTGCTCAAGGACGTGGCCACCACCCCCGAGGCGCGCGAGGCCCTGTCCACGCTGGAGGCGCTGCGCGCGCGCAAGCGCCAGGCGGTGGACACCTCCGCGCCGCCCGCCACCTTCAAGTCCGTGGCCTGACGCCATTCCTTCTTCCACACGGGATTTCCCTCACATGAGCAGCCGACCCCGCATCGTCTTCATGGGCACGCCCGAGTTCGCCGTGGCCTCGCTGGAGGCCTGCTTCGACGTGGGCGACGTCGTGGCCGTCGTCACCCAGCCGGACAAGCCCAAGGGCCGGGGCAACGCCGTCACCGCGCCGCCCGTGAAGGAGCGCGCCCTGGAGAAGGGCATCCCCGTGCTCCAGCCGCAGAAGCTGCGCACGCCGCCGTTCTCCGAGGAGCTGCGCCAGTACGCCCCCGACGTCTGCGTGGTGACGGCGTACGGGAAGATCCTCCCCAAGGACCTGCTGGCGCTGCCCGCGAAGGGCTGCGTGAACGTGCACGCGTCGCTGCTGCCGCGCTTCCGGGGCGCCGCGCCCATCCAGTGGGCGATTGAACACGGCGACAGCGAGACGGGCGTGTCGCTGATGGTGATGGACGAGGGCCTGGACACCGGCCCCGTGCTGGCGATGAAGCGGCTGCCCATCGCGCCGGACGAGACGAGCGCCACGCTGCACGCGAAGCTGTCCGCGCTGGGCGGCGACATCCTGCGCGAGTCCCTGCCGCGCTACCTGAACGGCGAGCTGACGCCCCGGCCCCAGCCCTCCGAGGGCATGGTGCTGGCGCCCATCATCGACAAGGAGAACGGCAAGCTGGACTTCACGAAGCGCGCGGTGGAGCTGGACCGCCGCCTGCGCGCCTTCACGCCGTGGCCCGGCGCGTACACGCTCCTGGGGGGCAAGGTCTTCAAGGTGCACCGGATGCGGGCCGCGGAAGGGAAGGGCGCGCCCGGCACGGTGCTGTCCGCGGGGCCGGAGGGCATCGAGGTCGCCTGTGGCGAGGGCTCGGTCGTCTTCCTGGACGTCCAGCCGGAGGGCAAGCGGGTGATGCGCGCGGCGGACTTCCTCTCCGGCCACAGATTGCAGCCGGGCAGTCAGCCGTTCACGTCTTGAGCGCGCCGCCGGGCGCCATGTGGAATCCTCGCGTCATGGAGTCGTACGGATGGGCATGAAGCTGCTGGTGTTGCACGGGCCGAACCTCAACCTCCTGGGCGAGCGCGAGGACGTCGCGGGGGGGCGCCTGACGGACCTGGACGCGGCCCTGCGCGCGAAGGCGAAGGCGCTGGGACTGACGCTGACCATCGTCCAGTCCAACCACGAGGGCGTCCTCATCGACACGATCCACGCCGAGCGCAAGAACGTGGAGGGCATCCTCATCAACCCGGCGGGGTACTTCACGTCCTACGCGCTGAAGGAGGCGCTGGAGGCGGTGGGGCTGCCCGCCATTGAGGTCCTGCTCAAGCCGCCCGCCCGCGAGTCCGTGGTGGCGGAGGCGTGCGCCATGCAGGTGCTGGGGCTGCACGGCTTCGACCCGTACATCCAGGCCCTGGAGACCTTCGCGAGCGGCATCTTCCACCCCGCCATCCCCGGGCCGGTGAAGACGCTGGGCCGCCGCAAGAAGGGCGCCGACGCGGACGACGACTCCCGCCCGAAGCCCAAGCTGGTGGGCCGCGTGCACCCGCTCAAGAAGGACGACGCGCCGGAGCCCACGCCGCTGGCCGCGCCCGCGCGCTCGCTGCGGCGCACGGCGGAGGCCGGGGGCCCGCTGAAGACGCTGGGCCGCAAGTCCGTGCCCACGGTGGTGAAGGCGGACGGCAAGCCGGGCAAGACGCTGGGGCGCGCGGCGAAGGGCGGCGCCACGCCCGCGTCGGACCTGCTCACCCGGGCGCTCGTGCGCCAGAAGATCGCGGACCGGCTGGCCGGACGGCTCAGTGAAGCGGAGCTGGCCACCTGGGCCCGCGCGAAGTATCAGCAGGTCCAGCGTGGTGAACCGGCGGAGAGCGGCCACCGCGAGCTCCTGGAGGACAGCCTCCAGAGCCTGACCCTGTCCCATCTGCCCGCGACGCGGATGTCGGACGAGCAACTGGTGGACCTGATGACCCGGCTGGAAGAAGGATGAACGCCCGTATCCTCGCCATCAACATCCTCGCGCGCGTGCGCGCCACGGATGCCTACCTCAACGTGGTGCTGGACACGGTCCTGTCGGAGACGCCGCCCAAGGACCCCCGCGACGCGGCGCTCGTCACCGAGCTGACCTACGGCGCCACCCGCCGGCAGCTCGCGCTGGACTACGCCATCACCCGCTTCGCGGACCGCAAGCTGGACGCGCTGGAGGACAAGGTCCTGGCCGCCCTGCGCGTGGGCGCCTACCAGCTCTTCCACACCCGCGTGCCCGCGCGCGCCGCCGTGGCGGAGACGGTCCAGGCCCTCAAGGACGTGGGGCTCGCGCGCGCGGCGGGCTTCGTCAACGCCATCCTGCGCAAGCTGTCCGAGCTGCCCTCGCCGCCGCTGCCCTCCCAGAAGGACCCGGTGGAGTACCTGTCCGTGCGCGAGAGCCACCCGCGCTGGCTGGTGGAGCGGTGGATCCGCCAGTTCGGCCGCGAGCGCGCGGAAGCAATGCTCGTCGCCAACAACACGCCGCCCGCCGTCGTCATCCGCGCCAACAGCGCCAAGGTGACGCGCGACGCGCTGCTCGCGCAGTTGAAGGACGTGGGCGTGGACGCGCGCGCCACGGAGGCCTCGCCCGTGGGCATCATCCTGCCCTCCGTGGGCCGCGTGGAGGACGTGTACGGCTACTCCGAGGGGCTGTGGCAGGTGCAGGACGAGGCCGCGCAGTTGGTGGGCGTCTACGGCGCCATCCCGGAGACGGCGCGCGTGCTGGACGCGTGCGCGGCGCCGGGCGGCAAGGCCTGTCACCAGGCGGAGGGCCACGACGTCGTCGCGGTGGACCTGCACGCCAACAAGCTGCGGAAGATTGAAGGCGAGGCCCGGCGCCTGGGGCTGTCCGGCCGCCTGAAGGCCTACGCGCACGACGCCTCCGAGCCGTTCCCGGAGAGCTGGGGCGAGTTCCACGCGGTGGTGGTGGACGCGCCGTGCTCCGGGCTGGGCACGCTGCGCCGGCACCCGGAGCTGCGCTACCGCCGCAAGGAGGAGGACGTGGCCCGGCTGGCCACGCTCCAGCGGCGCATCCTGGAGAACTGCCAGGAGGCGGTGCCGCCCGGCGGCCTGCTCGTCTACGCCGTCTGCACGCCGGAGCCGCAGGAGGGGCAGGACCAGGTGGACATGTTCCTGCGCAGCCACCCGGAGTGGACGGCCGAGCCGCCCGTGCTGCCCGGCCTCAAGCTGCCGCTCGCGCAGGCCTGGCTGCGCACGCTGCCCGGGCCGGAGGGCTACGACGGCTTCTTCGCGGCCCGGCTGCGAAAGCTCTACTGAAGCGCCGCCGGGGCTTCAGTCGTCCTGCGGAATCTGGGCGGCCTGCTTGAAGGCCTCCAGCACCGCGGCGGACGCGCGGTCCAGGTACTTGCCCTTGCGGATGAGCAGGCCGATGGGGCGCGACACCGGCCCCTCCGCGAAGGGCTTCGCCACCAGCGAGCCGCCCTTGATCTCCGCGTGGGCCGTGGCGATGGGGAGGATGGCCACGCCCAGGCCCATCTCCACCGCGCGCTTGATGGTCTCCACGTTGTCCATCTCCATCACCGGCGTGATGTCGATGTTCTTCTCGCGGAACAGGCGGTCCAGCGCCTTGCGCGTGGGGGCCTCGCGGTCGAAGGCGATGAAGGGCACGCCCGACAGCGCGGTGAGGCTCACCTTCGCCTTGCTGGCGAACGCGTGGTTCGTCGCGCAGACCACCGCCAGCTTGTCGTCGCGGAAGGGCAGGATGTCCACGCCCGCGCGCGGCTGCGGATAGGCCACGATGCCAATCTCCGCCGCGCCCAGAATCACGTCGTCGTAGACCTGATCATTGCGCCGGTAGTTCAGGCGCATGTTGACCTTGGGGTGCGTCTTCAAGAGCTGCTTCTGCACCACGTTCAGCTCGTGCAGACCCACCGAGTAGATGGTGGACACGGTGGTCGCGCCCTGGACCTCCGTGGCCTGCTCGCGGATCTCCTGCTCCACCTCCGCGAAGCGCGCCAATATCTCCTTGCAGCCCCGGAACAGGCGCTCGCCCGCCGGCGTGGGCGTCACCTGCCGCGCGCTGCGGGAGAGCAGCTTCTGCTCGTAGCGGTTCTCCAGCGCGCGAATCTGCTGGCTCACCGCCGACTGGGTCACGTGATTGAGCTGCGCCGCGCGCGAAAACGAGCCCGTCTCGACCACGTCACAGAACATCTTCAACGATTCGAGCTGCATGGGGCGTCTCCTACCCTCAAACCTAATGGCCGGGCCAGTAGTAATTAGTTGACCTACCCCGCATGCGAAAATGGCCTACAGGGAAAAGTGCCCGGCTGCTTGCGCGCCGCGGCGGAATCCTTGGGCTCTCAACCGCTGGAGTCATGGCCGTCCTCGGGCGGACGCGGGCGGGTGAGGGCGAAGAGCGCGGCGCCCAGGGCGACGAGCGCTCCGCCAGAGAGCGTCTGCACGCGGCCCAGGTCGCGGTCCGTCTCGTGGAGGAGCTGGCACTCCTGCGGGGACAGGTGGGCGCAGTCGGCGGGGACGAAGAAGGCCCTCACGCCCAGCCCGAGCAGCCCCACGCCGCCCAGCATGAGGCCGGCGATGCCCCCGAGCGCCGCGGCGCGCAGGACGGAGGCACCCCGGTGCGAGGGCAGGGAGGTCATGGACCGGGAGGCGTAGCACCGTCCCGGGCCGGAGGGGACAGGGGAGGGTGTCCCGGGCGTATGCTTCCGGACCATGCGAATCCTGTATGGGGTCGTCGGTGAAGGGATGGGCCACGCCACGCGCTCGCGCGTGCTGCTGGAGGCGCTGACGAAGGAACACGAGGTCCACATCGTGGTGTCCGGGCGGGCGCAGCACTACCTGGCCCAGCGCTTCCAGAACGTGCACGGCATCTGGGGGCTCACCATCGCCTACGAAGGCAACTCGGTGAAGAAGTGGCAGACGGTGCTGCAGAACCTGCAGGGCGCCGTGAAGGGCTGGCCGCAGAACGTGCGCCAGTACTTCGACCTGGTGGAGGGCTTCAAGCCGGACGTGGTGGTGAGCGACTTCGAGACGTTCAGCTACCTGTTCGCGAAGAACCACCGGCTGCCCGTCATCAGCGTGGACAACATGCAGGTCATCAACCGCTGTCAGCACGACCCGGCGCTGCTCGCGGGCCATGAAGAGAGCTTCGAGGCCACGCGCGCCATCGTGAAGGCGAAGCTGCCCGGGGCCTTCCACTACCTCATCACGTCGTTCTTCTACCCGCCCGTGCGCAAGCGCCGCACCACGCTGGCGCCGTCCATCCTCCGCCCCGAAATCCTGGCGGCGAAGCCGGAGGCCGGTGAGCACCTGCTCGTGTACCAGACGGCGACGACGAACACGCACCTGCCCGAAATCCTCAAGCAGTCCGGCGTGCCGTGCCGCGTGTATGGCCTGCGCCGCGACCTCAAGGAGGACGTGGTGGAGGGCAACCTCACCTACCGGCCCTTCAGCGAGGCGGGCTTCATCGACGATTTGCGCACCGCGCGCGCGGTGGTGGCGGGCGGCGGCTACACGCTGATGAGCGAGGCCGTCTACCTGCACAAGCCCGTGCTCAGCATCCCCGTGGGAGGTCAGTTCGAGCAGGTGCTCAATGCCCTCTATCTGGAGAAGCTGGGGTACGGGATGTATGTGAAGGAGTTGAGCCTGGACGCGCTGAGGACGTTCCTCTCCCGCGTGCCCGCCTGCGCGGAGGCCCTCAAGGGCTACGAGCAGGACGGGAACGTGAAGATGCTCACCGCGCTGAACGACCAGTTGGCGCAGGCCTACGAGCACCGCGGCCACTGGCGCATGGAGCTGGCGGAGATGGACGGCAAGGCGTAGCGGCCGCCTCCTCGTCAGTGCAGGGACACCTGGTTCTCGTTGTTGCGCTCCGCCGCGCGGCGGCTCATCTCCGTGAGCCAGGAGCGGGTGAGGGGTGTCTCGCTCTGGTGGCCCTTGTGGCGCTCCGGGGTGCTGTCCTGGGGCAGCAGCCGGTTGACGGCGTCCAGCACGCGCGCGGTGAGGTTGGGCGCCAGGGCCCGGCCCACCGCGCCCAGCTTCGCGGGCATGCCCACCAGCGCCTCCGAGTCACCCCGGCGGCACGCCTCGATGATTTTGCGCGCCACGCGCTCGGCGCTCATGGACACGCCCATCATCGAGTTGCTCACGTGGAACCACGCGTACTCCTTCTCGTGGTCCCCCTTGAAGTCCGCGTTGCGCGGGCTGCCGGTGCGGATGAGGGACGGGCACGCCGTCGTCACGCGGATGCCGTCCTGGGCCAGCTCCGTGCGCAGCCCGTCCGACAGGCCCACCAGCGCGAACTTGCTCGTGGAGTACGGCACCAGGTGCGGGATGCTCAGCTTCCCGCCCATGGAGGACACGTTGACGATGCGGCCCTCGCCTCTCGCCTTCATGTCCGGCACCACCGCGAGCGTCGTGTACAGCGGCCCCCACAGGTGGGTGTCCACCGCCTGCTCGAAGTCCTCCAGCGTCATGGACTCCAGCGGGCCCACCATGATGACGCCCGCGTTGTTGATGAGCACGTCCACCGCGCCCCAGTGCTCGTGGACGGCGCCCACCATGGTGTCCACCTGCACCTGGTCGCGCACGTCGCAGCGCAGGGTGAGCACCGCGCCGCCCAGCCGCTCCAGGTCCGAGTGGGCGCGCTGGAGCGAGTCCACGTCACGTCCGCAGATGGCCACGCGCGCGCCCTCCTTCAGCAGCATGCGCGCCATCACCAGCCCCAGCCCCCGGGAGCCGCCGGTGATGAGCACCGTCCTGCCCTTGAAGCTGTAGCGGGGCCGCAGCGCGCGCTGCAGCCCCACGACGGCCCCCACCCCGGCGGCCAGCGCGCCCAGGGAGAAGCCCTTTCGCTCGGTGTGTCGTCGGTCAGCCATGGTGCGACTCTCCTGGAGGGGAAGGGTGGGCGGACAGGACGCTCAGGGGTTGGAGGCCGCGGCCTGGTCCTCCTGCTCGCGGGACACCTCGCCGTGGAGCGCGGGCGGCTCCTCACCGGGCAGGTCCTTGAGCAGCGCGCGCACGCGGCGCAGGGCGTCCTTGCCGCCGATGCGGTTCTTCAGCCGCCCATCCGTGCCGAAGAGGAGGAAGGCGGGGTGCTTGTCCACGCCATAGGCGCGGGCCATGGAGCCGTCGTCCATGGCGATGGGGTAGCGCAGGCCGTGCTCGCGCGCGAAGCCCTCCACCTTGTTGGTGTCCCGCAGCTCCGTCTCGTCGTGGGTGACGTCCACGCCAATGACCTTCAGGCCCTTGGGCCCGTAGTCCACCACCCACTGGTTCACGGCCTCGAACTGCTTCGCGCAGTCCTCGCAGTCCATGGTCCAGAAGTGGAGCAGGACGGGCAGTCCATCGAGCTCCGAGACGTGGACCGGGGCGTTCACCCACCCGCCATCCGGGTCCAGGAGCGTGAGGGGGATTTTCGTCGAGGCCATACGGGCTCCCTATGGGAAGTGGAAAGCGCTTCAACGGGACGTGACTCAAGCTATGCATGCGCCACCGGTTGCTCCCGGCTGCGCGCCCGTCCGCTCGCCTGTCCGGCAAGGGCTGTTGGCCCGCTCCGCCCACCGGTGGGCAGGCGGGCATGGAGACCGTGATGCGCATCCCCGACTTCGACCTGGAGCGGTACTTCGCGCGCTGGGAGTTCGCCGCGCCCTACCTCCTGTGCGCCTCCGACGTGGAGGGCTGGCGCATGGCGGACCTGCTGGCGCTCGCGTCGCCGGAGGACCGCGCCCGCTGGGACGGGCTGACGCTCGGCTACACGGAGACGCCCGGCCTGCCCGCGCTGCGGGACGCCATCGCGGGGATGTACCCGGGCCTGACGCCGGAGGACGTCCTCACCTTCGCGGGCGCGCAGGAGGGCCTCTTCGTCGCGATGAACGTCCTGATGGGGCCCGGCACGCACGCCGTCGTCACCTGGCCGGGCTACCAGTCGCTGTACGAGGTGGCGCGCGCCTCCGGCGCGGACGTGACGCTGCTGCCCCTGCGCGAGGAGGCCGGCTGGGCGCTGGACCTGGACGCGCTCACCGCGGCGCTGCGCCCGGACACGCGCATGGTGGTGGTGAACTTCCCGCACAACCCCACGGGCTCGCTGCCGGACCGCGCGACGTTCCAGAAGCTGTGCGCGCTGTGCGAGGCGCGCGGCATCCACCTCTTCTCCGACGAGGTGTACCGCCTGCTGGAGTACGACGCGAACGACACCCTGCCCCCCGCCGCGTCGTGCTTCGCGAAGGGCGTGAGCCTGGGCGTGATGTCCAAGGCGTTCGGACTCGCGGGCCTGCGCGTGGGCTGGCTGGCCACGCGGGACCAGGCGCTGCTCGCGCGCTGCCGCGCCTTCAAGGACTACACCTCGCTCTGCAACAGCGCCCCCAGCGAGCTGCTGTCCCTCATCGCGCTGCGCGCCCGCGACCGGGTGCTGGAGCGCAGCCGCGGCCTGCTCACCGCGAACCTCGCGCGGCTGGATGACTTCTTCGCCCGCCACGCGGACACCTTCCACTGGGTGCGCCCGCGCGCCGGCAGCGTGGCCTTCCCCCGTCTGCGACAAAACATTCCGGTCGCGCGTTTCACTGAGTCACTGGTTACCCGCGAGGGTGTGTTGCTGTTGCCCGGCCACGTGTATGGCTTTCCGGGCAATCACTTCCGGTTGGGGTTGGGGCGCGCCAACCTGCTGGAAGCACTGGAGCGGCTGGAACGCTTCGTGCGGGAGGG
Organism: Corallococcus sp. AS-1-12; assembly: GCF_020036995.1. Classification (NCBI taxonomy): domain Bacteria; kingdom Pseudomonadati; phylum Myxococcota; class Myxococcia; order Myxococcales; family Myxococcaceae; genus Corallococcus; species Corallococcus sp. AS-1-12. Next base: position 157,847 of record NZ_JAIQDD010000009.1, on the reverse strand, counting down.
CGGACTCGACGCGCTGGCGTGACGTCCTCCGCCGGCGCGGTGCGTCAGGGTTTCCACTGACGGCTGGACTTTCGGGTTATCGCCTTCCCCTGAAACAACCCCTAGAGTGGTTGTCCCCTCGCCCGGCCTGCGGCCGTGCGCAAAGCCCTCTCATCCCCCCGAGAGGCCAGGAGACACACCCCGATGAAGATGCTGATTGGCGCGGCCGTGACCGCCGCGACGCTGTTGGTGGGTACCGAAGCCGCCGCGACGAACTACACGCTGTGGATCCACGGCCGCAACGGCGGCACGACGAAGCCGGGCAACTACAACGACTTCAGCTACTGGGGGCCGTCCACCACCGCGGCGGGGGTGAACAAGAAGGCCGTCAACTGGAACGGCACGCAGCGCGTGGGCGCGGAGAACTACCGCATCCGCAACGCGCTGGACTGCTTCTGCACGGGCAGCAACTCCTGCTACATCGCCGTGCACAGCGCCGGTGACCTGCAGATCGGCTACGCGCTGTCGCTGTACGGCGCCAGCACGCGGCAGGTGAAGAACGCCACGCCCAACTCCAACGGTGAATGCGGCAACGCGGGCACCGCCACGCAGAAGGGCTGGAACATCAAGTGGGTGGCCGTGGCGTCCGGCGCGGGCGGCGGCAGCGAGCTGGCGGACCACGGCGACTGGGCGATGAGCGAGCCCCTGGTGAGCGACCTGGTCACCACCACGGCGCGCGCCATGTACAACCACAACGCCACGGCCAACGTGGAGTTCCTCATGTTCGCCGGCTCCAAGGGGACGCTGTACTCCGGCATCCTCCCGGGCCAGGACGACGAGGCGGTGTCCTACCACTCCACGGGCGGCGTCTCCGGCAGCAGCGGCGGGTCCTACTGCAACCCGGGTGACTGGTTCTGCGGCGGCACGCTCAACCTGCTCAAGAACGCGTGCAGCGACGGCCGGGCGAAGTGGAGCTTCCACTCCGTGTACTTCCGCGACGACGGCGAGTCGTTCAACCACTACGCCAACGGCAACTGGGGCGGCATCGTCTCCAAGGTGCGCGAGTACATGGTCCAGTACGCGTACTAGACTGACGGCTTCCCCCGCCCCCTCCGGCGAAGCCCGCTCATGACACGCGAAGACGGCCCCGTCCCCTCCGCCTCCCGGCTGCGCCACGGCCGGTGGTTGCTTGCCCTCGTGCCCCTGGTGCTCGTGGGAGGCGCGTTCTTCTGGTGGCAGGGAAGCGAAGGGGCCGAAGCGCCGGAGGGCGCACCGGAGCCCACCTCCGCCCCGGTGCCCGACCTCCGCGAGGAGGCGCGGGCACCGGCGGGGCGCTCCAGCGCGGCCATGGCGGCGGCCGAGCCCGCCGCGCCGTCACTGCTCAGCCCGGAGGCCCGCGAACGCGAGGCCCGCCGCGAGCTGTGGCAGAAGCGGCTGGAGCGCGCGAAGCGCTCGTTGGAATCCTATGTGGCGGCCACGCGCTACCCGCCCGAGTCGCGGCCGAGCCGCGAGCATCCGGATCAACTGGAGCTGGCGGAGCCGGAGCGCACCCGGCCGCTGAGCCCCAAGGCGGCGGAGGACGGCACCTCCGACGTGCAGCTCCGGCTCAAGCAGGACAAGGTGTTCGTCGTCGGTGACGAAGCGGTGCTCTTCTCCGTGGCGTGCGAGGACTCGCGCCGGGCGCCGCGCCCGTGCGAGGTGGTGTCCGCGCTGGCGCACGAGGCGGACCACCTGGCGGACGCGGGCGGCGTGCCGGGCGTGCCGGTGACGTTCGTGGACTCGGGCCAGGGCGGCGACGCGGTGGCGGGTGACGGGGTGCTCACCGGGCGCCTGCAGCCGTCGAAGCAGGGCTTCGCGATGTTCTCCGGCACGCTGCGCGTGGTCCTCCGCGTGCGCTCGGGGTCGCTGGAGGACTCGGCGTTCTTCGACGTGCTCTACACGCCCGCGCCGCCGGCCACGTTCACCGGCAGGGTGCGCGAGGTGCTGGAGGGCGGGTCGTTGGATCTCTACCTGCCCGTCCAGGTCCGCAAGGCGGGGCGGTACGTGGTGTCCGGCCGGCTGGACGACGAGGGCGGCGTGCCGTTCGCCGTGGTGTCGTTCAACGAGGAGCTGCAGGAGGGGGCGCAGGAGGTGAAGCTCAACGTCTTCGGCAAGGTCGTCCGGGACGACAAGCCCACGTTCCCGCTGACCCTGCGCGACGTGGAGGGCTTCCTGCTCAAGGAGATGGGAGACCCGGACCGCGAGCTGATGGTCACGCTGCGAGGGCCCGTGCACACCACGCGCGTGTACTCGCTCGAGCAGTTCTCGGACGCGGAGTGGAGGAGCCCGGAGCGGGACCTCTACACCCGCGAGCTGGAGAAGGACGTCATGGAGGCGCAGAAGCAGCTCGACGCCGCGCTCAAGGACACGCCCGAGCCCTGAGCGTCAGGGCCCGGCCGCGAGGGGCTCAGGATTCGAGCGGAGGCGGCGGGGGCGTGTGGGCCGCGTCGACCTCCACGAGGTCCGCGTCCTGCACGTCCTCGACGCCGGGCTCCACTTCGGAGACGGGCGCCTCGCGCCGCGCGGGCGGGAGCGCCGTGCCCGTCGAGAGGGCCTCCGCGTAGGCCGCGGCGTAGGCGGCCTCGGCCTGGACGGCCTCCATCGTGAAGTCGTCCGCGTCCGCGAGGAAGTCATTCGACGACGGGGCGCTCGGCGGCGCATCCGGCGGCAGCGCCTCCGGCCCGCCGTCCTCCAGCGTGGCCAGGAACCCGTCCGCGTCCTCCATCGCGCCGGACGCTTCCAGGCCCTCCGCGTCGCCCGCCGCGTCCGGCGCCGGCGCGTCCACGCCCAGGTCGTCGCCCAGCGCGGCCAGCTCCTCGTCGCTCAGGCTGGACAGGTCACCGGACTCCAGCAGGAAGAGCAGGTCCTCCGCCTCCTGCGCGGAGACGGTGCTCGGCATGGTGTCCAGGTTCTGCAGCTCCCACGCGGCCGCGTCGGGCGACAGGATGTCCGAGGGGTCCAGGGACGGATCCGCCGCGGGGGCCTCCGCGCGGCGCTCCGCCTGCTGGAAGTGGCGCGCCTGCAGGAGCGGCGTGGACGCCTGGGGCAGGCCCAGCCGCTGCGCGTACGCGGGGGCGGCGGCCTCGAAGGTGCTCTCCCCCGCGAAGGTGCGCAGGTGGGGGTTCTCCAGCAGCGCGGCGCGGGTCTCCGGGGCTTCCTCCGAGGAGGCTCCGTCCGACGTCAGCCCCAGGTCCGCGAGCAGCGCGCCGGCCAGGTCGCCCTCGGCGTCCGCATTGAAGTCGCTCTCGTCGGAGAAGCCCCGCCGCACCGGCTCCACCGGCGTCATGGGCTCCTGCTTCACCGGGGCGGTGACCTCCAATTCGTTGGAGATGGACCAGGCCCGGGACGTCGAGATGCCAGAACCCACGCGGCGGATGGATGTCATGGTTCTCCTCGGGGGGTGGCCCGCAGGTCGGACAGCTCCTGCATTGTCCGCCGGGGGCGGCGGGAGTTGCTAGGGGGACGCGAGCCATCCCCATTGGCCCCGAGGCCCGGTATCCTACCGGCGCCCATGAGTCCCACCCTGGCCGCACACGTGGACGCCCATCCCGCGTCCTCCCACGAAGTCCGCCCTGGCCTCCAGGGTGTCCCGCCCGTTGAAAAGTCGCGGCGGGACGGGGTGCAGGCGACCGCAACGTCGGTCCGCGGACAGGGGCGTGCGGGGGCGCGGAGGGAACGCGCACCCGGACGTCCTCCAGAGGCGAAAACCCCATGGGGGAACCCCGGCCAGGAAGCGACCGGGCCGTTGGCCTCCCGTTTGCTGTCCGGGAGCCCAGCCAGGAGGCGGTGGTGATGAGATTCGAGTGCGCGGGGCAGACCCACATCGGCCGGCGTCCGCACAATGAAGATGCGTACTGCGTGCTGCCCGAACGCGGGTTGTTCGTGGTGGCGGACGGGCTGGGGGGGCAGGAGGGCGGGGAGGTCGCCAGCCAGTGCGTGGTGGACACCTTCGCGGGGTTCAGCGACCGGTTGGATCGCGACCGCGACGGCACCTGGCCGGACGCGGTGGACCCCGCGCGAAGCCGCGAGGAGAACTACCTGGCCGCCTGCACCGCGCTCGCCCAGCGCACGTTGCGCGTGCGCCGCGTGGGCAAGCTCAAGGAGATGGCCTCCACGGTGGTGGCGCTCGCGGTGGGAGAGCGCAGCGCGGCGGTGGCCCACGTGGGCGACAGCCGCCTGTACCGCCTGCGCGAGGGCCACCTGGAGTCGCTCACGCGCGACCACTCGCTCATCGAGGAGCTGCGCGCCGCGGGGCGCGAGCCGCCCGGCAACCCGGCCAACCTGCGCCACCTCATCACCCGCGCCCTGGGCACGGAGAACGCGGAGCCCACCGTGCGCCGGCTGGAGGCGCAGCCCGGGGATGTCTTCCTCCTGTGCTCGGACGGGCTGTATGAGCCCCTGGGCCCGGAGCTGATGAAGGAGCAACTGCGCGCGCCCTCCGCCCAGGCCGCGTGCGACGCGCTCGTCACCGCCGCCTACGAGGCCGGTGGCCGCGACAACATCACCGCCGTCGTGCTGCGCGTGGCGGCCTGAGCGTCTACCCGCCGCGTCACATGCTGGGAGTGCGTGGGCCCTGGACCCCACAGGTCGGTCCCGACCGCCGACCCGACGCGATGGGTCCGCCTGGACGGAGGGGGAGTCACCCTGCACAGGGACTTCATTCCTTCGCATCTTCCAGGTTAATCTGGGGGCTCCCCCTCGCGTCTCCCTCCCCCCTCCGAGCACCCGTTGCGTATGACGCTCAGCCTTGCCGCGCGCCTGACCGCGGCCCTCACCGCCGTTGTCATCACCCTCACGCTGCTGACCGTGACGCTGCTGGGGCTCTCGCTGCGCTCGCGCGTGGAGTCGGAGATGGCCTCCGCCCTGGCGCGGGACGCGACCCGCTGGCAGGCGTTGAAGGACCAGGAGCTGCGGGTGCTGGCGGAGCTGGGGCGCGTGGCGGCGGCCAACCCCGTGTTCACGGCGGCCTTCGCGGAGGACCCCTCGGAGGCGAACGCCCTGATGACCGAGCACCGCATGGTGCTGGGCGTGGACCTGATGGCGCTGGTGGGCGTGGACGGGACGGTGCTCGCCTCGTCCGGTGAGCGGACGCTGCCGGGCATCGACAAGGTGGTGCGCCAGCAGGGGCAGGTGCTGCTGCCGGCCACGGGCGTGCCCCTGTTCGCGGTGTCGCAGCCGCTGCGGTCCAACGGCGTGCCGGTGGGCTTCCTGGTGGTGGGCGCGGAGCTGGGCGCGGAGGACCTGCGGCGGCTGGAGGACGGGAGCGAGGACCTGGAGGCGCTGCTGCACGCGGGGCCCCGGCTGGTGGCCAGGTCGGTGCACGCGGTCCAGGCGAAGGCGCTGCTGGCCGCGGCGGGCGCGGGCGGGGCGAACGGCGCCGAGGTGGACGTGGGCGGCGTGTCGCTGCACGTGTCGCGGGTGGACGTGGGCGAGGGCCTGGAGCTGGTGCTGGCGCGCGGCGCGCAGGCGGAGTGGGCGCGGATGCGCTCCACGCTGATGGCGGTGCTGGGGCTGGGGCTGCTCGTGGCGCTGGTGGCGGGCGGGGGCGTGTTCCTGCTGGTGCGGCGGATGATGGCGCCCCTGGGCGCGCTGACGGCGGCGGCGGCGCGGGTGGTGGCGGAAGGGGACTTCAGCGGCACGTTGGACATCCACTCCCAGGATGAGATTGGCCAACTGGCGTCGTCCTTCGGGGACATGATGGCGCGGCTGCGCGCGGTGCTGATGGCGCTGAAGAACTCCGCGCAGGAGCTGGAGGCGACGGCGCTGGAGCTGGCGAACTCCGCGTCGGACCAGAACCTGGCGGTGACGCGGCAGGCGGCGGCGCTGCACCAGACGCAGATCGCCGCGCGGCAGCTCCAGGAGAGCTCGCGGGCGGCGGCGCAGCGGGCCACGGGCGTGCTGCGCGAGGCGGAGAAGGCGGGCGCGGTGGGGCAGGCGGGCGAGTCCGCGGTGGCGGGCAGCGTGGGCGGGCTCACGCACATCCGTTCGCAGGTGGAGCGCATCTCCAACACGGTGTCGGAGCTGCGGCAGAGCACGCGGCAGGTGGGCGACATCACCGGCACGGTGAAGGACCTGGCGGACCAGTCCAACGTGCTGGCGCTGAACGCGGCCATCGAGGCGGCGCGCAGCGGCGAGGCGGGGCGGGCGTTCGCGGTGGTGGCCCGGCAGATGCGGTCGCTGGCGGACCAGTCCGCGACGGCCACGGCGCGCGTGCAGTCCATCCTGGCGGACATCGGCCGCGCCATCTCCGAGGCGGTGCAGACGAGCGAGGGCGGCACGCGCGAGGTGGAGGGCGGCCTGGAGCAGGCGCGCGCGGCGGGAGAGAGCCTGCGCGCGCTGGCCGAGGTCATCCAGAACAACAGCGTGTCCGTGAAGAGCATCGCGGACATGGTGAGCCAGCAGGACGCGGGCATCGCGGAGCTGTTCGCCGCGCTGAGCGACCTGACGCGGCTGGCGGACGAGACGGTGGAGCGCGTGGCCACCAGCGCCGTGGCCGCCGCGCGCCTCACCACCGCGTCCCACGAGGTCAGCAACATCGTGGGCCAGTACCGCCTGTGACGCGGTGAGGAGCGCTACGCCGCCTCGCCGCCGTCGATGGCGTAGGCCGCGCCGGTGATGGGCGCCGCCGCCTCCGACGCGAGGAAGAGGCACATCGCGGCCACCTCCTCCGGCTGGATGATGCGGCCCATGGCGCTCATCGCGGCCAGGGCCTCGCGGGCCTGCTCCTCGCTGCGGCCCGTCGTCTTCGTGATGGCGGCCGTCGCGCCCGCGAACATGTCCGTCTCCACCCAGCCCGGGTTCACGATGTTCACGGTGACGTTCTTGCGCGCGTACTCCACGGACAGCGCGCGCGTCAGGCCCAGCAGCGCGTGCTTGGACGCGCAGTAGGCGGACGTGTACTTCGCCCCGCGCGTCGCGGTGATGGAGCCGATGTTGATGACCCGGCCGCCGCCCGCGGACGCCATGGCGGGCATCAGCTCGCGGCACAGCAGGAAGGGCGCCGTCACGTTCACGGCCATCACCTTCGCCAGGTCCGCCGTGGACGTCTTCGTCAGCGGCGCGGACACGGTGATGCCCGCGTTGTTCACCAGCACCCGGGGCGTCCCCGCCGCCAGCACGGTCTTGCACGCCGCGAGCAGCGCGGGCTCGTCCGCCACGTCCACCGTGAGCGCGCGGATGCGCTCGCCGCCTTCCTTGCGCAGCGCCTCCAGCGACTCCGCCGAGCGCGCCAGCGCCCAGACGTCATAGCCCTCGCGCGCGAACGCCAGGGACACCGCGCGGCCAATGCCCCGGCTGGCGCCCGTCACCACCACGGACTTCGTCGTCTCGTTTGCCATGGCCGGACAGCATAGGGCCAACGCGCGCGGAGCCGGGCGCACGGTGCAGGGCGAAATGCATCATCCGCGCTGCCGGAGACGCTTGCGCCGCGGTCGCCGGGGCAAGGCCTGCTGGCCGCTTCCCGCCGGAGGTTCGCGTCCACGCCCGGTCCCCGGCGTTTGACGGCTCCCGCGGGGCGACGTCAAAGTCGCCGCCATGCCCCGCGCCGACATCACCGACCTGTTCCGCATCGACGACCTGCTGTCCGCCGAGGAGAAGGCCGCTCGCGACGCGGTGGCCCGCTTCGTGGACGCGGAGGTGCTGCCCATCATCGGCAAGCACTTCCGCGACGGCACCTTCCCCGCGCACCTCATCCCGGGCCTGGCGGAGCTGGGCGTGCTGGGCGCGAACCTCCAGGGCTACGGCTGCGCGGGGATGAGCTCCGTCAGCTACGGCCTGGTGTTGCAGGAGCTGGAGCGCGGCGACTCCGGCCTGCGCAGCTTCGCGTCCGTGCAGGGCTCGCTGTGCATGTTCCCCATCCACGCCTACGGCAGCGAGGAGCAGAAGGCGCGCTTCCTGCCGGGCATGGCGAAGGGGCAGCTCATCGGCTGCTTCGGCCTCACCGAGCCCGACTTCGGCTCCAACCCCGGCGGCATGCGCGCCCGCGCCCGGAAGGACGGCGACACCTGGGTGCTCAACGGCACCAAGGCGTGGATTACCAACGGCGACATCGCGGACGTCGCGGTGGTGTGGGCGAAGACGGATGACGGGGGCCCGGAGTCCGTGCGCGGCTTCCTGGTGGAGAAGGGGATGCCCGGCTTCAGCGCGCGGGAGATCCCCGGCAAGTTCTCCCTGCGCGCGTCACGCACCAGCGAGCTGTCCTTCCAGGACGTGCGCGTGCCGGACCGCAACGTGCTGCCCGGCGTCGTGGGCCTGCGCGGTCCGCTGTCGTGCCTGAACAACGCCCGCGCGGGCATCGCGTTCGCGGTGACGGGCGCGGCCATCGCGTGCTTCGAGGGCGCGCGCGAGTACGCGCTGGCCCGCACGCAGTTCGACGGCAAGTCCATCGCCGGCTACCAGCTCACGCAGGAGAAGCTGGCGGACATGCTCCAGGAGATCGTCAAGGCGCAGCTCCTGGGCCTGCGGCTCGCGCGCCTCAAGGACGAGGGCCGGAGCAACCCCGTGATGGTGAGCCTGGCCAAGCGCAACAACGTGAAGAGCGCGCTCGACATCGCCCGCGTGGCCCGGAGCATCTACGGCGCCAACGGCATCACGGACGACTACCCGCCCGTGCGCCACATGCTGAATCTGGAGAGCGTCTTCACCTACGAGGGCACCCACGAGGTGCACACGCTGGTGCTGGGCAAGGCCATCACCGGCATCGACGCGTTCGGCTGAGGGCGAGCGCGCAACGGCCGGTGGAAGCCGCGCCTCCCCTCGCCCCCGGAAGGGGAGGAGGGGAGGGCACGGGAAGGAACGTCAGGACTGGGTGCCGCCTTCGCCGCTCGGCTCGGACGAAGGCTCTGCGGCGGGGGCCTCGGCGGACGCGTCGCCCTCCTCGGAACCCTCCGCGGCGGCCTCGGGCTCGTCGGCGACCTCCGGCGCGGTGCCGGAGGCCTCGGCGGCCTGCTGCGCCTTGAGCTCCTCGTCGTTCATGAAGCCGACGGGGTTCTCCTTGCGGTTGAGGAAGCGCACGGCCTTGGCGGACAGCGCGTACATCTGCTCGGCCGCGGCGGCGGGCACCAGCGAGTGTTCAATCTGCGCGGGCTCCGGACGCTCCACCACGCCCAGCTCGCCGTCCTCCAACTGCTTGGCCTGCGCGGGGCTCAGCTCCATGCGGCGCAGCTTTCCCTTGCGCGTCATGAAGTAGAACGCCGTCTCGCCCGGCTCCTGGGGCACCTGGGCGCCGAGCACCAGCTCGCGCAGGGCGCGGTCCAGCTCCACCTGCTTCTTGGACTCGGCGCGCTGGTAGGCCTTGGAGCCCGGCATGGGCGGCAGCTTGGGGATGGGCTTCTCCGCGGACGCGCCCGGACGCGCGCTGGCGCCGAACCCGCCCTGGGGGCCGCTCCGGAAGCCTCCGCCCTGGCGCGGCGGACCGCCCGCACCCTGGCGCGGAGGACCTCCGGCGCCGCGCGGCGGACCGCCACCGCCCTCGCGGCGCGGCGGACCTCCGCGGTCCTCGCGGCGCGGCGGGCCTCCGGCTGTCCGATTCTCATCACGACCGCGAGGGGCCGGGGCGCGTGGAGCGCTCCCCCGGCTGTCCTCCTGGCGCCGTGGCGCCGAGGGCGTGGAGTCGGACTTCTTGGCCTGCTCCTCGGAGACGAGGCCCGCTTTCAACAACTTGTCTCGCAGGTTCTGCATGGGTTGGGCGTTCTATCCCTTGCACGGCCGCACGCAAGCCACCGCTTGCCGCTCCTGTCCCCCCCACGTAACTTGCCGCCCCCGCCGTCCTGGTCGTGGAGGTTCCGTGAGAAGTCTGACGAAGTCCGCCGCCCTCGCCCTGGTCCTGGCAGCCACCGGCTGCTCCGACCCCGTCGACAAGGCGGCCAAGGCCCGCATCTTCTCTCCGGAGGACCCGCCGAAGGTGGTGGCCTCGGCGAAGGAGAAGCTGCCGCCGGAGGACGTCGCGGACAACCCCCAGGTGTCCCGCCGCATCCTGGGCATGGACGCCGCGGAGGTGACCGAGCGGCTGGGCCCGCACTCCTTCCAGTCCACCCTCGGCTACGAGTGGGCCGGCCCCAACGGGAACACCCCCGTGAAGCTCACGGAGACGCGCTCCTTCCGCGCGGGCCCCGGGGGCGTCAACGGCGACTTCCACGGCATCCTGGAGAACTCCCGGGACCAGGGCCTGGAGGTGATGCGCGTGAAGGGGCAGGTCTTCGCCCGCAACCGCTACGGCCCGTACCGCCAGCGCCTGCGCGACCGGGGCATGGCCGAGCGCACCCGCACGGAGCTGACGGGCGCCATCCGCGACTTCGACAGCCTCTTCCAGGGCCGCATCAAGCTCACCCCCGCGGGCACCGTCACCCACGAGGGGCGCACCGCGTGGAAGTACAACGTGTCCCTGGGCGCCCCCCAGGAGGGCGGCACCCCGCAGAAGCTGCCCGCGGCCTTCACGCCCAAGAACGCGGACGAGACGACGAAGCGCCGCGCCAACTTCTTCGCGCACCGGCTGCCGCGCTCGCTGGAGGGCGAGGTGCTGGTGGACGCGGCCACGTCCGTCGTCCTCAAGGCCCGGCTGGACGGGCGCATCGGCGTGCCCCAGGAGAAGACCCCGGAGGCCGCGGAGCTGCGCATGACGCTGGAGTCCGCCCTGACGGAGATTGGCAAGGACCCCCAGTTGCAGCCGCCGCAGGACTTCCTGCCGGACGCGGACAAGCCCCAGGGCATCGCGGACGCGCTGGACCACTTCGGCATCCCGCGCAACAAGGCCGGCGACTCGACCGCCACCCCGGGCGCCACGCCCGGCGCCCCCGACCCGGAAGACGAGGGCGAGGGCAACTGACGCACCCCGCCGCGCCTCGCCGGACCTCCAGGCCCCCGGAGGCTGTGACGGCCGTGTCCTGCACGGGCCTCCACCTCCGCGCGCCCCTTCCTGTAAGTGCCTGACGCGGCTGGGGAACCCCCCTGGCCCTGGCCTTGCTCTCACGGGAGGCCATGTTCCGCACCGCCCTCCCCCTGGCGTGTGCCGGGCTCGCACTCCTGGCGACCCCGGCCCACGCCGAACCCGCCCGCAACCTGGGCATCACCGTCGCCCCGCTGGGGGCCTACGTGCTCCAGGGCGACGCGGAGGCGGAGTCCACCATGGGCTACAGCGCGGGCCTGGGCTGGGCGTACCGCAAGCCGGGGGCGGTGCTGGAGGTGGGCGGCCACCTGGCGTCCAGCCGGCACCTGACGGAGGTGACGCCCATCTCCGTGCGCGTGGTGCCCCTGGGAGACACCCGGGTGCGGCCCTTCCTGGGCGTGGGGGCCAGCATGCTGGTGCCCCACTCACGCCCCCAGCCGGTGGCCCCGGACGCGCTGGGCAGCCGCGTGCTCCAGGTGGGCCTCGAGCTGTGCGGCGGCGTGGGGGTGGAGCTGGGGGAGCACCTCTTCCTCTCCGCCGAGGCGCGCTACCAGAACTTCTCCGCCAGGGGCTCCCCCTTCTCCGGGGAGCGGCAGGCCCTGCGCTCCACGTACCTGGGGCTGGGGATGCACCTGTAGCTGTAGCGGGTGGGGCGGGTCGCTACAGACTGGCAGCGCCCTGTTGGAAGAAATTTTGACGGCCCTCTTGCGTCCTCTACAATCCTCGTCGGTTGCGGCCCAGACGCATCTGACATGCTCGGGTGTTCAGGCGTGCACAACGAAGGGAGCGGAGATGGAGCGCAAGGTCGGAAGTAGCACGTTGACCGCGAAAGAGGTCAAGGCGGCGCTGGAGAAGTCCACCACGCTGACGGCCACGGAGGAGAAGGCCCTGCGCATGCGCCATGGCGCGGGCGCTCCCAGCAAGAGCGCGCCGCTGCCCCGCGCCGCCGGTGCGAACGCGGAGCTGGCGGACGAACTGCTCGTCATCGAGATGCAGTTGATGAAGGCCATGCGCGCGCGCACCGGCCAGACGCGCACCGCGGCCAACGCCTCCAAGGCGCCGGCCCGCGAGGTCGCCCCGGCCAACGCGGCGAAGGACAAGATCGTCCGCGCGCTGCGCGCCAAGAAGAAGTAGGGGGCCGGACTCCCTACTGGTTGAGGATGGCCACGAGGCGCGCTCCCGCCTCGGGCAGCGCCAGCGGCGTGCCCGAGACCTCCGTGGCCAGTCCCTCCGCGTCGGCGGCGCCGCCCCGCGCGAAGAGCCCCTTGAGCCAGGTGAAGGCGGCGGGGTTGCGCCAGAAGTCCTCGTTGAACCGCTCCAGGAGAGAAGCGGTGAGCCGGGTCTCCAGGGCCCAGGCCCGCAGGTAGCGGGTGACGTAGAGCTGCGAATCCACGTCATGCAGGAAGAAGCCCGGGTGCGGCTGCGCGAAGAGGGCGCGGCGCTGGCCGTCGGCGTACTCGTCCGCGCGGTCCGCGGAGGCGCCCTTCGTGGTGAGGGACAGCTCGTAGGACAGCTTCGCGCAGTGGCGCCGCAGCACGGCCAGGGCCTGGAAGGCGGCCAGGCGCACGACGTCCTTCGTCGTGCCGGACGGCAGGCCCAGGTAGCGCTTGAGCCAGGGCGGGGACAGGAGCAGCCGCTCGAAGGTGGCGGCGAAGGCCTCCGTGACGGAGGCGTCGCCCAGGCGGCGCAGCTCCATGGGGGCGTCCGCGTCCACGTGGGCCAGGTGCCACGCGTGGCCCAGCTCGTGGAGCAGGTCGCCCAGCGCGTCCATGCCGCTCCGGGGCTGGAGGACCAGGTGGACCTCGTGGGGCACGCGCACGGCGGCGACGAAGGGGCGTGACGCCTTGCCGGGGCGGGCCTCGTCGTCCAGGCGGATGCGGCCGCCGGCCTCCGGGTGCAGGCCCCAGTCGGACAGCCAGCGCATCACGGCGGGGACGGTGTCCTCGCGGCGGAAGTGCGCGTCCATCCACGGGGCGCGCAGGGCGTGCTGCACGTCGTGGCGCCGCGCCTCGCCGCCGGGCAGCGGGCGCAGGGTGGGCTCCAGCTTGCGCAGCACGTAGGCCAGCACGTCGCGGTAGGCGTCCTCGGTGCGCTTGAGGGTCTCCTCGGCTCCTTCCGCCAGCTTGCCCGCGTCGATGCCGGTGACGTCCTGGCGCAGCGAGGGGTAGTCCGGGAAGCCCAGCACCTCCGCGGCCTGGAGGGCGGCGTCGCGCCGGTCTCCGTAGGGGCCGCGGTGGTCCCAGAGGAAGTTGCCGACGCCGCGCTCCAGCAGGGAGCGGCGGGAGCGGTTGGACTCGCGCGGGAGCTGCGACAGGGCCTGGGCCAGGGACAGCGTCGTGTCGTCCGCGGGGATGTGGGAGCGGGCCTCCAGCGCGACGACGGCGTCCGCCGCGGGCAGGGCGAGCGACTCCTCCACCTGGGTGGCGATGAGCTCGCGCACCAGCGTGATGCGGCGGATGGCGACGGGGTCGGGGTCGCCCTTGCCCTTCGCGCGGGCGAGCGCCTCGTTGGCGGCGGCGAAGGTCTCTGGCGAGGACAGCTCCGGGAAGGAGGCGTAGAGGCGCGCGACGGGGAGGTCCGGGGAGCGTCCGGCGCCGTAGCGGTACTGGAGGGTGGCCAGCTCGGCGAGGAAGTCATCCAGCCGCGACCGGACGGAGAGCAGGGGGCGGTCCATGGCGGCGCGGAAGGTAACAGGAAGCCCGCGTCAGGGCAGGGAGCACGCGCATAGAGTGTCGCGCCATGTCCTCCGCCCCCGCCGCCTGTCCGCATGCCCCCCTGGAGTCCCGCCTGGACGGGAAGGGCGCGCGATGAAGCGCCGGACGTTCCGGGCGGAGGGGGCGCACGTGGGGCGCGCCCTGGCGGAGGCGGTGGCGGAGGAGCTGGGGCTGCCGGTGGCGGACGTGCGGCGGCTGGTGGACGTGGGCGCCGTGTACGTGGCGGGGCGGCGCGCGCGGGACGGGGCCGTGAAGCTCCAGGCCGCGCAGGTGGTGACGGTGGTGCTGGAGGAGGCGGGGCAGAGCCCGCTGGAGGCCGTGAGGCCCGCGGGCTCCTTGCGCGTGCTGTTCGAGGACGCGGACGTCATCGCGGTGGACAAGCCCCCGGGCCTGAACGCGCAGCCCACGGAGGGCCGCGTGGGCGGAAGCCTGGTGGATCTGGTGGGAGAACACCTGGGCCGGCAGGCGGGGCTGGTGCACCGGCTGGACCGGGAGACGTCCGGGGTGACGGTGTTCGGCAAGACGCCCGCCGCCACCTCCGCGCTGGCCGAGGCGTTCCGGGAGGGCACCGCGCGCAAGCGCTACCTCGCGGCGACGGGGCCGGGGCTGCCGGCGGGCGGCACGGTGGACCTGCCCCTGTCGAAGGACCCGTCGCGGCCGGGGCGCTGGCGGGCGACCCGCGCGGCCAATGGCGTGCCCGCGTGGACGGACTACCGGACGCTGTTCGCGGGTGAGGCGTTCAGCCTGGTGGAGCTGCTGCCCCGGACGGGCCGCACGCACCAGCTCCGGGCGCACCTGACGGCGCTGGGGAGGCCCATCCTGGGGGACTCGCGCTATGGCGGCGCGGCGAGCGCGGGCGGGCTGATGGCGCCGCGGTGCCTGCTGCACGCGCACGCGCTGGAGCTGGGGCATCCGCGCACGGGCCGGCCGCTGCGGCTGGAGGCGCCGGTGCCGGAGGACCTGCGGGCGTTCTTCGAGTCGGCGGGCGTGCGCGTTCCGGAGGGGCCCATCGTGGCCATGGACGCGTCCTGAGAATCTGGAAAACCCGGGCCCTGTGCTGGCGGACAGGGTGCCCGTGTCCCGCGCATCGTGTGTAGACTGGGGGCTTCATGGGTGGCGGGAGACACGGCAAGGGCCCACGGACGCCGGAGCCCTCCCTGCGCGGACCGGAGCTGGGCTCGCGAGGAGAGGACGTGCGAGGCGCGGTGGCCCGGATCTGCCGGGACGCGGCCCGGTTGCTCCAGGAGGGGCAGGCGGCGCGGGCGTATTCCGGGCTGGTGTCCGCCAGCCGTTCCCTGCCGATGACGCCCCGGCTGGCGGCGGTGCTGGTCCGGTGCGCGCTGAAGGCGGGCACGGAGCGCGCGGTCATCACCCTGCTGGACGCGGCGATGGTGACGGAGCGGGGCGAGGTGCGCCGCGAGGTCCGCCGCCAGTTGTCGCGGGTGTTGCGGCGCACGGGGCAGGAAGCGCGCGCCGCGGCGGTGCTCAACGGGTTGTTGATGGACGCGCCGGACGACGCCCGGGCCCGCTTCGTGCTCGACGTGCTGCGCGAGCGGGTGGCGAAGGCGAAGCCGGTGCCGCGGCCCCCGGCGGAGGACGACGAGTCCCGGACGAAGACCGTGGAGGTGTCCGCGCTGGCGCTGTCGGATCCGGAGCTGGGCAACACGGTGGTGGAGATGCCGGTGGTGGCGGTGCCGGCCCCGCAGGCGTGGACGCCCCGGGCCGCCACGGTGCAGGTCCCGCTGGGCGAGTGGGCGGAGCCGGCACGGGCGGCGTCGCGAGGGCCGGAGTTTCCCTGGGATGACGAGGGGCCGGGCAAGGCCCGGGTGGTGACGCCGCCGCAGGTCGCGAAGACCGTCGCACGGAGTGAGGCGGACTCCGGCATCGGGCCCGTCGAGTCACCCCAGCTCGCTGACCAGCAGGAGGCTGGCGAGAAGGGACCGGATGCGGTGCGCCCTGAAGTCGCGGCGCAAGCACCGGGCGATACGGCCCCCGAGGGCTCGGGTGCATCGTCGTCCGTGGACGAAGCGCCTCGGGTTGAGAGCGCTGTTGGCGAGGCGAACGCTTCGTCATCCGGGAACACCGCGGATGCGCCTGCGCCCGTCGTTACGCCGTCGAACACCTCGCCGTCCGCGACGGTGCCTGAACACGTCATCACGGCGTTGAGCGCACTGATGCTGTCGGGCCCGGCAAAGGCGCCGGAGCGCGTCGAAGCGGCAGCGTCGTCAGGCGCTGGAACGTCGCCAGCGAGCGCAACGCAGACGCCGCTGCTTCCGGACACGGCAGCCGCGTCCGAAGTGAAGGCCGTTGCGACCGAGTCAGCGGCGTCGGATGCGGTGCGGACACCCGACGAGAAGGTCGAAGCATCGACGCCTGTTTCCGCGCCGTTGTTCGAGTCGACGCAGGTGTTCGGCAGGAAGCTCGAGGACGCGCCGCCAGCCGAGGCCGCACAGCCCGTATCGCTGAATCCAACCGAGGAGGCTCCGGCCTCGACGATGGCGGCGTCCGCGAAGACCGCTGGTCCTGACGCGCCGGAATCGGAGCGGATGGCGCCACGTCCGCCGGATGCGGTGCTGGTGCCGGGAGCGCCTTCCCAGGCCTTCGACGCGGACGAGTCGACGTCGGAGGTCCTCCCTCCACCTCCGTCCGAACCGGCCGCTGAAGCGGAAGCCAGGGCGCCGAGAGAGGACGCATCGACCGCGAAGAAATCATCCCCCCGCCAGCCGGATGCGGTGCTGGTGCCGGGAGCGCCAGCGATGGCGTTCGACGACGAGGAGTCGACCTCGGAGATCATCCCGCCCGAGCGGGTCGAAGCGGAGAAGGGCGCTTCCGCGTCAACGCAGTCCCGGGACGGGAAGCCATCGGCTCCGCGACGGGCCTCCGTGCTCGTCCCCTCCACTTCGAAGCCCGGGTTCGACGAAGAGGAGTCAACTTCAGAGGTCGTCTTCCCGCAGGAGGGGGCCGCCACCGCCGTGCCCCCGCCACGCACCGCGGACGAGGGCTCGGAGCGGGCTCAGTCCCAGCGCCAGGAGGCGCAGCTCATCGCGCGCAGTGCGTGGCGCGAGCTGGCCCAACTGTACCTCAGGCGCGCGGACCGGGCGAAGGACGCACCCGAGCGCGCCGAAGCGCTGACGCGGCTCGCGGAGGTGATGGAGAACGAGCTCCAGGACTCCGCGGGCGCCGCGCGCATGTACCGGGAGATCGTCGAGCTGACCGGTGAGCGCACCGCGCTGCGTGAACAGGTCCGGCTGTTGTCGCAGCGGGAGGACGCGTCGCTCGTGCGCCGTGCGCTCGATGACGCGATCTCCCGGGCGAGGACCTCGCGGGCCCGCGCCGTGGCCCTGCTGACGCGAGGCGAGCGGCAGTTGAACATGGGCAACCCCGCGAAGGCGCGCGAGGACTTCGAGGCGGCGGATGCGCTCGTGCCCGGGATGCTGCCGGTGCTCGCGGGGCTGGTGCGCAGCGTCTCCGACGACGAGCGCTTCGCCCAGGTCGAGCGCCTGCGCGCCGCCTGCGCCGCCGCGCCTCGCCGCGCGCCAGATCGCCTGGAGGCGCTGCGGGTGCTCGCGCAGACCGCGGAGGAGTCCCTGGGCGACCTGCGCATCGCGCAGTGGGCCTGGGCGGAGGTGCTCGCGGAGAGCCCGGAGCAGGAACAACCCCGGGAGCACCTGCTGGCGCTCGCGCGCCGTCTGGGGGACCTGCCTGCGCTGAGTGCGTTGCTGCACGCGCAGCTCGCCCGCGAGCCTCGGGGGCCGGCCGCGCGCAAGGCGCACCTGGAGCGGGTCGCCACGCTGGAGGCGATGGGCGACGCGGGAGCGGCCCTGGCGGAGCTGCGCCAGGCCGTGCGCTTCGAGCCGGGGCACAAGGAAGCCTGGCTGCTGCTCGCGGACCGCTGCACCGAGCGCGAGCAGTTCGGCGAGGCCGCCTGGGCGCTGGAGAACGCGGCCACCGCGACGGAGGACGACGAGGAGCGCCAGCACACGTGGGAGCGGCTCGCGCTCTTCTGCCGCGAGGTGCTGCACAACACGGAAAAGGCCCGCCTCTACGCGCGCCGCGCCGAGAGTCTGCGCAAGTCCCGCGAGCAGCGCGCCCGTCCGCCGTCGCCGGAGCCCGCGCGTCCGGCGCCAGCGCAGGCCGTCGGGGTGCCGCCGCCGTCGGTGCTCGTCGCGCCGCCGGTCGCCACGGGCCGGGTGCCCGCGGCGAAGCGCAAGGACCTGTCCGACGAGGTGACGTCCAACACGGATGTCCCCTCGTTGCTCCAGGCGGAGGAGGCCTCGGCCGCCAATGCACCGGAGAAGCGCTCGCCCGGAGCGGACCCGAAGGCCGGGGCTCCAGGAGCCAGCACGGCTTCGCGCAAGGGGCGTGGCAACGCGGCAGGAGATGAACCCGACGCGTCTCCTGGCAACAAGAAGCGAGGGCGCGCGGGAGCGCGGAGTGACACGGCTGAGCGCGCGTCGCGGAAGGAACCCGAGCGAGGCTCGGGAGCGTCTCCTGGCAAGGCCCCCTCGGGACGGCACGCGTCGGTGGGAGATACCGCCCAGGGAACGGAAGCGCAGCGCCGCCCCGCATCCGGGAAGGCTCCAGTGGGAAGCCCGGTGTCCCTCGCGGATACAGTGCCGGGAGCGGAGGTCGAGCTTCCTGGCAAGGCCGCTCCGGGGCGTCACGCACCGGAGGACACCGCAAAGTCCTCCACGGAAGCCCCTCGGCAACCCAAGGCGCCCTCGGGACGTCATGCGCCGGTAGGTGCCGCACCGTCCCCTGCGGAAGCCACGCGCCAGCCCAAGGCACCCTCCGGAAGCCATGCGCCTGTCGGTACCGCCGCGCCGGGCCCAGACGCCGCACGCCAGCCGAAGACCCCGTCCGGTCGTCACGCTCCCGTTGGCGTGTCGGCCGCAAGCACGGACCCCACCCGCCAGCCGAAGGCCCCATCCGGCCGTCACGGCTCAATCGCGAGCACGCCGCCGGAAGCAGAGCCCCCGCGTCGCGCCGCGAAGGCGCCAGCGGAGAGCCCTGTCCCCGTCGCGGAGTCCGCCCCCACTCCCAGCGGCATGGCACGGGCCGCGAAGCCGTCTCGCGGCGGCTCGGCGCAGGAACCCGGCCCCACGCCGGACGACGCCACCTCCGCGCCCGACCGCAAGCCGCGCGCAGCCGCCACGCCTCCTCGCGAAAGGACCACGGCCTTCGGCGCCGCGCTCCCCCCAGACGCGGAGCCC
The DNA here is from genome assembly GCF_020036995.1 of Corallococcus sp. AS-1-12. Classification (NCBI taxonomy): domain Bacteria; kingdom Pseudomonadati; phylum Myxococcota; class Myxococcia; order Myxococcales; family Myxococcaceae; genus Corallococcus; species Corallococcus sp. AS-1-12. Next base: position 139,020 of record NZ_JAIQDD010000009.1, on the reverse strand, counting down.
GAAGCCCCAGCGTCGCGCAAGGCCGCGCCCACCCCCGAGGACAACGCCTCCCGCTCCTCCAAGCACGCGGGCACGCAGGTGCGTGAAGCCCCGTCCCGCGTGGAGCGTGCCCCTCGCGCCGGCCACGCGCCCCGACTCCCGCTGTCCGCCAGCGGCGTGGAACCTCCCGCCGCCCCCCGTGCCCCGCTGTCCGCCAGTGGCGTGGAACCTCCGGCCCCCGCGCCGCGCGCCATGGCCGGAGCCTCGCGCCCCGTCGCCCCTCCCGCGAAGGGCCGCGGCGCTCCCGAAGCCCCGCCCGACATCCCGCTCCTCAGCCAGATTCCGTCCGAGGACGAAGACGAGGACGCCCAGGAGCTCGGCGCCGGGCCCGTGGAGGCCACGAGCGTCATCGCGTGGGAAGCGCCTCCCGGCCGCATGGACCCCGTGCGCCGCATCCATCGCGCCGGCCGCCCCGAAGGCACCGTCTCCGGCCCGGCCCCCACGCGCCCCCAGGCCCAGGGCCGCCCCACCGTCGGCTCCACCGAGACCCGCGAGACGCCCGCCGCCGTCCCGGACCCCGCGCCCCCCGCGGACGCCACCTCCGCGGAGCCGCTCGTCTTCAAGCTCGTGCGCGAGCGCCCGCTCGACCCGAAGCCCTACCGCGGCCTCGTGGACCACTTCGACCAGCGCGGTGACGTCACCCGCGCCGCGCTCATGCGCGAGCTCGCGGACGCCCTGGAGGGCCGCGACGTCCCCGCGCCCCGCGTGCAGCGCGCGCCCCTCACCCACCAGGAGCGCGCCGGCCTGCGCCACCCGGGCCTGCGCACCCCGTCCGGCGAGCTGCTCGCGTGCGTGGGCATCGCGCTGTGCCGGCTGTTCCCGTCACCCGCGCGCATCGCCAACACCACGGAGCCCCTGCGCGCCTCCTCCGGCCCAGGCGCTGGCGCCGTGCTCGACGCGCTCAACGGCGCCGCGCGCCTTTTGGGCGTGCCCCTGCCGGAGCTCGTCGCGGGCGACGACGACAGCGCCAACATCACCCCGCTGCACACCACCGCCCCGCGCCTCGTCGTGGGCCGGCTCCTCGTGCAGCAGCCCCCGACCAACGCCGAGCTGCGCTTCCACGCCGGCCGCGCCCTGTTCTCGCTGTCGCCGGACCTGCTCGCCCTGCGCGCCCTGCGCAAGGACCACCTGCTGCGCGCGCTCGCGCTCCTGTCCTCCGTCCTCAAGAACCCCAAGGACGCCGGTGACGACGCCCGCGTGGTGCGCGAGTCCCTGTCCCCCAGGGCCCTGGAGCGCGCCGCCCTCCTGATGGAGCCCGGCACCCGGGACTTCGACGCGAGCCTCCTCGTCGCCGCCGCGCGCGACTCCGCCAACCGCGCGGGGCTCGTCGCCTGCGGAGGCCCCGGGCCCGCGCTCACCGTGCTGCGCGCCCGCCGCCCCCACGATTCAGAGCTGGAGGAGCTGGTCCGCTTCGCCGCCTCCGAGCGCTACCTCGCCCTGCGAGACGCCTCCGAAGCCGGCCGGGGCCGCTGACGCTTCAGTTCACCAGCAGCCGCAGCGTGAGCGACAGCACGCGCCCGTTCAGCCCGCCCAGGTCGTGCTGGTACGCCAGGTCCACGCCGCCGCCCCCGGGCGACAGGAAGCCCGCGCCCACCGTCACGCGCGAAATCTTCTGGAAGCCGTCGTACGTGTAGCCCGCGCGCAGCGGAATCGTCTGGTCGAGGATGTACTCCGCGCCGGTGTTGTACGTGAGCACCGCCGAGTCGCGCGTCTCGAAGTCCCCGCGCATGTCGAACGCCACCACCACCGCCTGCCCCACGTAGGCCGCGTGCGCGGAGAAGTAGCGCGTCAGCTCCACGTTCTCCGTGTCGATGAGGTTGTGCCCCGACACGCCCAGCGAAAGCTGCTCGCTCAGCCGCAACAGGATGCCCGCGTCCATCGTGATGGAGTTGGCGAAGCGCGACTGGCCGTTCAGCCGCAGGTAGTGCCCCGACAGGCCGATGAGCAGCGACTCGCCCAGCGGCAGCGCCGCGCCCAGCGTGCTCAGGTTCGCGGACGTGCGCCCCCCGCCGCGCCCCAGCGACAGCCAGTGGTAGTCCACGCCCAGCGCCAGCCGGCCGCTGCTGGAGTCCGCCAGGGTGACGCCCAGGAAGCCCTCCTTGTTGCGCGGGTCGTACGCCCCCGTGCCCTCGATGCGGTAGGCCGGGAACAGCGCCATCGCCGCCGGATTGCCCAGGAGTGCGTCCGCACCCATGCCCGTGGCCCGGAAGGCGCTGCCCATGCCCAGGGACCGTGCGCTCGCGACGTTGCGCAGCTCGTCGGCCCGCTCGGTGGTGGCGGCCCGGGCGATGAAGGGGACCGCGGACAGCGTCAAGGAGAGGGCGGCGAGGATGGCACGGAGCGGCATGGCGCCGGGGAATCTATCCGGCTTGCTGGGGTTCTGGGCCACCAATAGATTCCCCGCCCCATGTCCTCCACCGACACGAAGGCAGCGAAGCTCATCCGCAAGTGCGTCATCCCCGCCGCCGGCCTGGGCACCCGTTTCCTCCCGGCCACCAAGGCCGTGCCGAAGGAGATGCTTCCCATCGTCGACACGCCCACCCTCCAGTACATCGTGGAGGAGGCGGTGAAGGCCGGCATGGAGGACGTCGTCGTCATCAACGGCCGCGGCAAGGGCGCCATCGAGGACCACTTCGACATCGCGTTCGAGCTGGAGACCACGATGCGCGCGCGCGGCAAGACGGCGGAGGCGGACCGCATGCGCGCCATCGCGAACCTGGTGCGCATCATCAGCGTGCGCCAGAAGGAGCCGCTCGGCCTGGGCCACGCCGTGCTGTGCGCCAAGAGCGTCATCGGCGACGAGCCCTTCGGCGTCCTCCTGGGCGACGACATGATCGACTCGGAGGACCCGGGCATCGGCCAGTTGGCGCGCATCTACCAGCAGCACCAGAAGGCCGTCATCGCGCTGATGGAGGTCCCCGACAGCGAGACGCACCTGTACGGCATCGCCGCCGGCAGGGACCTGGGCAACGGCGTCATCCAGATCGACCACGTGGTGGAGAAGCCCAAGAAGGGCACCGCCCCGTCGAACCTGGCGGTGATTGGCCGCTACGTGCTGCCCCCGTCCATCTTCCCCATCCTGGAGAAGCAGACCACGGGCGTGGGCGGCGAAATCCAGCTCACGGACGGCCTGGCCACGCTCCAGAAGAGCGAAGGTCTGCTGGGCTACAAGTTCCAGGGCCAGCGCTACGACGCCGGTGACAAGGTGGGTTACCTCAAGGCGAACATCGCCTATGCGCTCAAGCGCCCCGACCTGCGCGGAGGACTCCTGGAGTACCTGCGCGAGGTCGTCAAGACGGAGAAGCCGTGAAGCGTCTCATCGCCGCATCCGCAGTCCTCGTGTCCCTCGCCGCCGGCGCCTACGTGCTGCCCGGCGGCTCCATCCTGCGGCGCATGGCCAACGCGCGGGAGGAGAAGCACCTGTCGGCCTTCCGCGTGGAGGGCTCCGTCATCTTCTCCGCCACGGGCGTGGCGGAGGCCGGGGCCGCCCTCAACGTCCCCACCGACCGCCCGGAGCTCCAGGGGGACGGCGTGCTGTCCGTGAAGATTCCGGGCCGCTGCCGCTTCGACGCGAGCTCGCCGGACAGCAGCCTCAAGTCCTCCACCGTGCAGGCCTCCGGCAGGAAGCGCGTGGAGGGCAAGGAGCTGCCCGCCATCTCCGTGCTGGTGACCCAGGTGTGCGCCATCCTCGCGCAGGACGCGGGCAGCGTGCAGGACACCAGGCTCGCCCAGGAGGCCTGGCTCCAGGGGCTGGGCGTCAACACGAAGGTGACGTCGCTCGCGCGCTTCGGCGGGGAGGTGGCCTACGTCCTGGGAGACCCCGCGGAGGGCAAGCCCCAGTTCTGGGTCTACAAGGACGCCTTCCGGCCCGCGCGCCTGCGCTACGCGGACGCGTCCGGGGCGGCCTGGGATGTGCGCTTCCTGGACTACGCCTCGCCCGCCACCGGCGACTGGATGCCCCGCACGGTGGAGGTGTGGAAGGCGGGCCAGCGCGTGGTGCGCTTCACCGCCCTCAAGGCGGACAACCGCTCGGCGGTGCCGGACTCGCTCTTCAAGTAGCGGCTTCGCTTCGATTCGCTTGCGATGGGCGGGGCTCACGGTGAAAGTCCCGCCCGTTCCAGGACCGGGATTTCCCCGGTTCCTGGCCCGGAGGCGATTCGCATGAAGCTCTATGGCAACCCGATGAGCACGTGTACCCGCAAGGTCCTCACCGTCCTGGCGGAGAAGGGCCACCAGGCCGAGTTCGTCAACATCGACCTGATGAAGCACGAGCAGAAGACGCCCGAGCACATCGCCCGTCATCCCTTTGGCGTGGTGCCGGCGCTGGAGCTGGACGACGGCTTCATCATCTACGAGTCGCGCGCCATCGCCCGCTTCCTGGACCGCACCCTGCCGGGCCCGTCGCTGACGCCCGCGGACCCCAAGGCCTACGCGCTGATGGAGCAGTTCATCGGCGTGGAGCAGTCCTACTTCTCCAACCAGGCCATGAAGATCGTCATGGAGCGCTTCCGGGGCACCAACAACGAGGAGAACATCGCCAAGGGCCGTGAGGGCATGAAGCGTCCGCTGGAGGTCCTGGACGCGGCGCTGGCGAACCGGCCGTTCCTGGCGGGCAATGACTTCACGCTCGCGGAGGTCTGCTTCGCGCCGTACATGGAGTACCTCTTCGCCATGGGCGAGAAGGACACCGTGGCCCCGTACAAGAACGTGATGGCGTGGTGGGACCGCGTGTCCAACCGCCCGTCCGTGAAGAAGGCCCACGGCCGCTAGGCCGCCCGCACGGCCCTCTTCCGCGCAGGCCACCCGGGCCTCTTCCGCACCCTGTCCTCCAGGGCCGGAAGGGGCCCTTCGTGTTTCCCGGGGCAGGGGGCATGTCAGACGCCCGGGGCACAGTGGATCCCGGGTGCAGGACGGGCGGGCCGGGGAACTGGCGGCAAGAGGTCGGTCATGGAGCAGGAGCACTTCGCGCTGGGTGGTTTTCCCCGGACACAGGGAGAGGCCCCCTCTCGCGGTTCCATTCCGTTGCGGACGCGGCGTACGGAAGTGGGAAGGGAAGTGTCGCAGCGGGAGCACGCCGCTACAGTGCGCCCCTCCGTGAGCGCCACCCCCGCCCAACTCGCCTCTGTCGCCGTGGGCCGTCCCGTGCGCGGGGAGTTCACCTACCTGGTGCCGGAGGCGCTCGCGGGCAACCTCGCCCCGGGGCAGCGCGTGCTCGTGCCCTTCGGCCGGGGTATGGCGCTGGGCTTCTACCTGGGGCCCGCGAACGCGCCCGTGGAAGGGGGCGTGCGGCTCAAGCCCATCCAGCGCGTGCTGGAGGACTCGCCGTCCCTGCCCAAGGACCTCATCGCGCTCCTGCGCTTCACCGCCGAGCACTACCGCTATCCGCTGGGCGAGGTCATCCGCGGCGCGCTGCCGCCGGGCCTCTCCACCGCGGTGGATGAGAAGGAAGCGAAGCCGGACATCCAGTTCTTCGTGGAGGCGCTCGTCACGGAGCTGCCCCCTGCGCTCGCCCGCGCCCCGGCGCAGGCCGCGGTGCTCCAGTACCTCCTGGCGGTGGGCGGAAGGGCGCCGCTGGACGAGGTGACGCACGCCATCCCCGGCGCCCGCGAGACGCTGAAGAAGCTGGCCACGCGCAAGTTCGTGAAGTGGGTGGAGGTGACGCTCCAGCCCGGCGTGCGCGAGGGCCTGGTGCAGAACCGCCCGGACCGCCTCACCCCGGAGCAGGCCCTGGCGGTGAAGGAGCTCCAGGGCGCCGTGGACGCGGGCGGCTTCCAGCCGTACCTCCTGCACGGCGTCACCGGCAGCGGCAAGACGGAGGTGTACCTGCGCGCGGTGGAGCACACGCTCGCGCGCGGCCTGGGCAGCCTGGTGCTGGTGCCCGAAATCGCGCTCACGCCGCAACTGGTGGGGCGCTTCCGCAGCCGCTTCGGCGGCGACGTGGCGGTGCTGCACTCGGGGCTGAAGGACCGCGAGCGGCTGTTCCACTGGCAGGCCTTGCGCAAGGGCACGGTGAAGATCGCCGTCGGCGTGCGCTCGGCGGTGTTCGCGCCGGTGGAGCACCTGGGGCTCATCGTCGTGGACGAGGAGCACGACCCGTCCTTCAAGCAGGACGAGAAGCTGCGCTACCAGGCGCGCGACCTGGCGGTGGTGCGCGGCAAGCAGGCCGGCGCGGTGGTGGTGCTGGGCTCCGCGACGCCTTCGCTGGAGACGCTCCAGAACACGCGCTCCGGCCGCTACAAGCTCATCGAACTGAAGAACCGCGTGGACGACCGGCCCATGCCCACCATCAACCTGGTGGATCTGCGCGTGGAGCGTCCGCGCGAGGGCCAGGTGACGGAAGAGGCGCCCATCCTGAGCCCGCAGATGCTCCAGGCCATGGAGGAGACCGTGGCCAAGGGGCAGCAGGTCATCCTGTTCCTCAACCGCCGCGGCCACAGCACCATCCTCCTGTGCGAGGTGTGCGGCCTGTCCCTCAAGTGCCACGACTGTGACGTGTGCATGACGCACCACCGCTCGCAGAACCGGGTGGTGTGCCACTACTGCGGCGTGGCGTTCCCCGTTCCGAACGCCTGCCGCGAGTGCACCGGCCCGCTGCTCAAGCTCGGTATCGGCACGGAGCGCGTGGAGGCGGAGGTCCTGGAGCGGCTTCCGCACGCACGCGTGGCGCGGCTGGACCGCGACTCCGCGACGAGCGCGGAGAAGCTCACGGAGCTGCTGGCGTCCTTCGCGCGGCGTGAAATCGACGTGCTGGTGGGCACCCAGATGGTGGCCAAGGGGCACGACTTCCCGGGCGTGACGCTGGTGTGCGTGGTGATGGCGGACACCTCCCTGGCGATTCCTGATTTCCGAGCCGCTGAGCGGACCTTCCACCTGCTGACCCAGGTGGCGGGGAGAGCGGGGCGCGGGAAGGACCCGGGGCGGGTGCTGGTGCAGACCTACAACCCGGACGCGGAGCCGGTGAAGCGGGTGCTGGCGCACGACTTCGACGGGTTCTCCAAGCAGGAGCTGGAGTGGCGCAAGGCGTTGGCCTACCCGCCCTTCGCGCGCATGGCGGCCGTCCGGCTGGAGGGCGAGCACCCCGAGCAGACCGCGGGCGTGGCGCGCTTCCTGGGGAACCTGGTGGGACGCCACATGCCGCCGGCGTCGGCGGGGGTGCGCCTTTTGGGGCCGGCCCTGGCGCCCATTGCCCGAATCCGGGGCAAGACGCGCTGGCAGTTGCTCCTGAAGGCGCCGACGCATGCGGCGCTCGCCCCATTGCTCGCCCGGTTGGAGGCGGCGTTGGCGGATGTGCCGAATGGGGTGAAGGTCGTCATCGACGTGGATCCCGGGGCCATGCTGTAGACTCCCGGGCTCCCCCATGGGCGCCTCGGTCCTCCTCGTACACGACGACATCGCCACCATCGCCGCCGTCCGGCGACTGCTGTCCCGCGAAGGGCACGAGGTCATCCTCGCGACCTCCGCCGCGGACGCGCTCATCGCCTTTGGCCATCACCTGCCGGAGCTCATCGTGCTCGCGCCGGGCGTGGAGAGCGGCCGCGGGCGCGTGGTGTTGGAGGAACTGGTGCTGCACCCGGATGGCCACAAGGCGCGGGTGCTGCTGTTGAGCGAGGCCATCGAGGGCTTCAGCGCGCCGGTGGCGCCGCTGCCCCTGGACGGGCCGAGCTTCGTGACGCTGGTGGACACGTTGATCCGCGCGCCGGCGGAGGCGGATGGCTGGCGCGTGGTGGAGAACCGGACGCTGGGCGAGCCGGTGAAGGGCAGCGCCCCGGAGCCGGACGAGGCCTGGCACGCGACGGCGCCGCGCTCGGTGGGCGGAGACCCCGCGCTGGCGAACGCGCTGTTCGGGGACCTGGCGCCGCTGAACCAGACGGACTGGGAAGTGGCGGCGATGACGCGCGAGGAGCGCAGCGCGCACGCCGTGCACCAGCAGCGCGAGCGCAGCATGAACGCCGCGCTGGAGCAGGCGCACCTGGAGGTGGAGTCGGAGGCCATCGCCTCCATCGACTCCGCGCTGTCGGTGGGCACGAAGTCGCAGTGGGCCGGGGCGGCGGTGGAGGGTGACTCCGGCGAGGCGTGGGGTGAGGAGGATCCCGACGCGAGCGTCGGCAACGAGTGGGACGCGGAGCCGCCGAACGCGGAAGGCGCGTTCGAGGGCCGCCCACCGGAGGCGCGCACCACGTTGCGCTTCCCGTTCCCGAACGAGGGGGGCACGGAGGAGGCGCCCGCCGAGGGGCGGCTCGCGTTCCGTGAAGAGCCGCTCACCCCGCCGGGGCTGAAGCCGGTGAAGCCCGCGCCGAAGCTGGGGGACGAGGGCTTCTTCGACGTCGACTCGGACGAGGACGGCGGGGCGGCGAAGGCGCCGGAGCCGGAGGGCGCCGCGCCGCTGGCGTGGAAGGAGCTGGAGCCGGATCCGGAGCTGGAGGTGCGTGCGGCGCCGGGCGGCGTGGACGACTCCGACGAGACGGACTTCGGTTCGGTCGCGGACGACGTGGCGGCGGAGGAGCGGGCCGCGGCGGCGGGTGCGTCGGAGGCGGAGGTGGAGGACGCGCCCTCGGAGCCGACCGAGGAGGAGCTGGCGGCGGCGGGCCTGTCGAACTGGGACGTGCTGGAGGCGGAGCTGAAGGCCTCCGCCGAGGCGCGCGAGCGGGAGGAGGAGTCCTCCTCGGCCGACGCGAAGCCGGTGGGTTCGGACTGGTTCGACTCCGAGACCGTCGAGGAGGCCAAGGAGGAGGGTTCCAAGCCCCTCCAGTGGACGGAGCCCGCGAGCCCGACGGGCGCGGCCCCCGCGAATCCAACCAAGGCGGCGTCGCGTCCGGAGGAGGCCACGGGCTCGCGCGAAGGAGGAACGGCGGACAGCGCCGCGCCTCGCGTGAACACCGAGAGGCCGCTGCGTGTCGCGGCCCGTGTCCCGCTGCGCGCGTCGGGCAAGAGCAGCGCGGGCGTCGTGGCGAGCGTGGGTGTCTCGTCCGCGACCCCGGGCGATGCGGCCGGCGCGGGAGGCAGCGCCGCGAATGCGGCGACCGGCGGCACCTCGACGCGTCCGGGCAATGAGTCCGGAGTGGGGGCCGGTGGCCGCGCGGCGGGCCTGGGCGACCCGTCTGGAGCTGGGGCGGAGCGGGGCGGTCGCACCGCCGCGGGGCTGAGCGACAAGCCTGGAACGGGTGAACCGGTCAGGGCCGGTGACTCCTTCGCGCATCCAGGCGGCAAGGTCGGAGCAGGGGACTCGATGCTCGCGGGTGCCTCCGCGAATTCGCGCGACGCGCTGGTGGAGCGCGCGAACGCCCGGCGGGATGACCCGGCACCGTCGGCGCCAGTGCAGGTGCCTGGAGGTCCGCGGCGGGCGGACGCAATGCGCCCCCAGGAGCAGGAATCCTCCGCTCCAGCGCGCACGGATGGGGCCGAGCCGTCGGCGGAGCTCCTCGCGGAGCTGGAATCGCTGCGCGAGGAGCTCGCGCTGGCCCACGCCGCCATCGAGGAGGCGGAGGCCCGCGCCGCCGACGCGGAGGCCCTGGCCGAATCGGAGCAGTCGCTTCGCGTCGAGCTGGAAGAGCGCATCGAGAGCGAAGCGCGAGCCCGCGAGGACGCGCGGCTCGAAGCGGACGCGGAGGTAGAGGCCCGGAGCGCCGTGGAGGTGCGGGCCGAAGCGGAGGTCCACGCCCGCGCCCGCGCCGAGTCCCTGTTGAAGCAGGCCTCGGAGGCCAAGGAGGCCTCGGAAGTCCAGGCCGTGTCGGCGACGGAGGCCCTCGCGGAGGTCGAGGCGCGGCTCGCCTCCGAGGCCGGGAGCCGTGTGGAGGCGGAAGCCCGCGCGGAGGCGGAGGCGCGCGACCGCCGCGAAGCCGAGGCCCTCGCGGAGATGGCCCGGCTCGAGATGGTCGAGCTCGAGAAGCGCCTCGCCACGGAGGTCCAGGCGCGCGAGGAGGCCGAGCTCCGGGCCCGTCAGGAAGCGCAGACGCGCGAGGAAGCCGAAGCCCGCGCCGAGCTGGAGCAGGCCGCGCGCACGGACGTGGAAGCGCGGCTCGAAGCCGAGATTGAAGCAAGGATCGCGGCCGAAGCCCGCGCGGACGCGCGTCAGCGAGCGCAAGCCGAATCCGAGCAGGCGGAGGGCCGCGACAGCGAGGACGCCGGGCTCCGTGCGGAGCTGGAGTCACGGCGCGCCGAGGCGGAAGCCAGGGCCGAGGCCGAGGCGAAGGCCCGCACCGCCGCTGAAGCGAAGGTGAAGCACTCCGCGCAGGCGCTGTCCCTGGTGGAGGTGCGAGCGCACCAGTTGGCCCAGTCGTTGGCCGAGTCCGAAGCGAAGTCGAAGCAGACCGCGCAGGCGCTGGCCCAGGCGGAGACGCGGGTGCAGCAGGCCACGCAGGCGCTGGCGCAAGCCGAGGCGAAGGCGAAGCAGTCGGCGCAGGCCCTGGCGCAGGTGGAAGCCAGGGCGCAGCAACTGGCGCAGGTGCTGCTCCAGGGCGAAGCCAAGGCAAAACAGTCCGCCCAGGCCGTGAGCCAGGCCGAGGAGGTCCGGGCCGCCGCGGAAGCCGCCGCGGAACGAAACGCCGAAGCCCTGGCGCAGGCGGAAGCCCGGGCCACGAAGGCCGAGGAAGCCCTGGCCGAGGCCCAGGCCCGAGCGGACGACGCCGAAGCGGCGAGGCAGCAGAACGAGACGCGCTTCGCGGAGACCCTGAGCCAGGTCAACGCGCGGATGGAGCAGCTCAAGCAGGCCCGTCAGCGAGCCGAAGCCAAGGCCGCGCAGCCCGCCGAAGCCCTGGTCCAGGCGGAAGCACGGGTGGAGCAACTGACGCAGGCCCTGAAGCAGGCCCAGGCCCGCGAAGAGCAGCTCAGCGCCGAAGCGAAGAAGACCGCCGAACAGCTCAAGCAGGCCCTGGCCGAAGCCAATGCTCGAGCGGAGCAGCTCCAGCAGCTCCAGACCAACTCTGGAACCCGCGAGGGCCAGTTCACGCAGGTCCAGGCCGAAGCCCAGGCCCGCATCGAACAGCTCACCCAGGCGCTCACCGAAGCCGAGGCCCGTGCGGATCAGCTTGAGCAAGCACGCACCGAAGCCCAGGTGCGCATCGAGCAGCTCACGCAGTCACGGGCCGAAGCAGAGGCCCGCGAGGAACAGCTCCTTCAGGCGCGCACCGAAGCCGAAGCCCGCGCGGATCAGCTTGAGCAGGAACGCATCGAAGCGGATGTCCGCGTCGAGCAGCTCAAGCAGGCACGAGCCGAAGCCGAGTCACGCATCGAGCAGCTCACGCAGGCACGCACCGAAGCCGAAGCCCGCGCGGACCAGCTTGAGCAGGAGCGCACTGAAGCCGAGTCGCGCATCGAGCAGCTCACGCAGGCACGTACGGAAGCGGAAGCTCGCGCGGATCAGCTTGCGCGGGAGCGCGCCGAGGCCGAGTCGCGAATCGAGCAGCTCACGCAGGCACGCACCGAAGCCGAAGCCCGCGCGGACCAGCTTGCGCAGGAGCGTACCGAAGCCGAGTCACGCATCGAGCAGCTCAAGCAGGCACGAGCCGAAGCAGAGGCCCGCGCGGATCAGCTTGCGCAGGAGCGCACCGAGGCCGAATCGCGAATCGAGCAGCTCACACGGGCACGCACCGAAGCCGAGGCCCGCGCGGAGCAGTCCACCCACGCGAGCACCGAGGCCCAGGCGCGCATCGAGCAGCTCACGCAGGCGCTGACCCAGGCCCAGGCCCGGGCGGATCAACTCGCGCAGTCCCTCGCCCAGGCGGAGTCCCGCGCCGAACAGTCCACGCACGACGCGGACGAACTCGCCCGGACGCGCCTGGCCCAGGCCGAACAGGCTCGCGCCGAAGCGGAAGCCGCCGCCGAACAGCAGCTCCAGGCCCGCACCGCCGCGGAGGCCCGCGCCCTCCAGGCCGAGCAGAAGGCCGCCGAAGCCACCGCCAAGGCCACGTCCGAAGGCCGGCTGCGCACCGTGCTGGAGGTCCGCCTCGACTCCGAAGCCCGCGCCCGCCAGGACCTCGAAGCCCGCCTCGAAACCGAGTCCCAGGCCCGCACCGTCGCGGAGTCCCGCCTCGCCGCCGAGACCCAGGCCCGCGCCGAAGCCGAAGCCCGCGCCCGCTCCGAATCCACGGACCTCACGCAGGCCCGGGACACCCTGCAAGCGCAGCTCGACGAGCTCCGCGAGGAGCTCACCCGCGAGCGCGAAACCCGCGCGAGGCTCGAAGCCGAAGCCGTCGAACAGCGCCTCCAGGCCGAACGCGAGCGCGAAGAACTCGAAGCCCGAGCGCAGCGGGACGCGGAGGAAGCCGCGGCCCAGGCCCGCGCCACCATCATCCCGCTCGAATCCCCCGGCCGTCCGGAGATGGCGGTGTCCCGCAGCGGCAGCCTCACGCAGGAGGGCCTCGCGCGCCTCATCCTCAGGCTCTGCGACGCGCGCATGGAGGTGCGCCTGGAGCTCAAGGTGATGAACGCCTTGCGCGTCCTCTGGCTGCGCGACGGAGCCCTGGTCGGCGCCGCGTCCTCCGCGCAGGGCGAGTCCCTCGTCGACCGCGCCCGCGCGGACGGCCTCATCGACGCGCGCCAGGAGGCCGAGCTGCGCCTCGTGCGCAGCGCCACCACCGGCACGCTGCTGGAAGCCCTGCGCGGGCGCGGCTACGTGCGCGAAGCCGAGTCCGTCCCGCTGGTCCAGCGCTACACCGAACAGGTCTTCCTGGACGCGCTCTCGGAGCCCTCCACGCTCTACCGCCTGGTGCCGGAGCCCGCGCCCCACGAAGTGGCGCTCGCCGCCGCCACGCGCCCGCCGCTGCACCTGCTCGCGGAAGGGCTGCGCAACACGCTCACCGCCGAATCGCTCCTGGACGCCGCGGGCTCCCTGCGCGCCCAGGTCTCCCGAGGCGACGCGCACATGCCCCCCGCGGACTTCGGCCTCTCCGCCCGCGAGCTCCAGCTCCTGCAAGCCGTGGACGGCGAGCGCACCCTGGAGTCGCTGCTCCTGGGCGCGGGCCTGCCGCAGGACGGCGCGCTCAAGACGCTCGCGGTGGCGCGGACGCTGGGCCTCATCGCGCTGCATCCGCCGTCGGAGGACGCCCAGGGCGGCCTGCCGCCGGAGCTGGACGTGCACCGCCTGGAGGCCAAGTTTGAGGAGATCCAGGACGCGGACTACTTCACCGTGTTGGGGCTCGCACGCTCGGCCGGCAGTGAAGAGGTCAAGCGGGCATACGCACTGCTCGCCGCCGAGTTCCACCCGCTGCGCTTCGCCGGCCATCCGGACCCCGCGCTCCAGCACCGCGCCCAGCAGATCCGCGCGGTGTTGACGGAGGCCGCCCGGGCGTTGGGAGACGACCGACTGCGGGGCGAGTACGCCCGTAATCTGCTCGACTGATGCCCGGTGGAACGGTTGCCCGTCGCGGTCCGGAGGGGTTAAGAGTCCCCTCCATGGTTCGCGAGATTCTCATCTGGCCCGACCCCATCCTGAAGCAGAAGGCCAAGCCGGTGGCGAAGGTGGACGACAAGGTCCGCGCGCTCATCAAGGACATGTTCGAGACCATGTACGCCGCCGAGGGCGTCGGGCTCGCCGCCCCGCAGGTGGGCGTCCTCCAGCGCATCATCGTCCTGGACACCCGGCCGCAGCAGCCGGAGTCCAAGCCCCTGGCGATGATCAACCCGGAGTTCGTCTCGCTCGAAGGGGAGACGACCTACACGGAGGGCTGCCTGTCCATCCCCGGTGAAGCCGAGGACGTGGACCGCGCCGCCGTCGCCACCGTGCGCTACCTGGATGAGGAAGGCCAGGAGCAGACGCTGCGCTGTGACGGCCTGCTGGCCATCGCCGTGCAGCACGAGACGGACCACCTGGACGGCACCGTCTTCGTGGACCACGTCTCCACGCTCAAGCGCGAGTTCATCCGCAAGCGCATGAAGAAGCTCAAGGCCTCGCGCGAGCAGGGCGCCCCGGCGTCCGCCTAATCCTTCGCGGTGGCGCGCACGCCCTTCTTCGGGCACCGGTCCGCCACCACGCAGGAGCCGCAAGCGGGCGAGCGCGCGAAGCACGTGCGCCGCCCGTGCCACACCAGCAACTGATGCCCCAGCGTCCACCGCTCGCGAGGCAGCAGCGCCTGCAGGTCCTTCTCCACCTTGTCCGGGTCTTCCTGCGAGGTGAAGCCCAGCCGGTACGCCAGCCGCTTCACGTGCGTGTCCACGGGGAAGGCCGCGTCGCCGCCCAGGTGGATGCACACCACGCCCGCCGTCTTCAGCCCCACGCCTGGCAGCTCCGCCAGCGTGTCGCGCACCAGCGGCACCTGTCCGCCATGCTCCGAGACGAGCGCGCGCGCCGTGGCGACGATGTTCTTCGCCTTCGCGCGGTACAGCCCGCAGGTGCGGATGAAGGGCTCCACGTCCGAAGGCTCGACGCGCGCGTAGGCCTGGGCATCCGGGAAGCGGGCGAACAGGGCGGGGGTCACCAGGTTGACGCGCTTGTCGGTGCACTGCGCGGACAGGATGACGGCGACCAGCAGCTCCAGCGGCGTGCGGTAGTCCAGCTCGATGCGGGCGTCCGGCATGGCTGCTTCCAGACCGTCCAGGACCGACACCGCACGCTGCCGCTTCTCACCCACTGTCTCTCGCCGGGCCACGCGGGCGTTGTATGTCACGGGGCGGCCCCGCCCAAGCACCATGGCGGGGCGCCCCTTTTCACGCACCGAGGAGAACCATGAAGCCCATCGACTTCCGCTCCGACACCGTGACGAAGCCCACGCCCGCCATGCGCAGGCTCATGGCCGACGCGGAGGTGGGCGACGACGTCTACGGCGAGGACCCCACGGTGCGCCGGCTGGAGGAGCGCGTGGCCGAGCGGCTCGGCCTGGAGGCCGCCGTCTTCGTCCCCTCCGGCACGCAGGCGAACCAGATCGCCATCGGCGCGTACTGCCGTCCCGGCGACGAGGTGCTCACGGAGGAGGGCAGCCACATCCTCCAGTACGAAGGTGGCGCGGTGCCGGCGCTGTGGGGCGCGCAGCCGGGGCCGCTGCCGGGCGAGCGCGGCCTGCTGAAGCCGGAGACCGTGGCGGCGGCGGTGCGCGAGGACAACATCCACAACCCGCGCACGCGCCTGCTGTCGCTGGAGAACACGCACAACCGCGGCGGCGGCACGGTGTGGCCGGTGGAGCGCTTCAAGGCGGTGGTGGAGGCGGGGCGCAAGGCCGGGCTCGCGGTGCACCTGGACGGCGCGCGGCTGTTCAACGCGGAGGTGGCGGCGGGCAGGCCCGCGTCCGCGTGGGCGTCGCTGACGGACTCGACGTCGGTGTGCTTCTCGAAGGGGCTGGGCGCGCCGGTGGGCTCGGCGCTCGCGGGCAGGAAGGACGTCATCCGCGAGGCGCGGCGGCTGCGCAAGCGGCTGGGCGGCGGCATGCGGCAGGCGGGCATCCTCGCGGCGGCGGCGCTGTACGCGCTGGAGCACCACGTGGAGCGCCTGGCCGAGGACCACGCCAACGCGCGCCGGCTGGCGGAGGGCCTGGCCCAGGTGCCGGGCGTGAAGGTGGACCTGTCCCGGGTGGAGACGAACATGGTGTTCGCGGACCTGGTGCGTCCTGCGGCGGAGGCCTCCGCGCTGCTCCTGAAGCAGGGCGTGCTCGCCAACCCCACCGGCCCGCACTCCATCCGCCTCGTGTGCCACCTGGACGTGTCCACCGCGGACATCGACGACGCCCTGGCGCGCATCCGTCAGGCCTTCGCGAGCTGACACGGACGGCACCCCGCCCGGGTCCGCCGCGGCCTTCCAGAACCTGTCCGACTGTCGGACAGGTTCTGACGGGCCACCGCGGACGGCCCGTGTCGGCGGAGCGACGGTCCTCCGGGACCCGGGGGCGGGCCCCCTCCACTGCGTCAGGTGCGGACCGCACGCCCCCGTGCGTCAGGGGATGATCCACGGCCCGGAACAGGTGGACGGCCCGGCGCGTGGTAATCTCGCCCCGCCGTGCGCCGACCCGCCGTCCTTGCCCTGCTGGCCCTCTCCGCCTGCGCGACGCCGCGGCCGGGGAAGATGAGCTTTGAGGAACTGTACGCGACCTCGGGCGACAGCGGCTTCGCCAACAGCGGCACGCCCTTCCTCCCCCGCGAACCGGACCGCGCCCGGGGGCCCCTGGCGCCGGAACGCTCCCCGGAGCTGGACGCCGCCCTCACCGCGTTCACGCAGCAGGCCCAGGCCTACCGCGAGAAGGTCCAGCGCGGCAGCGCCATGCCCGCCGAGCAGGTGCGCAACTGGGAGGCGATGAACGCGGCCCTGGACGCCTTCCTGGCCCGGCCCGTGGAGCACACCGACACCCGCGACCTGACGCGCGCCCGGGGCGTGATGGAGGCGGAGCTGGAGCAGGACGCGCGCCTGTACGGCGACATGCCGGGCCCGCTCGCGGAGGCCGTGGTGGTGCGCGTGGGCCGCCTCATCGTGCGCGCGTCCACGCTGCGCCGCTGGGAGCAGCCGCCGGAGCCCTCCGGCCCGCCGCGCCTCGCCTGGCCCGTGGAGCCGGTCACCATCACCAGCCTCTACGGAGACCGCTGGCACCCCATCACCGGCCAACTGCGCCGCCACTCGGGCGTGGACCTGGCGGCGCGCCGGGGACAGCCCGTGGGCGTCGCGGACCGGGGCGTCGTCCTGCGCGCCGGCTGGAACGGCGACCACGGCAAGATGGTGGAGGTCCAGCACGACGGCCAGTGGGTGACGCGCTACAGCCACCTGTCCGAGGTCCTGGTGACCACCGGCGAGGTGCTGGCGAGGGGCGACGTGGTGGGGCTCGCGGGGGACACGGGCCTGGCGACCGGCGTCCACGTCCACTTCGAGCTCTGGCACGACGGCGCTTCGTTGGATCCGCTGGAGGCGCTCGTCGCCCCCGAGTCGGGCCCGGACGCCTCCGACAACGAGCGTCCCGTGGCCCGCATGCCCGCGGAGTCCCCCGTCCTCACGTCCCAGGGGCGCCACCCGGCCGCGGGTTCGCGCCCCTGAGGGGGACGGGCCTTCACGACGGCCCTGCGACTACAGCGAGTTCTTCAGCTCCTTGGCAGGACGGAAACCGACCGTCTTCGACGCCTTGAGCTTCATCATCTCGTTGGTCTGCGGGTTGCGGATCTTCCGCGCCTTGCGCGAGCGCAGCGACCACGTGCCGAACCCGGGGTAGCTGAAGCGCGTGTCCTTCTTCACCGCCTTGCCGATGTTGGTGAAGACGCTGTCGAGGATCTGGGCAGCCTGCTTCTTCGTGAGCCTCGACTGCGCAGCCACCACCTCCACGAGCTCTGCCTTGGTCATGACACCCCTCCCTCTTGCGTTGTCTGGCGTTGAACGAGCGGATGGCGGAGGTAACAAATCGAGGTTTCGACTGTCAATGCGCCACCTGCTCCCAGGCCGGAAATTCGGCCTCCGGATGAAAACTGGCCTCTGAAAATACACCCTGTAGAGAGAGGGAGGATCGCATCTTTTGATACATCCTCACACTCCTGCTTTTCACATCACGGGAAGTGATCGCCTGATGATCGGTTTTGGGTGAAAGGCATTGGAAAATCGATCACTTAGCAGTCGCCGCTGATCCAGCTCCAGCAGGGCGCCATCAGGGGGCTAGAGTGCCTGCCCGCGTGCCCACCCGACTGCTTCCATGGCTCCTCGTCCTGCTGTGCGCCTGCTCGCGGCCGGCCCCACGGCCCCAGGTGGCGGCCGAGCTCTGGGTGGACAGGGCGGCCTCGGGCGGCGACGGCACCCGGGAGCGCCCCCTGCGCTCACTCACCGAGGCCCTGGCCCGCCCCGGCCCGAAGCGCGTGCACCTGGCCTCCGGCCGTTACGAAGGCCCCTTCCGGCTGCCGGAGGGCACCCGGCTCGTGGGGAGGGGCCCCGCCACGATCCTGGCGGCGACGGACCCCGGTCCCTCCGTGGTGGAGGCGACAGGGGACACCGCGCTGGAGGCCCTGGTGGTCGAGGGAGGAGGCTGGGGCCTGGAAGCCCGGGGCCCCATGAGTGTCCACGCCGTGACCTTCCGGAGTCAGACCCGGGGCGCCATCCGGCTGGGCGCGGGTTCGCTGGAGGGCAGGGGGCTGCGCTTCGAGGCGGGGACGGCCAGCCAGGCGCCGGTCGTGGTGGGCGTCCTCGTGGAGGCCGGGACCCCGGGGGCCTCCGCGCCCTCGCTGATCCTCCGGGACAGCGCCTTCGAGGGAGCCTACGACCGCGCGGTGCGGGCCCGGGGAGGGGCCACGGTGCGCCTGGAGGGGGTGGACTTCCAGGGCCCCCGGATGGCGCTGAGCCAGGAGGGCGGCGTGGCGGAGGTCGAGCGGGCGCGGGCCTCGGGGGGCACGGGCGCGGCGTTCTCCACGGTGGAGGGAGCGCTGACGCTGGTGGACGCCCGGGTCCAGGGACACGAGTACGGCGTGACGGCCAACCAGGCCCGGCTGTCGGTGCGGGGCTTCCGCTCGGAGCACGCCACGCGCGCGGGGATGGGGCTCACCGCGACGACCGGTCTGCTGGAGGACGTGACCGTGAAGGACGCGGGCAATTACGGGGCGCTCCAGCTCACCGCCTCGGACCTGGAGGTGCGGCGCTTCCGCCTGGAGGGTTCACGGGAGTACGGCGTGGTGGCGCTGCAAGGGCGCGTGCGCCTGCGGGACGGGGTCATCCAGGGCGTGAGCACCGCGGATGGCATCGCGGGGGACGGGCTCCACCTGCGTCAGGTGGACGCGGACGTCGACACCGTGACCGTCGAGGGCGCGAAGGGCACCTGCGTGCTGGCGACGCAGCGGGCCCGCGCCGTGCTCCGCGACGCCCGGCTCTCGGGCTGCGGGCTCGCCGCGCTGGCGGTGGATTCGAAGGCCACCCTGGAGTCCCGGAACGTCGACGTGCGCGACACGCCGGGGTCCATCCTGGTGGCCATTGAAGAGGGCCAGTTGCAGGTGGAGGGCCTCACCGCGAAGGACGCGCGGGGCGAACTGGTCTCCACCGACTGCGAGGGCCAGACGCGCGTCCGCCTCCGCCACGTCGACGCGAACACCACGCGAGGCCTGCGCTCCCCCTGCGTCCAGCTCGACGCCCGCTCGCCTCAGCCCTGAGCGGGCGCGGGCGTGGGCGGCAGCGGCGTGGCGCGCTGCTCGAGCCACTCGCGAATGACGGGGTAGACCTCCAGGGGCGCGCCGGTGCCGAAGATGAGGTCGCCGTGGCCGTAGTCCATCTTGTCCCCGCGGTCCCGGCCAAAGACATGCAGTGTGCGATCCGGTGACGTAAGCAGCGCGTACTGCGCCTCCACGTTGGCCGCGGTGGCCAGTCGGTCCGCGCTGCCGCCCATCACCAGCACGGGCAACTGGAGCTTCGCGATGCCCGCGCGCCAGTCCGTCTTGCGGTCGTAGGAACGGAACGCGTCGTGGGAGATCCAGTCCTGGAACTGGAGCAGCACCTTGCGGCTCATCGCCGCCATCATGTTCACGGACAACTGCCGCAGGACGCGCGGCGGGACATGCCGGGGGTTCACGACGATGTCCGACAGGGGCAGCGCGAGGTAGCCCAGGAAGGGCGCCATGCTGGCGCTCACCCACGCCTGCCGGATGCTCCCGGGCCACGCCGCGCGCACGCCCAGCGAGATGAGCGTCCGCAGGAACGGCTCCGACTTGAGGTACACCGGCGCGCCCAGCTCGAGCAGACCCGCCAGCTTCCCGCCCTCGGGCCCCTGCGCCACGCCGTACCCCACCAGGCCCCCCAGCGAATGGCCCAGCCAGAAGGCCTGCTTCGCGCCGGTCTCCTTCAGCGCCAGCTCCAGCAGGGCCGGTCCGTCGTGATGGATGTGGTCGTCCACGGTGAAGTCCGTGGGCCGCCGGCCCCTGGGCGGACGTTGCGAGTGCCCGGTGCCGCGCCACTCCACGCTGAAGCAATCGAAGCCGGCCTCGGTGAGGTAGTGGGCTACGGAGTAGGGCGGCTCGAAGTCGAAGGTGAAGCGGTTGGCCGCCAGCCCGTGGCACAGCAGGACGGGCTCCGCGAAGCGGCGCACCGGTGCCCGCCGGGCGTGCACGGTCAGCTCCCACCCATCCGCGCACTTCACGCGCAGCATCTCGGGGAGAGGGCCCTTGAGGCGGTACCAGCGCCTCACGAGCAGGACCCACCCCACGTTCACCAGCAGCAGGACGGCCGCCGCGGCCAATCCCCACAGGGCCCACTGCCCGTACGGCATTTCTCCTCCCATAGGACCGGGGACTGACTCCGGCGCGAATAAAACCCTGCTAAGGTCCGTTCCCTCGCCGTTTCTGCCACATGGGCAGCCGACCACCTGGGGAAGTCGAGGGAACGATGAAGCTGCGGAAACTGATGTTCGTGCTCCCGAACCTCTTCACCGTCACCTCCATCTTCTGTGGCTTCTACGCCATCACCCTGTGTTCGGGTGAGGCTGAACCGGTGCAGATGTACCAGGCGGCCCTGGCCATCCTCTTCGCCATGTTCTTCGACGGGTTCGACGGACGGGTGGCCCGCCTGACGAAGACGCAGAGCGACTTCGGCATGCAACTCGACAGCCTCGCGGACGTCATGTCCTTTGGCGCGGCGCCGGCGCTCCTCGTCTACAAGTGGGCGTTGGCCCCCATGGGCTTCTGGGGCCTGTTCATCTCCTTCGCGTTCATGGCCTGCGGCGCCATGCGGCTGGCGCGCTTCAACGTGCTCGCCATGCGCAACCCGCACGGCGGTGGCGGCGGCTTCTTCGTGGGGCTCCCCATCCCGCTGGCGGCCGGCGTGCTCGTCTCGCTCATCATCTCCCACCACGTGGCCACCCAGGGCGAGGCGCTCGGTGACGGCGCGCGCGTGCCGGTGGCGGTGGCGGTGGGCGCCCTGTCGCTGCTGATGGTGTCCACGGTGCGCTACCGCACCTTCAAGGACGCGCGTCCCAGCCGCAAGACGGCGCTCGTCTTCATGGCCATGGCGCTCAC
Organism: Corallococcus sp. AS-1-12; assembly: GCF_020036995.1. NCBI lineage: Bacteria > Pseudomonadati > Myxococcota > Myxococcia > Myxococcales > Myxococcaceae > Corallococcus > Corallococcus sp. AS-1-12. The sequence goes on along the minus strand of NZ_JAIQDD010000009.1, from coordinate 118,104 downwards.
GGGCGCGTTCATCGCCCAGCGCTTCCACCCGGCATGGGTGCTGGTGACGTACTTCGCCGCGTACCTGGTCATGGGGCTGGTGGAGTCCGCGGTCTCCGTGCGCAGCCGCCTGGCGTCGCGCAAGGTCGGCGCCGTCGCCGCGGTGGCGGTGGCGGCCGGGCTGGACGAGGACGACGACGAGGACTCCGAGCCCAACGCCACGGACGACGGTCCCGCGTTCCTCTGAGCAGCCGAGCGCGGGAGCTGGGACGCGGACCGTGCCGGCCGCTAGGATGCCCGGCCCATGCGCGTCGAGCTGCTGTGCACTGGTGACGAGCTCGTCACCGGCCTCATCACGGACACCAACAGCACCTATCTGGAAGCCCGCCTCTTCGACCTGGGTGTGAAGGTCGCGCGGGTGACGGTGGTGGGTGACGTGCGCCCGGACATCACGGGCGCGCTGCTGGAGGCCTCCGCGCGCGCGGACGTGGTCATCGTCTCGGGAGGCCTGGGCCCCACTGCGGATGACTTCACGCTGGAGTGCGCCGCCGCCGCCGCGGGCGTGTCCATGGAAGAGGACGCGAGGGTGCTCGGCTGGCTGAAGGAGCGCTACGCCGCGCGAGGCATGCCCCTGAATCCAGGCGCCCTGCGCATGGCGCGCATCCCCTCGGGCACCGAGCCCGTGCGCAATCCCCAGGGCTCCGCACCGCTGGTCATCCAGCGATTGGGCCGAGCCCACCTGTTCTTCCTCCCCGGGGTCCCGCGTGAATACCGCGCCCTGGTGGACGGAGAGGTGCTGCCGCGCGTGCGGACCTGGCTCGCCGCCGAGCCCGGTCGCACGTTCCGGGCCTTCCGCCTGCTGAGAACCGTGCGCCTGCCCGAGTCCGTGCTGAACGAGCGGGTGATGCCCCTGGCCCCCAGCCACCCGAGGGTAGTGTTCGGCTTCCGGACGCACGCACCGGAGAACCACCTGAAGCTGATGGCGGAGGCCCCCACGCAGGCGGAGGCCGACGCCGCGCTCGCGGCCGCGGAGGCCGCATGCCGGCAGGTGCTGGGCACGCACGTCTACGGCGCGGATGGCAGCGAATACGCCCCCGTCCTCCTCGACCTGCTGGCGCGCGGCGGCCACACGCTGGCGGTGGCGGAGAGCTGCACGGGCGGCCTCGTCGCGCAGGAACTCACGGCGGTCCCGGGCTCCAGCCGGGTCTTCATCGGAGGGGCGGTCGTCTACTCGGAGAAGATGAAGTCCGCCTGGGTGGGCGTGCCTCCGGACATCCTGGAGAAGCACAGCGCCGTGTCGTCCCAGACGGCGCTCGCCATGGCGGAGGGAGTCCGCGCCGCCTGCGGCGCCACGTTCGGCCTGTCCGTCACGGGCTACGCGGGCCCCGGCGGAGGCACCCCCGAGGACCCCGTGGGCACCGTGTACTGCGGGCTGGCCGGCCCCGGAATGGAGCCCCGCTTCGAGCGGCTCTCTCTCTCGGGTGACCGGGACCGGGTCCGCCTGTTCGCCGCGTCCCACGTGCTGGAAATGTTGAGGTTGCACCTGCTCGCCGCCCCCGTGTCGCCATGAGTCGCTCCAAATCAAAGCGTCCCCGTCCTTCCGCCCTGGAAGCGCCATCCACGGTGCCCCCGGCCACGCCCGAGTCCTCCGCGCAGCTCGCCAGCCCCACGGCGGAGACGGAGCCCACCAGCCCCCCCACGTCGCCGGCCGGAGCAGGAGCACATCCGGTGCGAAGCGCGGTGCGCCTGTGGCTGTCGGCCTACCGGGTGGAGGTGGTGCTGTTCCTCGTCGCGTTCGCGGTGCTGTCCAGCTTCAGCTCGCAGCGCTTCCTCCGGCAGAGCGCCGCGCCGCACTTCATCTACCAGGCGCAGTCCTGGCTGGAGGGGCGGCTCGACGTGGATCCGCGGGTGTTGCCCAACCTGGAGGACTGGGCCTGCGTGCGGCTGGTGGACGGACACAAGGTGCGGTGCGAGGGACGCCCGCTGCGCGATGACCGCTGGTTCGTCAGCTTCCCGTCCTTCCCCGCGGTCGCGATGCTCCCCTTCGTCGCGCTGCACGGCTACCAGTTCAACGACACGTCCTTCGGCGTCTTCGTGGGCGCGCTCGCGGTGGCGCTCTTCTATTCGCTGCTGCGCTTCCTCGCGCAGGAGGGGGAGACCGAGCGCAACCGCAATGACAACGTGGTGCTGTCGCTGGTGCTCGCCTTCGGCACGCTGTTCTTCTACTGCGCCATCCGGGGCGAGGTCTGGTTCGGCGCGCAGGTGATGGGCGTGGCGCTCACGTGTCTGTACGTGCGCAACGCCGTGAAGGCGCGGCGCCCCGTGCTCGCGGGCCTCTTCTTCTCCATGGCCGTGCTCACCCGCACGCCGCTGGTGTTCGCGGGCCTCTTCTTCGTCCTGGAGGCGCTCTGTCCCGGACCGGACCGGCTGGCCCAACTGAAGGCCCTTCCCACCGCGTGGAAGCCCGCCCTCCGCAAGCTGGCACTCTTTGGCGCGGGGGCCGCGCCCCTCGCGGTGCTCGCGGCCGCGTACAACGTCTACCGCTTCGGCAAGCCCGGCGAGTTCGGCCACTCGTACCTCTTCAACAACCGGGTGAACGTGGACATCGACCGCTTCGGGCTCTTCAACATCGAGTACCTGTCGCGCAACCTCCAGGCCGCGTTCCTCAAGCTGCCCCAGGTATCGCTGTCTCCGTTGAAGCTGTCGTACGACCCGCACGGGCTGACGCTGCTGCTCACGCTGCCCCTGCTGGTGTTCCTGCTGGTCCCCCGCACGCGTCCCCGGCTGCACTGGCCCCTGTGGCTGACCGTGGCGGTATGCGCGCTGCCGGGGCTCTTCTACCAGAACACCGGTTACATGCAGTTCGGCTTCCGGTTCAGCCTGGACTACACGCCCTACCTGCTGCTGCTCTTCGCCATTGGTGGATGGTCGCTGCGCAACCGCGCGGTGGTGGCCGTGCTGGCGCTTGGCGTGCTGGTGAACTTCTGGGGGGCCGTGGCCTTCCGTGGCTACACGGAGTTCGTGCGGAACTGGTAGGCCTCCAGGCTCCGGCGGCTTGAATCCGCCGGACCCGAACCGCACATCAAGGGTGACATGCAACCTCCTACCGGCCAGCCCCCTCCAGGCAAGCGTTGGCACACCCGTGAGGACAGCGGCATCCGTCTGGATGCGGCGCTGCGCTGGTGGCACGACGACGAGCCCATCGAGCACCCGAAGATCATCGAACTCTTCAACGCCTCGCTGGTCCTGGATGACGACGGGCGCTACCAGCTCCGCATCGCCCCGGACTGGTGCTACGTCCAGGTGGAGGACGCGGCCTACGAGGTCCGCACCGTGGACGTCACTCCGGACGAGCGTGTGTCCCTGCGCCTGAGCGACCGGACAGCCGAAGCCCTGGACCTGGGGTCGCTCCAGCTCACGCCGGACGGAGTCCTCACCTGCCGCGTGAAGCAGGGCAGGGCGAAGGCCCGGTTCTCCCGGGATGCGCAGTACCAGTTCGGTGAGCTGCTGGAAGAGCGCCCCGGAGGGCACCTGGTGCTGCGCGCGGGCCAACGCCACTGGGAGGTCCCCCTCTCGCTGGATGCGTTCCAAGCCGCGACCTAGGCCGCCGCGGCGTCCGCGGACGGCACGGAGGGCGCGGCGGCGCCCACCAGGTCTCGAGCGAGGGACTCCAGGACGTCGGGGTGCTCCCGCAGCCACTCGCACGCCCGCTCGCGGCCCTGGCCGATGCGCTCACCCCGCAGGCTGAAGTGGCTGCCCGACTTCTCCACCACGCCCGCGCTCACGGCCAGGTCCAGCACCTCGGCGGCGCGGTGGATGCCCGTGCCGTAGAGCACGTCGAACTCCGCCTCCTGGAACGGGGGCGCCAGCTTGTTCTTCACCACCTTCACGCGGGCCCTCGAGCCCACCACCGCGTCGCCTTCCTTGAGGTTGCCCGTGCGGCGGATCTCCATCCGCACCGACGCGTAGAACTTCAGCGCGTTGCCACCCGTCGTCGTCTCCGGGTTGCCGAACATCACGCCAATCTTCATGCGGATCTGGTTGATGAAGATGATGCAGGTGCCGGAGCGGCTCACCGCGCCCGTGAGCTTGCGCAGCGCCTGGCTCATCAGACGCGCCTGGACGCCCATGTGCGCGTCGCCCATCTCTCCTTCGATTTCCGCGCGGGGGACCAGCGCCGCCACCGAATCCACCACGATGAGGTCCACCGCGCCCGAGCGCACGAGCTGCTCGGTGATTTCGAGCGCCTGCTCTCCGGTGTCCGGCTGCGCCACGAGCAGCTCCTCCGTGCGCACGCCCAGCTTGCGCGCATAGGACAGGTCCAGCGCGTGCTCCGCGTCGATGAAGGCCGCGACGCCTCCCACCGCCTGCACCTGCGCGATGGCGTGCAGGGTGAGGGTCGTCTTGCCAGAGGACTCGTTGCCGAACAGCTCCACCACGCGCCCTCGCGGATACCCCCCCACGCCCAGCGCCCGGTCCAACCCCACCGAGCCCGTGGGAATGACCGCCACCTTCTGCTCCGGTGCGTCCGCGCCGAGCGTCATCACCGCGCCCCGGCCGAACTGCTTCTCGATGGACGCCACCGCCGCCGCCACTGCCTTCAACTTCTCCGTCAGCCTGCTCATCTCGTCTGCCTCCCTCGCCGCCCTGCGGGCTGGATGCCTCGGCGGTGGGCAGAGCAACGCCCGTGCCGCGCGGGCCTCCAGGAGGAAGGGCCTGCAAGGCCGTCCAGGTTCGCCGGAGCCGTCCGGATTGGCGGAGCGGCGTGGCTGTCTCCCACGCGCTGAGAAGGCGCAAAGGTGAGCGCGTCTCCGCATAAGCAGGCACGACGGGACGTGACAGGCCGGCTTGATGGGATGGAAGGCTTTGCGTTGAATCCCTGGCGCGTCGCGGTGACATCCCTCACGTGAATACGACCCGTGAGAACCTTCCCCATGTGGTCATCCTGGGAGGCGGCTTCGGCGGCCTCTACGCGGCCCGGTACCTGCGAAAGGCAGGGGTTCGCGTCACGATGGTGGACCGTCACAACCACCACCTCTTCCAGCCCCTGCTGTACCAGGTGGCCACGGCGACGCTGAGCCCCAGCGACATCGCCGCGCCACTGCGGGGGATGCTCGGACGCAATCACGTCCAGGTGCTGCTCGCGGAAGTCACTGGCGTGGACACCGCGCGCAAGCACGTCCTCCTGGCGGATGGCGAGCTGGCGTACGACTTCCTCATCGTCGCCACCGGGGCGACGCACTCGTACTTCGGCAATGACGCCTGGTCGCGACACTCGATGGGATTGAAGACCGTCGAGGACGCGCTGGAGATCCGCCGCCGCGTGCTGCTCGCCTTCGAGCAGGCCGAGCGCGAACCGGACCCCGAGCGCCGCCGCGCGCTGCTCACCTTCGCCATCATCGGCGCGGGGCCCACGGGCGTGGAGCTGGCGGGGGCGCTGGCGGAGATCAGCCGCAATTCCTTGTCGGGCGACTTCCAGAACATCGACCCACGGGATGCGCGCGTCATCCTCATCGAGGGCATGGACCGCGTGCTGCCCACCTACCCCGAGAACCTCTCGGCGGAGGCCCGCCGGGTGCTGGAGGGGCTCGGCGTGGAGGTCCGTACGGGCACCCGGGTCACGAACATCGACGCCGCGGGCGTGGACATGGGCCCCGAACATCTGGCGGCCCGCACGGTGCTCTGGGCCGCGGGAGTGGAGGCCTCGCCCGTGGCCCGCTCGCTCGGCGTGACGCTGGACAGGGCAGGGCGCGTCCCGGTGACGCCCGAGCTCACCGTGCCCGGGCATCCCGACATCTTCGTCGTGGGGGACCTGGCGCTCGTGAAGCAGGAGGACGGGAGCGCGGTCCCGGGAGTGGCGCCCGCGGCGATGCAGGAGGGAAAGCACGCGGTGCTCAACCTCCGCCGCCAGCTCGCGGGTCAGCCCATGCAGCCCTTCCGCTACTGGGACCGGGGAACCTACGCCGTCATCGGCAGGGGCCATGCGGTGGGCGTGGCCTTCCGCAGGGTGAAGCAGTCCGGCTTCGTCGCGTGGTTGGCCTGGCTCTTCATCCACATCACCTTCCTCATCGGCTTCCGAAACAAGCTGGCCGTGCTGCTCAACTGGGCGTACGCGTACCTGACCTTCGGCAGGTCCGCGCGCATCATCACCGGCCCTGCTCCCCGTCTGGAGGAGCGGGGCGTGCAGTCCCTGCCCGCCAGTGGAACGTCAGTTGTTGCCGGCGGGGAACCCGCGGCTCCCGTCGTCCTCGGAGGCCTGGTTCCAGACCGCGGCGGGGCGGGGTGAGGCATTCAGCGCGCCCCGGGTATTGGTGTGGAGCCAGCCCCGGCGGTCCATCATCCGGCAATCGATGGCCAGTTGCATGTCCACGGTCTCGATACGCCCGTGTCCCTCCAGGTCCGCGCGCGTCAGCGCGAGCTTGAGGATGCGGTCATGAGCCCGCGCGGACAGGCCAAAATGAGTGACCGCGCGCTCCAGTTGCTTCTCCGCGGAGGGTGACAGCACGCAGTAGCGGCGCAGCAGGTGCGAAGGCATCTGGGCATTGCAGTGCACCCCTGGCGTGTCTTGGAACCGGACGCGCTGCCGTTCGCGCGCGGCCTCCACGCGCTGGCGGTAGTAGTGGCTTGGCAGCTCCTGGCTCTTCTCCGCGAGGTGGTGGTACTCCACCGGCCGCGTCTGCACGGTGATGTCGATGCGGTCCAGCAGCGGCCCGCTGATGCGCGAGTGGTAGCCGAAGATGCGATGCTCGAGGCAGGTGCACGTGCGGCCGGGGACGTTGAAGTAGCCGCACGGGCAGGGATTCATCGCCGCCACCAGCATGACCCGGCAGGGATAGGTGATGTGCTGGGTGGCCCGCGCCAGGTGGATGGCGCCTTCCTCCAGGGGCTGGCGCAGCACCTCCAGCACGTTCTTCCGGAACTCCGGCAACTCGTCGAGGAACAGCACGCCGTGGTGGGCCAGGGACAGCTCCCCTGGACGGGCCATGGGGCCCCCTCCCACGAGCCCCGCATCGGACAGCGTGTGATGGGGCGCGCGAAACGGACGCTCGCGGATCAGCGCCTGCTCGTCTCCCAGCAGCCCCTGGATGGAGTAGACCTTCGTGACCTCCAGGGCCTCGTCGAAGGTCATCTCGGGCAGGATGCCCGGCAGCCGTCGCGCCAGCATCGTCTTGCCCGAACCTGGAGGTCCGGCCATCAGGATGTTGTGGCCTCCCGCCGCGGCGAGCTCCAACGCCAGCTTCAATTCCGGCTGTCCCCTGACGTCGGCCATGTCCGCGGACACCGCGCGAGGACCGCTCACCGAGGTCCCCGTGCGCATCAGCGGCGTCAGCGGGGCCTTGCCGGTGAGGTGGCCCACGGCCTCTTTCAGGTGGGCAACGGACAGCACCTGGAGGCCCTCCACCAGCGCCGCCTCCGCCGCGTTGGCCGCCGGCACCATGACCCCCTGGAAGCCGCCATTCCGGGCCGCCACGGCCAGCGGAAGCACGCCCTTGATGGCCTTGATGGAGCCATCCAGCGACAGCTCCCCGCCAAAGAGGTACCGCTCCAGCGGTTCCTCCTCCATCAACCGCGCCGCGGCCAGGACGCCCAACGCGATGGGCAGCTCGAAGGCCGCCCCTTCCTTGCGGATCTCCGCGGGCGCCAGGTTGACCGTGATCCGCTTCTGCGGAAGGTCGAAGCCCGCGTTCTTCAGCGCGGAGACCACCCGGACCTTCGACTCCCGGGCCGCGCCCTCAGGCAGCCCCACGACGTTGAAGTAGGGCAGCCCGAGCGCCATGTCGACCTCGCACTCCACCACCACCGCGTCGATGCCCATCAATGCCCCCGACCGCACCCTCGCCAGCATCGTCTCCCCCTTCCAACCCGTACGAGAGGAGGGGAGAGCAATGCCCGTACCGGCGCGCCTCGCTCTCAGGCGGCCCGCCGCGGCCATCCCGCGCGGCAGACGTCGGGTCCCGAGCGGGGACATGGGGGCCTGAAAAGAAGAAGCCCGCTGGCGTCGGAACGCCAGCGGGCTTCGGATGGAATCGGTGACGGCGTGTCCGCGCGTCAGCCCTGATGGAAGGTGCGGATCAGGGCGTCGGCGGGGCAGGGGGCGCGGGCGGCGCGCCGTCCGGCGTGGCCTGCGTGCCCTGGATGACCGCGTTCTGGGGAAGCTCGGTGGCCATGCCCAGGATCTTCGCTCCCGCGGCACGGGCGCCATCCAGCGCCACCACGAGCTTGCCGTAGTTCGCCGCGTCATCCGCCATGAAGAAGACGACCTTCTCGTCCGGCTTCTTGGCGTTCAGCATCCGCTTGAGGCGGGCGATGTAGTCCGAAGCGGGGATCTGCTCCGTGTTGATGGAGTAGGCGCCGCTCTTGTCCACCTGCACGACGATCTGCTGATCATCGGGCTCCGGCGGCGGCTGGTTCTCCTCCACCTCCGTCTCCGGGACGCGGACGAGGATGTCCTTCTCCAGGAGGGGCGTCACCACCATGAAGATGATGAGGAGCACCAGCACCACGTCCACCAGGGGCGTGACGTTGATCTCCGAGTTCGGCGCGGACGCGGGCTTGACCCACTGACGCTGCTTGTGTCCTCGGGACATTACTTCTTCTCCTCCACACCCAGGGCGATCTGCTTCGCCTTCGCCTTGCGGGCCGTGTCCAGCACCTTGCGCACGTCACCCACGTTCAGGGCGTTGTCGCCCTTCAGGAGGATCTTCTTGCCGGGATCCTTCACCAGCTCCGCGGCGATCTTCTCCTGGAGCCCCTTCTCGTCGACCTCATCGTTCTCCACGAACATCTTCTTGTCCGGGGTGATGGAGAGGATCAGCGGATCGGCGTCCGTCTTGCCTTCCTTCTCGATCTCCGTGGCCTTGGGCAGCTCCACGGACTTGCCGCGCTGGAGCATGGGCGTCACGACCATGAAGATGATGAGGAGCACCAGCACCACGTCCACGAGTGGCGTGACGTTGATCTCGCTCTTGATGCCCCCTTTGGGGCCTGCTGACATTCCCATGCGTGCACCTGTATCCGGGAAGGAACGCCCACCCCGGGGCAGCGCGGCTTCTCAGCCGGACCGCCCACATGGGTGGGGACGTCCCAGGGTGGGGCTGCGACTAGGCGTGCGACGAACCGCCGCCCACGTGCCGGGCCACCACGTCCAGGAACTCGTTGGAGGACTCGGAGATGTCCACGGAGCGGGCATCCACCCAGCCCTGCAGGAAGTTGTAGGCCATCACGGCGGGGATCGCCACGAGCAGACCGAACGCCGTGGTGATGAGCGCCTCGGAGATACCGGCGGAGATCGTCGCCAGACCGCCGGAGCCCGCGGCCGCCATGAGCTGGAAGGCGTTCACGATACCCATCGTGGTGCCCAGCAGACCGACGAACGGCGCCGTCGAACCGACCGTGGCCAGCAGGCCCAGGCCGCGCTTGAGGCTCTGCACCTCGCGCTGCGCCTGGCGCTCCAGCGCGCGGGCCACGGACTCCACCGCCAGGTCCTTGTTCCCGGGGGTGATGCGGTACGCCGTCAGGCCGGAGTTGATGACGCGGCCCAGGTGGCCCACGTCCTTGCCCAGGTTGGTGTTCGCCGCGGTCGTCAGGTCGCCCTTCGCGAGGATGGCGCCCATCTTGGCGGCGAAGTTGCGGCTGTCCGAGCGGGTCTTGCGGAAGACGATGATCCGCTCCGCCATGACGACCAGCGACGCCACCGACATGATGGCGAGGGTGAAGATGATCATGCGGGCGAAGAGGCCCGTGTGGTGCCAGATATCAAGCAGGGTAAATTGCATGGCTGTGGAGCGCTCCTCCTCACGAGCGCGAGGTGATGTTCGGCGGACTGCTCAAGCGGGACTGCCTGCTTTGGATCAGCGCGGCAGCTTCAGGTTGAAGTTGAACGTGTACTGCACTTCGACCGGCCTGCCCTGGAACGTGACCGGCTTGTAACGTGAGGCAGTGAGCACGTCCATCACGGCCTGCTCCATGTGAGGGAGCGGCTTGATCGTGCGGCAGCGCTCGACCTTTCCCTCGGTCGTGATGACGCACTTCACGATCATCAGGCCCTGCACGCGCGCTTCAATGGCCTCACGCGTATAGGAAACCTCCGGACCCGCGATCTTCTCCGGACGCGTCATGCCCTGGCCGAACGCCAGCACGTCCGTGCCCGTTCCACCCAGTTGACCGCCCACCACGCCACCGATCACGCCGCCCACCACGCCACCCACCACACCGCCCGCGACGCCACCTTCCACGCCACCCTCGACCTCGGACTCGCTCGCCTCCTCTTCCTCGGGCTCCGGCGCGGTCTCGGTCTCCTGCGGCTTCTGCTGCGGGATCTCCTTCGGCTGCACGATCACGTCCTTGGGCTTCTTGGGCGTGACCTTCTTCTCCGTCTTCGGCTTCGACGCCGGGGGAGGCGGAGGAGGCGGAGGAGGCGGAGGCGCCATCGTGGCCTTCAGCGTGACCTCGACCTCCTTCTCCTCCACGGGAGGCGGACGCGTGGAGAGATAGGCCACAAGACCCAGCAGGCCAACGTGGAGCAGCGTGGACACGCCAGCACCCACGCCGAACCGCGACCTGGGTCCTTGCCCGCGGTCAAGGACTGAATCGAACATGCAAGTAACTCCTCTTCACCAGTGGACTACCCGTCCCCGCCATGCCCGGATTGAAGGGCGGCCACCATACAGAAAAGGGTTCCGGGTTCAAGCAACCGTGTCTGGCGCCGCTGCGTGATCGCGCCAATGCCCCACTGGTCACCAAAAAGCAACGGTCTATTGACAACTGCTTGACCTCGGCTATTTTCCCGAGTCATTTTCGGTTGCAGCCCACCTTGGAGGGGTTTGGTATGCAAGTGAAACAAGTACTTCGGGAAACCGGAGTCGTCCTTGCTGCGGGTCTGTTGTACGGATCCGCGGCTTTCGCGCAGTCCAGCGTCATCATCGGCACTGTCATCAATACTGAGGACAAGAAGCCGGCAGCCGATGTCGTTGTGACCGCCACCTCGCCCAACCTGCAGGGCGAGCAGACCGTGGTTACCGACGCACAGGGTAACTACCGTATTCCCCAGCTCCCGCCGGGCACGTATACGTTGCGGTTCGAGAAGGAGACGTTCAAGCCTTACGCCCGCCCCGAAATCCAGTTGCTCCTCAACCGCACCATCCGCGTGAACGTGGAGCTCCTGCCGGACTCCTTCACGCAGACGGTGGACGTCATTGGTACGCCGCCGACGATCGACGTCGGTTCGACGAACCAGGGCGTCAACGTTGATCAGGAGTTCATCAAGCGCATCGCGGTGGCCCGTCCGGTCGGCAAGGGCGGCGCGACGCGCTCGTTCGAGTCCCTGGCCGAGCTCGCCCCGGGCGCCCAGTCCGACCAGTACGGCGTGTCCATCAACGGCACGACCTCGCCCGAGAACGGCTACGTGGTGGACGGTCTGTCCACGAACGACCCGGCCTTCGGCGTGAACGCCAGCCCGCTCAGCATCGAGTTCGTGCAGGACGTGAACATCATCACCGGCGGTTACATGCCGGAGTTCGGTCGCTCCACGGGCGGTGTGATCAACGCGGTGACCCGGTCCGGTTCCAACGAGTTCCACGGCTCCGTGTTCGCCAACTGGACGCCGGGCGCCCTGGAAGGCAACCGCAAGCTGGTCATCGAGGACGGCACCACGATCACCGGCCTGAACGCCCTGAGCAACCTGGGCGACTTCGGCGCCACCCTCGGTGGTCCCATCCTCAAGGACAAGCTCTGGTTCTTCGCCGGCTTCGCGCCGTCGTTCCAGCGCTACGAGCACACCCGCGCGCTCAACGCCTTCACGCTGAATGACGACGGCGATGTGGCGACGGATGCGAACGGCTTCAGCGTCGTCCAGCAGATCCCGGGCTCCGAGCGGAAGTACTTCGCCGACTCCCGCACGATCCAGTTCATGGGCAAGCTGACGTACCTCATCAACCAGGACCACAACGTGTCGTTCGCCCTGAACGGCACCCCGACCGTGTCGGGTGGTCTGGGCAAGCTGCAGATCAGCCCCCGCTCGGGTGGTCTGCCGGCCGCGCAGAACACGCGTCCCGAGGACATCGGCAACACCGAGAACCGCGCCAACACCACGGCACTCGCCCTCAAGTACGCGGGCGCGTTCATGGAGAAGAAGATCCTGGTCGACGCCAACCTCGGTTGGTTCCACCAGACTGCCTCCACGCCTCCGGCGGACGGTAGCGCCATCGGCTCGACGGACGGCCTGGCCGGCTACGCGCTCGCGCGGTACTCGACCACGCGTCCCCTGACGATGTTCGAGAACGTCCCGAACGCCGACCAGTACTGCGGCGTGACGGATGCGGAGCGGGCTGTCCGCTGCCCCGTGACGAACTACTACGTCGGCGGCCCTGGCTTCATGTCCGAGGCCACCCTGGACCGCTACCAGATCAACGCGAAGGCCACCTACCTTCTGAACGCCCTGGGGACGCACGTCTTCAAGGCGGGCGTGGACACCGAGTTCCTGTCCTACGACCAGAAGAAGGCCTACTCCGGCAGCGTGTTCCTGCAGGAGTCGCGCACGTCGTACAACGGCTCGACCATCAAGATCTGGTCGGACAACCGCCGCTACGGCTACCAGACGGCCCCGGACACCCCGGTGTTCGAGACCCTGCAGCAGTCCTCGACGAGCGGCACCACCATCGGTGGCTTCCTCCAGGACAGCTGGTCCATCGCCAACCGCGTCACCCTGAACCTGGGCGTCCGGTACGACGTGCAGTCGATGTACGGCGGCGACGGCAACCTGGCCCTGAAGCTCGGCAACCAGTGGTCGCCCCGCATCGGCGCCGTGGTGGATCCGTTCGCCAACGGCCGCGCGAAGCTGTTCGTGAACTTCGCCCGGTACTACGAGCAGGTTCCGCTCAACATGATGGACCGCGCCTTCCCGGGTGAGCGCCGCTTCAGCGCGCGTCGCTTCTTCTCGGAGCCGGGCGCCGCGGGCGGTTGCGATCCGTCCACGCTCGAGGGTCAGCGCGGCAACTGCGCGTCCGACCAGTTCATCGTGCCGCGCGCGGAGAGCACCTCCAACGCGAACCAGCTCTACAGCGGCGGTCTGGTGCAGAACGAGCCGGTCGATCCGGACATCGAGCCCCAGTCCTCCGACGAAATCGTGGTCGGCGGCGAGTACGAGCTCCTGGCGAACACCCGCCTGGGCGCGACGTACACGCACCGCGACATGAACAAGGTCATCGAGGACATGAGCCGCGATGACGGCAACACGTACTTCCTCGGCAACCCTGGCAGCGGCTTCGCCAAGGAGTTCCCGACGCCGGTGCGTGACTACGACGCGGTCACCGTCTACCTGAACCGCACGTTCACGGACGGCTGGCTGGCGCAGGCGAGCTACACGTGGTCCCGCCTGTACGGCAACTACCCCGGTCTGTTCCGTCCGGAGAACAACCAGCTCGACCCGAACATCCTCGCGGACTTCGACCTGGTGGCCCTCCTGAACAACCGCACGGGTCTGCTGCCCTTCGACCGTACGCACGCCATCAAGGTGTTCGGCGCCAAGGAGTTCAACATCTCCAACGCGCTGTCGGCGAGCATCGGTCTGTCCTACCGCGGCAACTCCGGTACGCCCATCAGCTACCTCGGCGCGTACCCGGGCTACGGCCAGGATGAGACGTTCATCCTGCCGCGCGGCAGCGGCGGTCGCACCCCGTGGATCAACAGCGTTGACTCCAACGTGGGCGTGAACTACCGCGTGAGCAAGGACAGCGTGGTGTCCTTCACCCTGGACGTGTTCAACCTCTTCAACTTCCAGGGCGTTGACAGCGTCGACGAGTCCTACACGTTCACCGAGGTCCTGCCGATCTACAACCCGGCCACGAAGACCGCCGGTACGCAGGCGGATCTCCCCACGGGTGTTCCGATCGCGGGCGCTCCGGGCGAGTTCCTGACCCAGGAAGACGTGAACAAGAACTTCAAGAACCCGGACCGTTACCAGGCCCCGCGGCAGATCCGCTTCGGTGTCCGGTACACGTTCTAACCACCTGACCACATGAGGAAGATCAGCAACATGCGCAAGAGCATTCTTTCGACCGTGGTGATGCTTGGGCTCGCGGGCGGCCTCGCCGCTTGCGACTCCGAGCAGCCGGATCCCGGGTGCATCGTTCAGGACGCCTCGTTCGCTACCTGGTGGGCGAAGTTCGATGCGGTGGACGCTCCGCAGGGCACCTGCGAGGACTTCGAGCCGCTGGTGGGTGATGAGCTGGGTGTCTGGAAGTTCGCGGATCCGGTGGCCAACACGGCCATCCTGGTCCTCCGGCCGCTGAGCCTGGCCGCCCTGGGCAAGTTCGACACGGACAGCACGGCTGCCGGGTTCGACAAGCTCCAGGCGACGGGCAGCCTGACCACCGGCAAGGACGCGGAGCAGTTCTGCACCGCGGACGGCTTCTCGGTGGCGGGTGTCGAGGCGACGCAGGGTGACTTCGCGTCGGCGCCGCAGTCCATCTCGTACCAGTTCGGCAAGGTGCGCGTGTACTCGAGCCCGAGCGCTCCTGGCACGCAGATGACCGGCGAGCTGACCTACACGGTCAACGGGTGCACCGCGCACTACGTGATGCGTGCGATCTGGCCGGCGACTGGCTGCGACCCGTCGCTGGACCCGAACGTCGAGGAGAACTTCCCCTCGACGTGCGGCGCGGGCTCGGGGCTCAACCCGGACTTCGCCGTGACGTGCGACCCCGAAGTGGGCGTCTGCGTCCCTGCGAACGCGATCCCGTCGTTCAAGTAGTCGGCACTGACCGACCTTGAAGGCCAACGCGGCCCCGGCAGCCCCTCCCCCACGCGGGAGTGGCGGTCCGGGGCCGCGCTGTTGTTAGGTGTCTGGAATCCACGTCGGGAGGACCATGGAGGGCCGTTACGAACTCATCGAGCACGTCTGCTCACTGCTGGCGGACGAAGCCGGGACGCTCCGCAAGGAGGCGCCCTACCGGGTCGCGCTCTGCTACCCGAGCCCCTACCACGTGGGCATGAGCTCGCTGGGCTACCAGGCCATCTACCGGGAGGTGCATTCGCACCCGGGCGCGACCGCCGAGCGCGTCTTCCTTCCCGATGATGTCGAGACATACAAGAGAACACGGACGCCATTGTTTACCTGGGAATCCCAGGCATCCGTGTCTGGCTTTGAAATGCTTGCCTTTTCAGTCGCCTATGAATTGGAGCTTTCAGGCTTGTTCACGATGTTGGATTTGTCTGGTTTGCCAGTTCTTTCGGCGGAACGGGATGCCAGACATCCGCTGGTGGTGGCGGGCGGTCCGCTGACGTTCTCCAACCCGGACCCGCTGGAGCCCTTCGTGGACGTGCTCGTCCAGGGGGAGGCGGAAGATTTGATCCACGTGCTGCTGGAGGCCGCGGCCTCCATGGAGCGCGAGGCGCTGCTCGATTACCTGGCGAAGGTCCCCGGCTTCCGGGTGCCCGGGCGGGGTGGGGCGCGCTACCACGTGGCGAAGGCGACGGACGCCCGGCTGCCGGCGCGCACGCAGATCATCACCCCCCACACGGAGCTCCGGTCGATGTTCCTCATCGAGCCGGAGCGGGGCTGCTCCCGCGGCTGCCACTACTGCGTCATGCGCCGCACCACGAATGGCGGCATGCGCACGGTGCCCCCGGAGCGCATCCTGTCGCTCATCCCCGAGCACGCGAAGCGCGTGGGGCTGGTGGGCGCGGCGGTGACGGACCACCCGCGCATCGTGGAGCTCCTGCGCACCATCGTGGACTCGGGGCGCGAGGTGGGCGTGTCCTCGCTGCGCGCGGACCGGCTCACGCAGGAGCTGGTGGATCAGCTCCGGCGGGGCGGGGCGACGAACCTCACGGTGGCCGCGGACGGGGCGTCCCAGAAGATGCGGGACCTGGTGGACCGCAAGCACTCCGAGGAACAGATTGTCCGCGCCGCCCGGTTCGCGCGCACGGCGGGCATGAAGCAGCTCAAGGTCTACAACGTGGTGGGCCTGCCCCATGAGGAGGACGCGGACATCGACGAGCTGATCCGCTTCACCACGGAGCTGTCGCGCATCCTGCCGGTGGCGCTGGGGGTCGCGCCCTTCGTGGCCAAGCGCAACACGCCGCTGGACGGGGCGCCCTTCGCGGGGCTTCGCGAGGTGGAGAACAAGCTGGAGCGCCTGCGCAAGGGGCTGCGCGGGCGGGCGGAGGTGCGGCCGACGTCCGCGCGCTGGGCCTGGGTGGAGTACATGCTGGCCCAGTGCGGTCCGGAGGCGGGGCTCGCGGCCATGGACGCCTGGCGCGCGGGGGGCAGCTTCGCCGCGTGGAAGCGGGCCTTCCAGGAGCGCGGGTGCGAGCCGTACATGGCCCGCCGGGTGGAGGACGGGCGGCGCCAGCCCACGGTGTGGCCCATCGTGCCGGGCCGCCCGCCGCCCCAGCCGTCCGCCGCCTGACGGGGCCCGCAAAGGCCGTATTCGCCGGGCTCCGCTTTCGCTAGAAGACGGCAAGGCGGGGCCGATGGCCGGCACTCGCATGGCCTCGGAGAGCATCTGGTGAGCACGCAGCGCGTGGAAAAGTCGTGGCAGAAGACGGGCCTCAAGGACTACTCGACGGAGGCCCTGCTGGGCACGCTGGGGCACTACGGCGTCCCCGTGGGCGAAGAGGACTACCGCAAGCTGGCGGAGTCCGCCTATCCGCTCGGCATCGCCCAGCAGTGGGCGGCGAAGTGGAAGGGCACCGGCCCCTTCAAGGACTACGTCGTGGCCGCGGCCGTGGAGCTGTGGCGCCGGTGGATGCCGGACCGCGTGTCCCCGCAGGAGTTCACCACCGCCCTGGCGACGCTGATGCAGGTGCTGGTGCACAAGCTCAACGGCGCGAAGGAGGCCCCGGTGGCCTCCGCCTTCGAGCACGTGAAGAGCCTGCGCTCCAAGCTGGCGGTGGATGACAAGGGCGCGCTGCCCCAGCCCTTCCTCCAGGAGGCGCTGGCGCCCTTCTCGGAGAAGGACGCGGAGCTGTTCGACAGCCTGGCGGAGTCGCTGGCCGCGCAGGGGCACCTGGACGACGCCACGACGTTCGCGGAGGTGGAGGAGTTCCTGCTGCCCGACCGGCGCGGCATCTCCCAGGCGGTGGTGCGCGCCGCGAAGGGCGAGCGCGAGCCCGCCATCCAGGACCTCAAGAACCTCATCCACGACACGGCGCGCGCGCCCATCTCGCGCCTGCTGGCGGTGGACGGCCTCATCCACCTGCAGGCCTGGATTGACGCGAACGTCGAGGGCCGCGGCCTGCTGGCGGAGGCGGAGAAGGCCAACGACATCCACCTGGCGCTGGACCTGGTGCCCCGCCTGGAGCACGTCTTCAAGCAGCAGAACGACCGGTCCGCGCTCCTGGAGCTGATGGGCACGCAGGAGCGGCTGGAGGCCCTGCACGACAAGATGCACCCGGGGCACCGGGCGCACCGTCACCAGCACGCGCAGCCGCAGCGCCGCCGCTAGCCGGCCGGCTTCAGGTCCCCGTGCGCCGGGGGCTCCGGGCTTCCGGGGCCTCGGGCGCCTGGGGGGCGCTGGCCGCGGCGGGCGTCGCGCCTTCCGCGTCCGGGGTGACGGGCTTCACGCCGGGCTTCTCCGGCGCCGCGCGCTTGAGCTTCACGGTGACGACGCCGGGCACGCCCTCCGCCACGTCGCGCACGGGCACCACGGCGCCCACGGTGGTGTAGCGGATGGCGCCCGTCTGGGTGAAGGCGTGCTTGAGGGCGTACTCCTTCGCGCGGGGGAGGAACCACTCGCGCACTCGGGGCAGGGGCAGGGCGTGCAGCTCCCCCTGCGTGAGGAACACGTACAGCATCAGGTCCGCGCCGCTGTAGAGGAAGCAGCCCGGCGTGTCCTTCTCCAGGTTGGAGATGAGCTCGAAGAAGTAGCGGCGGCGGGTGGCCTGCCGGTCGCCCTTCACTTCAATGCCGCGCACCTCTCCGGAGGGCAGCTCCCAGAGCAGGTCCACGCCCCGGTGCTGGAAGCGCGGGTCCAACTGCACGTCGTGCACGCGCGACCCGGGCTCGGTCTCCAGGAGCCACGCGCGGGCGTGCTGCACGGCCCGGTCGGCCGCGCCCTGCACGCCCCGCATGCTGAAACTGCGGCCTCCCATCGCGGCTAGCGGCGCAGCTCGACGCCGGAGGCCACGAGCTGCACCTCGCGGGGCTTGCCGTCGGTGCCGCGGGGGACGATGGCGCCTTCCGCCTCGTAGTGCTTCGCGTGGGCGTCGCTCAGCTCCGCGACCTTCACCACGCCCTCCACGCGCGCCTGCGAGCCCGCCGAGTCCAGCGGGACGAAGAAGCCGTAGTCCTTGAACGTCACGCGCACGCCGGGGCTCTTGGCGTCCTGGGCCAGCTCCATCCAGCAGCCCTTCTTCTCACACGCCTTGCGCACCTGGCCCTCCACGCGCACGACCTTGCCGTCGTGGGCCTGGGGCTTCGCGAGCAGCTCCGACAGCTTCACCGTCTTCTCGCCCTTGAGGGGCTCGCCGCGGGTGAGCGTCCAGTCGCCAGGGTTCGCGGCCTTGGCGGCCTCGGGCGCCTTCGCGTCGGCGGGGTGGTGGCAGTCGCTCGACGCGGCCTCGGCCTTGGCGGCGGGCTTGGGCGTCTTGTCCGCCGCGAGGGCCACGAGGGGGGCGGCGACCAGCATCACGAGGGCAGTGCGGAGCATGTGCATGCCCGTCCGCTTAGCCCAGGTTTCCAGGGCCGGGCAAGGCGCCCCTTCCATCCTCGCGACTTGTCCCGCACACTCGGCGCGAGGTGCGCATGAAGGTCACCATCCCCGCTCCCAACCGCCGGTTGGGCACATTCGAATGGCTCGGGCTCGTCGGGCTGGGTGGGCTGCTCGTGGGGCGCTACGTCCCCGTGGCCCGCATCATCCCGTTCTGGGGCTGTGTGCTTCGCGAGCACACGGGCTGGCCCTGCCTGGGCTGTGGGCTCACCCGCGTGGCGGACCGCGTCGCGCACTTCAACATCCCCGGGGCGTGGGAGGCCAACCCCCTGGGCACCGTGTGCGCGCTCCTGTTCGCGCTGGCCGCGGTGGCGACGGTGCTGCACTTCCTCTTCGCGATGCCCATCCCGGAGGTGGAGCTGGAGGAGCGCGAGTGGCGGTGGGTGCGCATCGCGTTCCCGCTGGTGTTGCTGGTCAATTACGCCTACGTCGTGGTGCACACCCGTTTCCCGCACCTGCTGTCCTGAAGGGCGGGGCCCCTGTCCTCTTCCGTGCTCTCCGCCTTCCTCCTGCTGGGCTACCTCTGCGGCTCCGTCCCCTTCGGCGTGCTGCTGACGCGGTGGCTGCGCGGGGTGGACGTGCGCGCCAGCGGCAGCGGCAACATCGGCGCCACCAACGTCACGCGCGTCGCCGGCAAGAAGCTGGGCGCGGTGGTGCTGCTGCTGGACGCGCTCAAGGCCGTGCTGCCCGTGGCGCTGGCCGTGCACTTCATGCCCGGGGATGCGCGCGCGCACGCGCTGGTGGGCCTGGCCGCGGTGCTGGGGCACGTGTACCCGGTGTGGCTCAAGCTCCAGGGCGGCAAGGGCGTGGCCAGCGCGCTGGGCGTGCTGGTGGTGCTGGTGCCCAAGGCGGCGCTCGCGGGGGCCATCATCTACGGGCTGGTGGTGGCCCGCTGGCGCGTGAGCTCCGTGGGGTCGCTGTCCGCGGCGGTGGTCGCCATCGCCACCGCGTTCTTCACCGCGCCCGCCCGCGAGTACGTGCTGCTCACCGCCGGGCTATTCGTCCTGATGCTCTGGACGCACCGGAGCAACCTCCAGCGGCTCGCCCGGCGCACCGAGCACCGGCTTTGAGCCGGGGGGCAGCGGCGGGGCGCGGTAGCCCAGCAGCGTGCAGGGGATGGGGCCGTTCCACACGTCGCGCCGGGCCATGGGGCGCGCGTGGAAGGCGCTCTCGAAGGCGGGGTTGCCAGACAGCACCCAGACGCGCCAGCCCGGCAGCCCGCGCAGGCTGTCACCCAGCTTGAAGTAGAAGGTCTTCATGCCCTTCTGGCCGCCGGAGCCGAGCCGGTCTCCGTAGGGCGGGTTGGTGAGGATGAGCCCACCGCCCTCGGGCAGGGGCGGGAGCTTCGTGGCGTCGCCCTCCGCGAGCGTTATCTCCTCGCCCAGCCGCGCGGCCTTCACGTTGCGGTCCGCGGCCTCCAGGGCCTCGTCGCTCTTGTCGAAGCCGAGGATGGGGACCTCCACCTTGCGCTCGTTGCGCCGCGCGTCCGCGCGCAGGTCCGCGAGCAGCTCCTTCGCGCGCGCGCCCAGGTGCGGCCAGCGCTCCACCGCGAAGCTCCGGTTGATGCCCGGGGCGCGCTTGCGCGCGATGAGGCCGCCCTCGATGACGAGGGTGCCGGAGCCGCACATGGGGTCCACCAGCGCCTCCGTGCCGGTGTAGCCCGCCGCGCGCAGCAGGGCCGCGGCCAGGTTCTCCTTCAGGGGCGCGGGGGTGGGGCGCACGCGGTAGCCGCGCCGGTGCAGCGGGTCTCCGCACAGGTCCAGGGAGAGGGACAGCTTCTCCTTCACCAGGTGCGCCACCACGGACACGTCCGGGTTGCGCGTGTCCACGTCCGGCCGAGAGCCCAGCTTGTCGCGCAGGCGGTCCACGATGGCGTCCTTCACCTTCAGGGCCACGAAGCCGGAGTGCGCGTGCTCGGTGTCCTTCAGGTTCGCGTCCACGGCGAACGTCACGTTCGTGGTGAGGTGCTCCTCCCACGGCACGCTGGCCACCGCGTCGTAGAGCCCCTGGGCCCCCTTCGCGTCGAACTCGCCCAGCGGGTAGAGCACGCGCATGGCGATGCGGGACCAGAGGCAGACGTTGAGGGCCTCGTCGAGCGCGGCCATGAAGCGCACGCCGCCGCGGTCCTGGCGGATGCGCTTGGCGCCGAGCTCTTTCAGCTCCTCGGCGAGCAGGTCCTCGGTGCCGCGCGCGGCGGTGGCGAATAGGGCAAGACGTTCAGCCATGGTGCACCGCCCTTAGACGACCCGGGGACGATTGGGAACTGCTCAGGTGGCCACGACCTCGTACATCGTGAAGGTGGCGTCCTCCTGGGAGGCGCTGGCCCCCTTCGCCTTCTGGAAGTCCTCCGACTGGAAGTAGGCCTTCATGGCGTCCCGGTCCTTCCAGCGCGTGACGAGCAGGATTTCAGGCGAGCGCTCGTACGAGCGCAGCACCTCCAGGCCCAGGAAGCCCGGGTAGCCGTCCACGCGCCGCGAGCGCTCCTGGAGCCGGTGGACCCAGCCGTCGGCCTCTTCAGGGGATGCGCGGAAGCGGGAGATGGCGACGATCATGACCGAGGGGGAAACCCCGGGGGACGGAGGTCCGTTCCCCGGGGCGTGAAGGGGTGGGGGCCTACATCGCCCCGGCGCCGGGCATCTCGCCCAGGCCGCGCAGCAGCACCTCGCGGGGCTTGGCGCCGTCCGCGGGGCCCACCACGCCGTCGCGCTCCATGCGCTCGATCATGCGCGCCGCGCGGTTGTAGCCGATGCGCATCTTGCGCTGGAGCATGGAGATGGAGACGGAGCGCATCTCGCTGACCGCCGCGAGCGCCTGGTCGTAGAGCTCGTCGGACAGCTCGTCCTCCTCGCCACCGCCGCCCTCGCCCTCCTCGTCGCGCGGCTTGAGGATGGACTCGTCGAAGACGGGCTTGCCCTGGGCCTTGAGGTGGTCCACCGCCTTCTTGATTTCGTGCTCGGAGACGTAGGCGCCGTGCACGCGCTGCAGGTGGGCGCTCGTGGGCGGCATGATGAGCATGTCGCCCATGCCCAGCAGGGCCTCCGCTCCCACCGTGCCCAGGATGGTCATCGAGTCCGGCTTGGAGCGCAGCATGAAGCTGATGCGCGTGGGGAAGTTGGCCTTGATGATGCCCGTGACGACGTCCGTGGACGGACGCTGGGTGGCGACCATCAGGTGGATGCCGGCCGCGCGCGCCATCTGCGCGAGGCGCGCCACGTAGGTCTCCACCTCGCGGCTGGCGACCATCATCAGGTCCGCGAGCTCGTCGATGATGACCACGATGTAGGGCAGCTTCTTGAGCTCCTTCTTCTCCGTGGAGGCGGCCTCCACCGGCGTGGACTCCTCGCCGTCCTCCTCGAACTCCGCGTCCTCCTCGCCGTCGGCCTCCAGGGCAGGGGAGACAGTGGGCTCGGAGACGATGGACTCACGCAGGTCCTCGTCGTCCTCGCGCGGCATGGCCACGCCCAGCCCATCGCTGGCGGAAGCAGGGGCCACGGCCTCGGCGCTGCCCTCCACGACGAGCACCTTCTTGGGCTTCTTCTTCTTCGCGGCGGGCGCGGCGGCGGCGGGCTTCTCCTCGGAGGCCTGCGTCTCCACCAGCTTGTTGAAGCCGGCGATGTTGCGCACGCCCGCCTCGGACAGCATCTGGTAGCGGCGCTCCATCTCCTCCACCGCCCAGCGCAGCGCGAGCGCGGCCTTCTTCGGGTCGGTGACGACGGGGAGCAGCAGGTGCGGGATGCCCTCGTAGACGGAGAGTTCCAGCATCTTCGGGTCCACCATGATGAAGCGGACCTCCTCGGGCGTGGCCTTGAGGAGGATGCTCATGATCATCGAGTTCACCGCCACGGACTTGCCGGAGCCGGTGGTGCCCGCGATGAGCAGGTGGGGGGCCTTCACCAGGTCGAAGACGTACGGCATGCCTTCGATGTCCTTGCCCACGCACATGGTGAGCTTGCTGCCGCTCTTCTGGAACGTGTCCTGCTCGGCGATCTCCTTGAGGAACACCGTCTCGCGGTCGCGGTTCGGCACCTCGATGCCCACCACGCCCTTTCCGGGGATGGGGGCGACGATGCGCACGCGCATGGCCTCCATGGCCATGGCCAGGTCGTCCTGGAGCGCGGCGATCTTGCTGACCTTGATGCCGGGCCCGGGCAGGAACTCGTACATGGTGACGACGGGGCCGGGGCGGATCTCCACCACCTCGCCCACGATGCCGAAGTCCGCCAGCTTCGCGCGCAGCTTCTCCGCCGTGACGAGGAACGCGTCCTTGTCCAGCGCGGAGCGCTCCTTCTTGTCCGCCTCCAGCACGTCCAGCGGCGGCAGGGAGAAGCTCTTGCGGTCACCCACGAACTCGAACTGGTCCTGGGGCCGCTTCATGGCGGTGGGCTTGGGCGGCGCCTTGGGCTCCACGATGAGCGGCATGCGCGCCAGCGCGGCGGGGGGCGCGGGGATGAGGGCGTTGCCCGGCGCGGCGGCGGGCTTCTCCGCGGCCACGGGCTTCGCGGCGGGTTCGGCGGCCGGAGGCGTGAGCGACGCGGCGGGCACCGGGGGCGTGGACGGAGCGGCGGGCGGGGTGACGATCTGCGGCGTCTTGCGCGCGCGGCGGGGCGGCTCGCCCGCGTCCGCGTTGGCGGGCAGTTGCGGCTGGGGCGCGAGGAAGGACGCCGCCCAGGCGGGGTCGGCGCCGGGGGAGCGGCGCTCGGCGCGTTCGGGCGGCAGCGAGGGCTGCTCGTCGGAGGCGTCGTCGCCCTCGTCCTCGGCCGGCTCCTCGCGGGCGAGCTTCTTCTCCAGCTTCTCGCGGTCCTTCTGCTCCTTGAGCGCCTTCTTCGCGTTGGCGAGCTGCTCCTTCTCGTTCTGGCGGGCCAGGCGCACGGCCTCCTCGGCCAGGGCTTCGGCCTCGGCGGCCTCGGCCTCGGCGGCCAGGCGCTCCGCTTCGGAGAGCTCCTCCTCCTCGGCCTCCAGCTCCGCGAGGAACGCGGCCTCCTCTTCCTTCTCCTGCGCGAGCCGCTCCTGGCGGGCCGCGTAGTTGACCTTCTGCTGCTCCCAGAAGACGTGGGCGGCCTCGGAGACGCGGCGGCCCAGGACGGTGAGGCCGGCCCACACCAGCGAGCACAGCTTGAAGAACGTGTACTGGGTGCCCACGATGAGCGCCGCCGCGCTGATGGCGGTGACGAGGATGATGGTGCCGACGGTGGAGAACATCCCCTCCATCAGGCCGCCCAGGCCCGCGCCCAGCGCGCCGCCGGGCGGGTGGGCCCAGCCCTTGTCCTTGGCGAACATGAGCTGCGCGAGCACGGACACGCTGCAGGTGAGCAGCGCCAGGGAGATGATCTGCGGCAGGCGGCGCCGGTCGCGGTTGCCCACGAAGAGCACCACGGCGGTGTAGATGCCGCCCGCGGGGATGAGGTAGGCGCACACGCCCAGCGCGCCGCGCAGGGCCTCCGCGATGAGGTGGCCCATGGGGCCCACCGCGTTGTGGAAGCCGGGCCCCACGCGGTCGTGCGCGTCGAACGTGGCGACCGCCAGCAAGGCCAGCAACGAGGCGGCCAGGATGAAGACGCCGATGAGCGCCCGCTTCGCGGGGCTCGCCGCGCCCGGGGCCTTCATCTTCTTGTTCGCGAGCGCCTTGCGGCGCGTCGCGATCTCCTGCCGGGAGAGCACCGCCTTCTCCGCCCGACCACCCTTCTTTGCCGCTGTCATGGACCCCTGTTCCCTCTGCCCGATTCCAGCCGCGTAGCGAGCTGTAGCAATCCGCCCGGCGAGAATAGGGAGGGAGGGGGCGGGGTCAATTTTCCGGCAGGCGTCCAAGGGGGCTCCGAGGAGGCGGAAGCAGGGCCTACATTTCGGGCGCGTCCCCGCGGCGAGAGGGTATGGTGCCTGCCGCCAAGGAGAACCCAAGACCATGTCCGACCTGAGCCCCGACAAGCCCTCCCACAACGAAGACGACTACTTCGCGCGCGAGGAGATTGAAGCCAAGCGCAAGCTGGCCCTCCAGCAGTCCCAGGAGATGGCCGCCCAGCAGCGCGAGTCGCTCAAGCAGCTCCACCACATGAAGTGCCCCAAGTGCGGCATGGACCTGCAGACGCTGAAGCAGGGCAACGTGGAGCTGGATAGCTGCTTCAACTGCCACGGCGTCTGGCTGGACGCGGGCGAGCTGGAGCAGCTCATCAAGCAGCACGGCCACGAGGGCAGCCAGCGGGTGATGGGCTCCATCCTCAACCTCTTCAAGCGCTCGCCGCCGTCCCCGTAGCACCTCAAGTCCGGAGGAGGCTTCCCCATGGCCCTCACGCTCGAGCAGGTCCGGCACGTGGCCACCCTGGCGCGGCTGTCGCTGACGCCGCAGGAGGAGGAGCGCTACGCCACCCAGTTGTCCGCGGTCCTGGACGCGGTGGCGGAGCTGGAAGCGCTCGACGTGAGCCAGGTGGAGCCCACCTCCCACGCGACGCTCGCGTCCTCGCTGTTGCGCGAGGACGTGCTGCGTCCGTCACTGCCGCCGGAAGCAGGGCTCGCCAACGCGCCGGCGAAGGTGGGCAGCGCCTTCGCGGTCCCGAAGATCTTGGAGTAGCCCGCCATGTCGTCGCTGACTGACCTGTCGATGCTGGAGCTGGCGGCGAAGCTGGCTTCGCGCGAGGTGTCCTCCGTGGAGGCCACGCGCGCGAGCCTCGAGCGCATCGCCCGGGTGGACCCGAAGGTGCGCGCCTTTCTGCGCGTGGACGAGGCCGGGGCGCTGAAGGCCGCCGAGGCCAGTGACGCGCGCCGTACGGCGGGCAGCCCGCTGAGCGCGCTGGACGGCGTGCCCGTGGGCCTCAAGGACATCTTCCTCACGCAGGGCGTGGAGACCACCTGCGCCTCGCGCGTGCTGGAGGGCTTCGTCCCGCCCTACGACGCCACCGTGGTGCGCCTGCTCAAGGAGGCGGGGCTGCCGCTGTTGGGCAAGCTGAACATGGACGAGTTCGCCATGGGCTCGTCCAACGAGTCGAGCGCGTACTTCCCCACCCACAACCCGTGGGACCTGACGCGCACGCCGGGCGGCTCGTCCGGTGGCTCGGCGGCGGCGGTGGCGGCGCGCGAGGTGTTCGGCGCGCTGGGCACCGACACGGGCGGCTCCATCCGCCAGCCCGCGGCGCTCACCAACACCGTGGGGCTCAAGCCCACGTATGGCCGGGTGTCGCGCTACGGCGTCATCGCCTTCGCCTCGTCGTTGGACCAGCCGGGCCCCATGGCGCGCACGGTGGGGGACACCGCGGCGCTCCTCCAGCTCATCGCGCGGCATGATCCGCTCGACTCCACCTCCGCGGACGTGGAGACGCCGGACTGCCTCACGGGGCTGGAGGACGGCGTGCGCGGCCTCAAGCTGGGCGTGCCGCGCGAGTACTTCGCGGAGGGCATGGACCCGGAGGTGGCGGGCACGCTGCGCGCGTCGCTGGAGGAGCTGGAGAAGCTGGGCGCGACGCTGGTGGACGTGTCCCTGCCGCACACGAAGTACGCGCTGGCGACGTACTACCTGCTGGCGTCCTCCGAGGCGTCCAGCAACCTGGCCCGCTACGACGGCATCCGCTACGGGCAGCGGGCGAAGGACGCGCGCGGGCTCAAGGAGCTGTACACGCGGACGCGGGGCGAGGGCTTCGGCGCGGAGGTGAAGCGCCGCATCATGCTGGGCACCTACGCGCTGTCCGCCGGCTACTACGACGCGTACTACCTGCGCGCGCAGAAGGTCCGCACGCTCATCCGCGAGGACTTCACGAAGGTGTTCCAGCAGGTGGACGCCATCGTGTCGCCCACGTCGCCGGTGCCGGCGTTCAAGCTGGGCGCGAAGGTGGACGACCCGCTGTCCATGTACCTGATGGACGTCTACACGCTGCCGTGCAACCTGGCGGGCCTGCCCGGCCTGTCCGTGCCGTGCGGCTTCACGCAAGGCGGGCTGCCCATTGGCATGCAGCTCCTGGGGCGCCCCTTTGACGAGGCCCGCCTGCTCCGCATCGCCCGCGCGTTCGAGCGCGAGCACGACTTCTTCCGCCGCGCCGCCCCCGTCTAGCGGGCGCGACACGAGGGTGACACCGCCATGCCCCTGAGCGACTTCCAGACGGTCATCGGACTCGAGGTCCACGCGCAGTTGCTCACGCAGTCCAAGATCTTCTGCGGCTGCTCCACCGCGTTCGGCGCCGAGCCCAACCACCACACCTGCCCGGTGTGCCTGGGCATGCCCGGCGTGCTGCCGGTGCTCAACCAGCGCGTGGTGGAGTTCGCGGTGCGCACGGGCCTGGCGCTCGGGTGCACGGTGAAGCCCACGAGCGTGTGGAGCCGGAAGAACTACTTCTACCCGGACCTGCCCAAGGGCTACCAAATCACCCAGTATGATCAGCCCATCTGCGAGTGGGGCGAGCTGGTCATCGACACGCCGTCGGGTGAGAAGACGGTGCGCGTGCGCCGCATCCACCTGGAGGAGGACGCGGGCAAGAGCGTGCACGACGCGTCCGCGTCCGCGGGGCAGAGCCTGGTGGACCTGAACCGCGCGGGCGTGCCGCTGATGGAGATTGTCAGCGAGCCGGACCTGCGCGACGCGGACGAGGCGGTGGAGTACCTCAAGGCGCTGCGCGACGTGCTGGTGTACCTGGGCGTCAACGACGGCAACCTGGAGGAGGGCAGCTTCCGCTGCGACGCCAACGTGTCGGTGATGCCCAAGGGCTCCACCACGTACGGGCAGCGGTGTGAGCTGAAGAACCTCAACTCGTTCCGCTTCCTCAAGCAGGCCATCGAGTACGAGGCCGCGCGGCAGGTGGACGTCATCGAGTCCGGCGGCAAGGTGGACCAGGAGACGCGCCTCTGGGACGTGAACAAGGGCGTCACCCGGTCCATGCGCTCCAAGGAGGACGCGCACGACTACCGCTACTTCCCGGAGCCGGACCTGCCGCCGCTGCTCGTGTCGGACGCGCTGCGGGACTCGCAGCGGCGGTCGCTGCCGGAGCTGCCGCGCGCGAAGCGCACGCGCTTCATGGGCGAGTACGGCCTGCCGGCCTACGACGCGCGCATCCTCACCGCCGAGCGCCCGCTGGCGGACTTCTTCGAGGCCTGCGCGAAGCACGTCTCCGACGCGAAGAAGCTCTCCAACTGGTTCCTGGGCGAGCTGAGCCGCCTGCTCAAGGAGGAGGGGACGCCCCTCTCCGCGCTGCGCTTCACCCCGGCGCAGTTGGGCGAGCTGCTCGCCACGGTGGAGAAGGGCACGGTGTCCGCGAACGCGGCGAAGGACGTGCTCGGGGAGATGTTCCGCACGGGCCGCGCGCCCGCGGACATCATCGCGGAGAAGGGGCTCGCGCAGGTCAGCGACGTGGGCGCCGTGGAGGCGGTGGTGGACGACATCCTCGCGAAGAACGCGGGCGAGGTGGAGAAGTACAAGGCCGGCAAGAAGAGCGTGTACGGCTTCTTCGTGGGCCAGGTGATGAAGGCCATGAAGGGCAAGGGCAACCCCGGCCTCGTCAACGAGCTGCTCAAGAAGAAGCTGGGGGACTAGCGAGACACCGTGACGTGGAGCACGTCCTCGCCGCGCGGATCCGCTGACTGGGCGAGCACGTGCACGTCATCCGGCCCCCGGCGCTCCAGGATGAGCGAGGGCGCTTCGAAGGTGTTGTCGAAGAAGCCGCCGGTGAGCTGCGGGTTCACCGCGTAGCGCACGCGCTTGAGGGTGCGCAGTTGCGTGAAGAGGCCCTCGTTGAACCACTGCTCGCGGCGCGACTGCGTCTCGCCGGGCGCGTTGAAGGCCCAGGGCGCGTCCCAGCTCCAGGCGTTGGCGGAGGGCTGCGCGAGCACCTCCACGCCCAGCGCGTCCAGGTACTGCGCGCAGGGCACGAAGTACGGCTCGCCGGAGGTGTGGGGTTCGCGGAAGCCGTCGTAGCAGACGAGCGTGCCCAGCTTCCCGAACGGCGTGTCCAGCACGGGCAGGTCCTCCGGGCGGCCCGGGCTCAGGTGCAGCACGTCCTCCTGCGTGGGCACCAGGTTCACCTTGCGCGTGACGCCCACGCAGTGTCCGTCCGGTGAGAACGTGTAGCTGGTGTTGAAGGTGCGCGCGCCCGCGGGCTCGTACTCGGGGGTGTCCGGGCCCAGGCGGTTCGTGGGCAGGAGCGCGCTGCCGGCCACCACCCACAGGCCGAAGTCGCGCGCGATGCCGGAGAAGGTCTCGTACATGGCGCGGTGCACGCGGGGCGCCACCGTGGCGTAGAGGCACTCCTCCAGCGTCGGCGGATGGAAGGCGCTCCACGTGCGGAACATGCCCAGCCACTCCGCGAGCGCCACGCGCGTCATCGCGCCGTTCGTCGTCTTGCGGCGGCGCACGCGCGGCAGGTGCCCCAGCAGTCCCAGCGCCGCGCCCACCATCTCCGGCCAGACGGCGAGCGCGGGGTTCAACGGCCGGCCCTCCGCGTCCCGGGGGCGCAGCGCGTCCACCCGGGCCGCGAGCGCCCGGTGGTGCGAGGCGAAAGTCTCCTGCGAGGCATAGTCCTCCAGCGTGACACGCGGCTGGATGGCGAACAGGTCGAGCGAGGTGGCCACGGTGCCGCGAGGATGGCACCGGCTCCCATGCCGCGCGCGAGCATCCTGGCGGCGGAGCTACAGCCTGTCCTCCCGGGGACACCCGCGCCTGGGACCCTGGCTCCACGGCGCGGAAGGGACTCGCCACTTCCGCGTGCACATGGGCGAACGGCGCTGCCTCGCGGGGGCTACTTGAGGAAGCCCAGCTCGCGCAGGCGCTGCTTGAGGAACGCGTCCGCGGTGATGGGCGGGTGGCGCGCGGGGTTGTCCGGCGTCTCCGTCTGCGGCAGCGGCTTCAGGATGCAGTCGGAGAACGGGTGCACGAAGAAGGGCATCGAGTAGCGCACCGTGTCCTGCTCCGGGCTGGGCGGGTTCACCACCCGGTGCGTCGTGGACGGGATGACGCCGTTCATCACCCGGCTGAGCATGTCGCCGGAGTCCACGACGATCTGCCCGCGCAGCGTGTCCACGGGGATCCACTCGCCGTCGCGCGTGAGCAGCTCCAGGCCGCCGGCCGTGCCCTCGCACAGGAGCGTGATGAAGTTGATGTCCTCGTGCTCCGCCGCGCGCACCGCGCCCGGGATGAAGCGGTCCTTCAGCGGCGGGTAGTGGATGAGCCGCAGCACGGAGTTGCCGTCCACCGTCATGTCGCTGAACGTGTTGCGCGCGATGCCCAGGTAGTCCGCCAACGCCTGGAGCATCACCGTCGCCGCGTCGTCCAGCTCGCGGTAGAGCGTCAGCGTGTGCTCACGGAAGGTGGGCACCTCCTCCGGCCAGACGTTGGGGCCGTAGTCGTCGCGGTACGGGTGGCCCTCGGGCAGCTCGCGGCCCACGTGCCAGAACTCCTTCAGGTCCCCCACCTTGCGGTTCTTCGCATGCTCCTGGCCAAACGCCATGAAGCCCCGCTGCCCCGGACGCTCCGGCACCGCGTAGCGCGTCTTGGTGGACTCCGGCAGTTGGAAGAAGCGCTCCACGTCCGCGTACGTGCGGCGGATGAGCGCGTCCTCGACGCCGTGGCCTTCCACGGTCACGAAGCCGAACTCCTTGAGTGCGTCGCCAAACACCTGGACGAAGCGGGCCCGCTCCTCGGGAGTGCCGGAGCGGTAGTGGGACAGGTTCACGGTGGGGATGCGTCGGGCCGAGCGGGACATGCGCGCATCCTATCCGCGTGACACCTTCCTGACACGCCGCAGTCCTCCGCCCAACCGTCACCCCGGCCCCGGGGCCGGGACGCCTCCTCACTTTGCGACACCCACCCTTGGCGGCAGTGGATGCCGGGCTTCCGGGATGTGCAGATTGGGCAGGGAATAGGCCAGGGGGGCGCGGTATGGCCGAAGTCGCGAGGAACGAGCGCACGTGCTCAGCGTGCGGGCGGGGACATGGCGAGGGGACGTCGTGCGACACGCTCGTCCGGGACGCGGGGGGCGGCCCGGGCAAGGCCGTGGCGGACGAGGTGGACCCGCTGGTGGGCACCCAGATGGGCAGCTTCCGGCTGGTGCGCCGCGTGGGCCGGGGCGGGATGGGCTCCGTCTACCTGGCCGAGCACGTCTCCATTGGGAGCCGCGTGGCGGTGAAGGTGCTGCACGAGCACCTGACGCGCTACCCGGAGCTGGTGCAGCGCTTCCACGCCGAGGCCCGGGCGGTGAACCTCATCGGGCACGAGAACATCGTCAGCATCTTCGACCTCAACGCCTCGGCGCCCCGGCCGTACCTCATCATGGAGTTCCTGGAGGGGGCGCCCCTGTCGGCCTGGGTGGGGACGCCCATGTCCGCCGGGGCGGTGGTGCCCATGCTGATGCAGGTGTGTGACGCGCTGCATGCGGCGCACGCGCGGGGCATCGTCCACCGCGACCTGAAGCCGGACAACATCTTCCTGGTGAAGCGCGGGCGGGGGATGCCGTTCGTGAAGGTGCTCGACTTCGGCATCGCGAAGCTGGTGGACGCGAGCATGCCGGAGACGGTGGCGGGCATCATCGTGGGCACGCCGGAGTACATGGCCCCGGAGCAGTCCCTGAGCCGGCGCCTGGATGGCCGCGCGGACCTGTACGCGGTGGGCGTCATCGCCTACCAGTTGCTCACCGGGCGGCTGCCCTTTCCCGACGAGGGGCTCACCGCCCAGCTCGTGGCGCACCAGACGCGCACGCCTCCGGCCCCCCGCTCCATCTGCCCCTCGGTGCCACCCGCGCTGGAGATGGTGGTGCTGCGCGCGCTGGCGAAGACGCCGGAGGAGCGCTTCCCCCACGCGCTCGCCCTGCGGGCCGCGCTGGAGCAGGCGCTCGCCACGCGCCCCCCGTCGCCGCGCCCGGCCCTGGGCGGTCCCCGTCCCGTGCAGGGAGCGGCCTCCCCGGGGACCCCCGTCACCGGGCCCCGGCGGACCCCGGCGCTGGCCTCGCCGGGCGCCTCCGGGGGAAAGACGCTCCCGGTGCCGGTGCAGGTGGTGCTGCAGCCGGGCGCGCAGCCCCGGCCCTTCACGGGGTCGGACCTGTCGCGCGGCGGCGTGTTCCTGCACGCGACGGGGGAGCTGCCCCCGCTGTTCGCCCAGGTCCAGGCGGTGCTGCCGCTGTCCACGGGGCCGCTGTCCGTCACGTGCGAGGTGGTGCGCCACGTCTCGCCCGAGCAGGCCCAGGCCTGGAGCATGCGCCCGGGCTTCGGCGTGCAGTTCGTCGCGCCGTCCACCGCCCTGAAGGCCCGCATCGAGCAGCACCTGGCGAGCGCCACGGCCTCTCCGCCCCCCGCGCCCCGGGAGCTCCCGGAAGACGCCGAGGCCGAGCGCGTCCTGGCGATGTGGCGCGGACAACTGGCGGGGGAGGGCACGCACTACACGGTGCTGGGGCTCTCACCGGACGCGGAGCTGGAGTCCGCGCGGGAGCGGGCGCGCGAGCTGTGGGGCGCCCTGTCCGCGCTGCGGCAGCGGCCCCTGTCGCGCGGGCAGCGCTCGCGCCTGGAGTCCATGCTGATCCGCGTGAGGGACGCGGGCGACACCCTGGGCATGCCGCTGCGCCGGGCCCGCTACGACGCCCGGCTGGGCAATGCCCGGGGCGTGGCGCGCTGCCTGGAGGCGGGCCTCACGGCCGCCCAGACGGACGCCCTGCGCCGTGAGTACCTGGCGGAGCAACCCCGGGCGGTGGGCACCGCGCGGGTGCACTTCCTCACCGGCAACGCGCTGGAGCGCGACGGCCAGCTCCAGCGGGCCCTGGAGTCCTACGAGCGGGGCCTGGAGCTGGACCCCCTGGAGTGGGAGTACCACCAGCGCCGCCGGGTGGTGGACCGGGCGCTGGGCGCGCGCCTGCCGTCCGGGGCACGAAATGAAAGAGCCCGATTCCCTGGGGAGGGAACCGGGCCCTGATCCGGCTTCGGTGCTTCAGCCGGGGACGATGACTACTCGCCCGCCGCGCACGCGGCGCTCACGCCCTCGGCCTTGCTGCTGCACGCGAGGATGCGGGACGCGAACGCCTGCTGCTCGGCCTCGGTCTTGTCGGAGCAGCCCTTGACGTCGCTCAGGCAGTCCACGTACGCGGTCAGCTTGTCCTTGTCGGAGTCGCTGCAGGAGTCGAGGGACTCCTTACAGGACTCGATGTCCGAGTCCGTCGGCTTCTGGACGCCGGTGGTCGGCAGGCCACACTCCTCGGCCTTCTTCACCATGTCGTTGAGCGCGTCCGCGGTGTCGTCGCAGATGTTGCCGCCGCAAGCGGTGAGCGTGAGCGAGGCCATGGCCGCCAGACCGAACAGGATCTTCTTCATGATGGTTCTCCCCCTCAGGGATGAGGTACAGGTGGAAGGCAAGCGGCGCGCATCCTAGCGAGCGCCGCGTTGCGGTCCAGTGGACTTTATTCCGGGAATTCTATTCAAAAGCAAATAGGGGGGCTGGGGGCGGGCTGATCCGCCAACTGCCTTGACTCCCCCCCGGGATTCTCGTAAGTCCCGCCGTCTTTTAGCGCGCCGGCCGGTCCTCCGTCCGAAATGCGCGTTGGATTCCATGGGTTGAAGCAACCCGAAGCTGACAGGGGTTCGACGATGTACGCAGTCATTCGCACGGGCGGAAAGCAGTACCGCGTCGCCGAGGGCGACGTTGTCCGGATCGAGAAGATCGCCGGTGATATCGGCGCCGAGGTCTCGTTCACCGAGGTCCTCCTGCTGGGCGGCTCCGAGAGCCCGAAGGTGGGCCAGCCGACGGTGGCGGGCGCGAAGGTCGTGGGCAAGGTGCTGGCGCAGGACAAGCACCGCCGCGTCCTGCACTTCCGGAAGGAGAAGGAAGGCTGGACCCGTCGCCGTGGCCACCGCCAGCCGTACACCGAGGTGAAGGTCACCTCGATCTCCGGCTAGTCGTCTTTCCGGGCATTCCCCACACGAACTTCAAGGAGCAGGTGTCATGGCCCATAAAAAAGGTCAGGGTTCTTCGCGCAACGGGCGTGATTCCAACCCGCAGTACCGTGGCGTGAAGGTGTACGGCGGTGAGACCATCACGGCGGGCAGCATCCTCGTCCGTCAGGTCGGCACGGTCATCCACCCGGGCACGAACGTGAAGCTCGGTCGCGACTTCACCCTCTTCTCGACCGTGGACGGCGTGGTGAAGTACGAGCGCCTCGGCCGCGACAAGAAGAAGGTGTCCGTGTACCCGGCCGCCGCCGAGCAGGCGAGCGCCTAGTCAGTGGCCCTGGGGCGACCCGGGGCACGGCTTACCGAGCGGGTCGTTCCCGGTCCTTCCGTTCCCGTTGGGGACGGGCGGATGCGAGGACGGCCCGCTTTGTGTTTTTCCAGGAGGGCGTTGGCCCCATGAAGTTCGTCGACGAAGTACGCATCTACGTGAAGGCGGGAGACGGCGGGAACGGCGCCGTGGCCTTCCGGCGGGAGAAGTTCATCGAGCGCGGCGGCCCCAACGGAGGGGACGGCGGCAATGGCGGCTCCGTGGTGTTCGTGGCGAACCCGCAGTTGACCACGCTCCTGGACTACCGCTACCAGCAGCACCACCGGGCCAAGAGCGGCGAGCACGGCATGGGCAGCGACTGCAACGGCCATGGCGCCGAGGACCTGGTCCTCCAGGTGCCGGTGGGCACGCTGATCCGCGACGAGCAGACGGGCGAGCTGCTGGTGGACCTGAGCGACCCGGGCCAGCGGTTCGTGGCGGCCAAGGGCGGCCGGGGCGGCCTGGGCAACATGAACTTCGCCACCTCCACGCGCCAGACGCCGCGCTTCGCGCAGGACGGCGGAAAGGGGGAGGAGATCACCCTGCGGCTGGAGCTGAAGCTCCTGGCGGACGTGGGCCTGCTGGGCTTCCCCAACGCGGGCAAGAGCACGTTCATCTCGCGGGTGAGCCGGGCGCGGCCGAAGGTGGCGGACTACCCGTTCACCACGCTGGTGCCGAACCTGGGCATGGTCCAGTACAAGGACAACCTGTCCTTCGTGATGGCGGACATCCCCGGCATCATCGAGGGCGCCAGCGAGGGCGTGGGCCTGGGCCACCAGTTCCTGCGCCACGTGGAGCGCTGCAAGGTGCTGGTGCACCTCATCGACATGGGCGCCGAGGGCGAGGGCCGCAAGCCGCTGGACGACTTCAACATCCTCAACACGGAGCTGAAGAAGTACAGCGCGGAGCTGGCCAGCAAGCCGCAGGTGGTGGCCGCCAACAAGCAGGACCTGACGGAGGGCCGCGAGCGCCTGGGGCCCTTCATGGAGGCGCTGCGCCGCCGGGGCATCCGCGTGTACCCGGTGTCCTGCGCCACGGGCGAGGGCATGCAGCCCCTGATGGACGCGGTGGCGGAGGTGCTCTTCACCGGCAATACCGACAAGCTCCACGTCGAGATGCCGACGAAGAAGTCCGCCTCCAAGGCGCCGGCCAAGAAGGCTCCCGCGAAGAAGGCTCCGGCCAGGAAGGCTCCCGCGAAGAAGGCGCCGGCCAAGAAGGCTCCCGCGAAGAAGGCTCCGGCCAAGAAGGCCGCGAAGCAGGCGGCGCGCAAGGCTCCGGCGAAGAAGGCCGCCGCGAAGAAGGCTTCACGCAAGGCCCCGGTGAAGAAGGCCGCCGCGAAGAAGACCTCACGCAAGGCTCCGGTGAAGAAGGCCGCCGCGAAGAAGACCGCCCGGAAGGCCCCGGCGAAGAAGTCCGGCGGGAGGCGCTGAGCCGATGGCTGGTGGAGGCCCCCGCTACGAGAAGTTCGAGCGCGACGTCGTCGAGCCGGAGCAGTTCCTACTCGACGTGCGGAAGGAGAAGATCGACCGCGTCGTCAGCCAGCGCACGCGCAACTTCGTGGTGGTGCTCGACCGGCTGGAGGACAACTTCAACATGGCCGCGGTGCTGCGCACCTGCGAGTCCATGGGCGTGCAGGAGGTGCACGTCGTCATCAACCCGGAAGCGCCCTTCATCCCCAACTCGCGGGTGGCCCAGGGCTGCGACAAGTGGTTGGACGTGCACCTCTACAAGACGTTCGCGGAGTGCCGCGAACACCTGAAGGGGCGGGGCTTCAGCCTCTACGCGTCGGCGCTGCGTGAGGGGGCCACCAACCTCTACAGCCTGCGCTTCGACACGAAGTTCGCCATGGTGTTCGGCAACGAGCGCTACGGCGTGAGCGACGACGTGCTCACCGGCGTGGACGGCACCTTCTGGGTGCCCATGAAGGGCTTCAGCCAGAGCCTGAACATCTCCGCGGCGGCGTCCGCCTGCATCACCCGGGCGATCGCCTGGCGGGACGAGCACCTGGCAGGGGGCTCCGGGGACCTCTCCCCCGAGGAGGCCCAGGCGCTGCGGGAGCGCTTCTACCTGCTGGGCGTGAAGCAGCGGAAGCGTCTGGTCAAAGCCACACAGCGGTGAATGCCGGCGCCCCGGGGCCCGTCCGGATGCGGTAGATGGACCCTGCGGGCGCCTTTGGGGGCCCGCTCCGGAGGCGCACGCCATGTTGCTGGAATCCCTGCTCTTCGCGCTGCTCACGCAGGCCCCCACCCCCGCGCCCGCACCGAAGCCCGCGGCCGCCGCCAAGGCCCCCGCCGCCGCGCCGAAGCCCGCCGCTCCTTCGGATGCCGGCACGGCCGCCATGCCCCCCGCCGCGAAGTCTGGCGACGCGAGCGTGGCCGCCACGAAGCCCGCGCCCAAGCCGATGACGCCCGAGGTGAAGACGCTCGTGGACCGGATGCAGGCCTTCTACGAGAAGACGGGCGACTTCAAGGCGGGCTTCAAGCAGGACTACAAGTACAAGGCCTTCCGCCGCACGCAGACGTCCACGGGCACGGTG
The DNA here is from genome assembly GCF_020036995.1 of Corallococcus sp. AS-1-12. Taxonomy (NCBI): domain Bacteria; kingdom Pseudomonadati; phylum Myxococcota; class Myxococcia; order Myxococcales; family Myxococcaceae; genus Corallococcus; species Corallococcus sp. AS-1-12. The sequence goes on along the minus strand of NZ_JAIQDD010000009.1, from coordinate 81,677 downwards.
ACCTACAAGAAGCCGGGCCTGATGCGCTGGGAGTACGAGAACCCGTCCAAGCGGACCTTCGTGCTCGCGGGCAACAAGGTCTACATGCACGACCCGGAGGCGCAGACGCTGTCGGTGGCGGCCATGGACACCAGCCAGCTCTCCGCGTCGGTGACGTTCCTCTTCGGCCAGGGGAAGCTGGCGGACGAGTTCGCCATCACCAAGGGCGACTGCAAGGACTGCAAGGGCACGCTGCTGGTGCTGGATCCGCTGAAGAACGAGCCGCGCTTCCGCCAGGTGCGCCTGGAGGTGGACCCCTCGACGGCGCAGGTGCTCAAGAGCACGGTGGTGGATCCGGACGGCAGTGAGAACACCATCGCCTTCCTGGACCTGAAGACGAACGTGGGCATCTCCGCGGACAGCTTCAAGCTGAACCCGCCCGAGGGCACCCGCGTGGACGACTTCACCAAGAAGGCGCAGTAGGACGGCCGCCCTCCATGCGCGGCGTGCTGCTGGCCGGATGCGTGCTGCTGGGCGCGGGGTGTCACTCCGCCGCGCCCGCGGGCCCTTCACGTCCCACGAGCCTCGCGGGGCAGACGCTGCCCCTCCTGTCGTCGCCCGCGCTGCGGCTGACGGTGGCGGGGCGGTTGGGGAACCGGGCCGTGCCGGTGGTGCTGGACGTCACGCGGCCGCTGTCGCTCGTGTCCTCCAGTTGCTTCGACGGCGCGCCGCCCGTGGCCGCGGGGACCGCGCGCGTGCCGGAGTCCTCCGGCGGCCATCGCTCCTGGCCGGAGGTGCCGGCCCCGCCGGTGACGGTGGGCCCGGTGTCGCCGCCGCTGCGCACGCTGCTGCTCTCCGGTGAGACGGGCTGCTCGGTGACGCTGGGGCAGGACGTGCTGTTCCCGTATGCCCTCACGGTGGATCCGCTGCGCCGCGAGGTGACCTTCACCGCCTCACGCCCCCGGGAGGCCTACGACGCGGAGCTGCGCGCGACGGACTCGGTGCGCGAGTCGCACGTCGTGGAGCTGAGCCGCGAGCCGCTGGGCGACTGGCCGCTCCTGGCCGTGCAGGTGACGCAGGGGGGGGCGAGCATCACCGGCCCCTTCGTGCTGGGCACGCGTGAGCCCTTCTCCCGCCTGGCGGTGGACCCCGCGCTGGGGTTGGGGCTTCAGCCGCTGGAGACGGCCGCGGGCCTGCCGCCGCGCACCTTCGTGGTGGACGCGGTGGAGGTGGCCGACGGCCTGGGCGTGAAGCCGCTGGTGATGGAGGCCGCGGGGCGCTGGCCGTCGCAGAGCAGCCTGGGCCGGCTGGGGCCGGACGTGTGGGGCCGCTTCACGGCCACCGTGGACGCGCAGGGTGGGGCGCTGGTGCTGCGCAGGCCCCACGTGCGCACGCCCGAGGGCGGAGGCCGGCAGCAGTGCGCGGGCGAGGGTGGCGCGTTCAGCGAGGAGGCCTGCTACGGCCTCTTCGTGCGCGCGGAGCCCGACGGCGCGGTGGCCCTCTCCGGAGAGGTGTTCCGGGACGTGCCGGAGGGCGTGCGCCTCTACGTGGAGCCCAGGGGCGCGGACGGTCAGCGCCTGGAGACGGGCTGTCAGGTGGGCCTGAGCTTCCCCACCACCACGCGCGGCGCCAATACGCAGCACCGGCTGCCGTGGGCCTCGCTGGCGAAGACGCTGCCCGCGTGCCACGCCGCGCTCCAGGGCGCGAAGAGCTACGCCGTGTCGCTGGTGGAGGAGGGGCGCCAGCCCGAGTGCCCCACGACGTGCGCCTTTGTCACCGAGTCCGCGTCGCGGCGCACCGTGTGCGAGTGCCAGCCCACGCCGCTGGGCGAGGGCGTGGCGGTGCCGACGAAGGGCTCGGGCCCGCAGCCGCCGCCTGTCGAGGAGCGCGAGCTGGAGCCCGAGGATCCGAAGTAGCACCCACGAACGGCTCGGGCAGCGGCGACCGCCCGCGGCATCGACATGGCGTGTGCTGACCGGTCACCGGCGCAGCGGCACCCACGAACGGCTCGGGCCCGCGACCGCCTCCGGGTGGGAGGACGGGGCGGGCCCCGGGCACGGCCTTCGCGGTGACGGATTACTCCGGCCGCGGCTCCGGCGGACGCACCAGCGCCTTCAGCGGCACGGGCGCGGGCGGGGCCTCGCGCGGGGTGTGCGCGCGCTGCTTCGGATCCGGACGCTCCACCACGCGGGCGATGAGGTCGTAGTCGTGCGCCTCCGTCACCTCCACGGTGACGAACTCGCCCGGGTACGCCAGGCCGTCGTTGATGTAGACCTGCCCGTCGATTTCCGGCGCCTGGCCCTCGTGGCGGCCCACCAGCAGGTGCTCGGACTCCTCGCTGGGGCCCTCCACCAGCACGGTGAGCTTCTGGCCCACGAGCTTCTTGTTCTGCTCGCGGTTGATGCGCTTCTGGATGGCCATCACCTCGCGCCAGCGGCGCTCGATGGTCTTCGCCGGGACCTTGTTCGGCAGGTCGAACGCGGCGGTGTTCTCCTCGTCCGAGTACTGGAACACGCCCAGGCGCTGGAAGCGCTGCTCCTTCACGAACTCCTTCAGGAGCTCGAAGTCCTCCTCCGTCTCACCCGGCAGGCCGACGATGAGCGAGGTGCGCATCACCAGGTTCGGCACGCGCTCGCGCAGCTTGCCCAGCAGCTTCTTGAGGAACTCCGAGTTGCGGCCGCGCTTCATGGACAACAGCAGCTTGTCGCTGGCGTGCTGCACCGGCATGTCCAGGTACTTGGCGATCTTCGGCTCGGTGGCGATGACGTCGATGAGCTCGTCCGGGAACACGCGCGGGTAGGCGTAGTGCAGGCGGATCCACTTCACGTCCACCTTCACCAGCTCCTTGAGCAGCTCGTGGAGCTTCGGCTTGCCGGGCAGATCATGCCCGTACGCCGTCAGGTCCTGCGCGACGAGGTTCAGCTCCTGCACGCCGCTGTCCGCCAGCTTCTGCGCCTCCGCCACGATGTCCGCCACCGGGCGCGAGCGCTGGGCACCGCGCAGCTTGGGGATGATGCAGAACGCGCAGGCGTTGTCGCAGCCTTCCGAAATCTTCAGGTACGCCGTGTACTTCGGCATCGAGTTGACGCGCGGCGTCTCCGCGTTGTGGATGTACTCCGGATCCGGAATCACCTGGCGCGGCGTGGCCTCGGCCGCCAGCAGGTCACCAATCTGGGCGTACGCGCTGGTGCCCAGGAAGTGGTCCACCTCCGGCATCTCCTGCGACAGCTCCTGGCCGTAGCGCTGGGACAGGCAGCCGGTGACGACGAGCGTCTTGCACGCGCCCGACTTCTTCAGCTCCGCCATCTCCAGGATGGAGTCCACCGACTCCTGCTTCGCAGGGCCGATGAAGGCGCACGTGTTGACCACGATGACCTCGGCCTGCGAGGCCTCCTGCACGAGCGAATAGCCACGCGTGCGCAGCGTGCCCAGCATCACCTCGGAGTCCACCCGGTTCTTCGGGCAGCCGAGGGTCATCATGTACAGGCTCTTGGTCTCTTCCACGCGCGTCTACCGCTTTCCCAGTTGCGTCCGCTCGAAGTGGTCCGCACTCCAAACGAAGTTGATGATGGCGCCGTTCGAGTAACCGATGTTCAGCGCCCCGTCTTCTTCCAGCTCCACCGAGGTGGCGCGACCCAGCGCACAGGTGGCGGCCGGCCAGTCGAGCACCCGCTGGGCTGTCTTCCCCGACACCACGTAGAGCCCCATCCGGAGCTCGTCATCGGAGTCGCATTGACCCTCGACGGCATAGGGGTTCTTCCCGGTGAGCACGGTAACGACCGGCCGCCCGTCCGGCAGGCTCAATGTTTCCGGCAGGTTCACGCCCATCTTGGACGCGTCCACCGCGTTGGGGGCCACCAGCTCGCGCAGCGAGCCGGGCGTGAGGGGCGCGTCACCCTGGGCCCAGTTGGGGTAGCTGAGCACGCCCCAGCCCAGCCAGCCGGTGGGGGCCGCCTCCAGGGCGGTGACGTTCTCCGGGGGCTTGAGCTTGAGGTTCTTGCGCGCCTCGTCCGGCAGGCGCAGCGACTCGCCCTCCGGCATCGTGCCGCCCTTGCAGTTGGACACCGGCACCGCCTTGGCGCCCACCTGGTCCTGGTCCTCGTAGGTGATGCAGAGGTCCATGACGAGCGGATCCACCGCGGGGAAGCGGGGCAGGGCGCGCACGGGAATCATCGCCACGACCGACAGCGTGTCGCCCTGGCGGTGCACGGCGGCGTTCACCAGGCCCTGCGCGAACCTCGGCGTGCCGCTGTCCGCCCCGGAGGTGCGCTGCCCGTCGAAGGCGAAGCGGTAGGTGTAGCCCGTGGAGGTGGGCCCCGAGTCCGGGAAGTAGAGCGTGAGGGTGATGACGTCACCCGCGAGCAGTTGGTTGTCCGTGGCCTCCACGCCCACGAAGAGCGTGTCCTTGCGCCAGCCCACCCGGGCGGAGAAGTTGGCGGTGGCGCCCTCGGTGGACAGCGGCTTGAGGACCAGCGGCGAGCCGAAGTCCTTGAGCCCCTTCTCCGGCCGGGGGGCCTTCTTGAGCACGGGCACCGGCTTGCTGGGACGGGGCGCCGCGTCCTGGGCGAAGGCGGAGGTGGCGAGCAGCAGGCCGAGGGAGGCCAGACGGATGGCGGACATGGCGAAGAGGCCCCTCTAGTCGCGGAAGTTGGTGAACTGCATGTCCAGCTTGAGCTTGTCCTGCTCCTTGCGGAACAGCGCGATGGCCTCCTGCAGGTCGTCGCGGTTCTTGCCCGTGACGCGGAGCTGATCCGCCTGGATGGAGCCCTGCACCTTCAGCTTGGACTCCTTGAGCAGCTTGATCAGCTCCTTGGACTTCTCCACCGGGATGCCCTGCTGGAGCTTGATGGGCTGCTTCACGTTGCTCATGCCCGTCTTCTCGATGTCGCCGAACTCCAGCACCCGCAGGCTGATGCCGCGCTTGGCCAGCTTGCCGAGGAGGACCTCCTTGGCGGCCTGGAGCTTCTCCTCGCTGTTGGTCTTCACCGTGAGCGCGGAGTGGTCCGGGGCGATTTCGATTTCGGCCTTCACGCCCTGGAAGTCGTAGCGGGTGCTGAGCTCCTTCCGGGTCTGATTGACCGCGTTGTCGAGCTCAGCCAGGTCGATTTTGGAGATGACGTCGAAGGAGGGCATGGGGGGGACCTTTTCGCGCCCTTAACATACCTACACCCGGACGACCAAGGGGACCACCAGGGTGCGCCGGGAGGTGTGCTGCTTGAAGGCCCGCTTCACCGCCTTCGTGAGCTCCTCCCGCACCAGGGCGTCGTCCCCCCGGAGCAGGGGGTTGAGCTCCTCGAAGTAGGCCCGCGCCTCCTGGGCCACCCGGGCCAGCACGCCCTGCTCGTCCGGGCCGAGCCCCTGGCCGGAGAGCTGGGGCCCCGCCACCAGGGCCTGGGTGTCGCGCCGGAGCACCACCGCCGCGGCCACCACCCCCGTCTCCGCCAGCCGGTTGCGCTCCACCAGCGTCTCCGGCGTCACCACCCCGTCCCCGGAGCGCTCCATCATGAGGCGCCCTGAAGGCACGCTGCCAGTGAAGCGGCCCCGCCCCTCCTCGAACGTCACCACGTCCCCGTCGTGGGCCAGCAGCAGGCCCTCCGCCGCCATGCCGGCCTCGCGCGCGGTGGTCAGGTGTCGGTGCAGGTGCCGGACTTCCCCATGCACGGGGATGAAGTTCCGGGGGCGGATCAACTCCAGGACGCGGCGCTGCTGGGGGCGGCTGGCGTGTCCGGAGACGTGCACGCCGGGCTCCACCTGCGCGTAGACGATGCGGGCGCCGCGCCAGTGGAGCTGGTCGAGCAGCGCGCCCACGGAGCGCTCGTTGCCGGGGATGGGCCGGGCGCTGACGATGACGGTGTCGCCGGGCTCCAGGCGCACGGGCCCGTCGCCGTTCGCCAACTGGGTGAGGCCCGCGCGCGGCTCGCCCTGCGCGCCGGTGGTGATGACGGCCACGCGGTGGGGCGCGAGCTTGGGCACGTTGTCCAGGTGCACGAAGAGCGAGTCGGGCACGTCCAGGTAGCCCATCTCCCGCGCCAGCTCCACGTTGCGCACCATGCTGCGGCCCTGGAGCGCGACGAGCCGGCCGGTGCGCTCGCACAGGGCCAGCAGGTGCCGGATGCGGTGGAGGTTGGAGGAGAACTGGGCCACGACGACGCGGCCCTTCGTCTCGTGGAACAGGCGCTCGAAGGTGGTCTGCACCACGCGCTCGCTGCCGGTCTCGTCCACGTGCTCGGAGTTGGTGGAGTCCGACAGCAGGCACAGCACGCCTTCGTCGCCCGCCTCGCCCCAGCGCTCCAGGTCCGTCTTGAGCCCGTCGATGGGGTCGGGGTCCAGCTTGAAGTCGCCGGTGTGGATGACGGTGCCTTCGGGAGAGCGCACGATGAAGCCCACCGCGTCCGGCACGGTGTGCGTCACGCGCGTGGCCTCCACGTTGAAGACGCTGCCCACGGGGAAGGGCGTGCGCGGCTCGATTTCGCGCAGGTCCGCCTTCACGCCCAGCTCCTCCAGGCGCTGACGCGCGAGCGCGAGCGTGAAGCGCGTGCCGTAGATGGGGACGGGCACGTCGCCCAGCAGATAGGGGAGCGCGCCGATGTGGTCCTCGTGCCCGTGCGTGAGGAGCACGCCCTTCAACTGGGCCGCGTTGCGCTGCAGGTGCGTGAAGTCCGGGACGATGATGTCCACGCCGGGCATTCCCGACGAAGGGAACATCAGGCCGGCGTCGATGAGCAGCATCTCCCCACGACAGGCGAGGACCATGGCGTTCAGGCCGATTTCGCCAAGGCCGCCCAGAGGGATGACGTGGAGCATGTGCCCGGAAGTCTAAGGGCCCGGCCCCTCCCGTGCGTGGGAATCCGCACACCCCCTGCCACCGCGAGCCAGCGCCCGCCTGCTTGACGGATTCGAACTAAAGGCTTAGTTGTATTGGAACTAAGGATTTAGTTCGCAGCCGGGGAGGCCCTGCCCGTGACGAAGCCGCCGTCATCCTCCGAGGAGTCCAAGCCGCTCACGCCCGTGGAGCTGGAGCTGATGCAGCTCGTGTGGAAGCTGGGGGAGGTGAGCGTGGCGGACGTGCTCGCGGCGCTGCCGCCGGAGCGCAAGCTGGCCTACACGTCGGTGTCCACGGTGCTGCGCATCCTGGAGCAGAAGGGCGTGGTGCGGAGCCGCAAGGAGGGGCGGGGGCACCTGTACTCGGCGCGGCTGTCTCGCGAGGCCTACGAGGCCCAGAGCGTGCGCCACCTGGTGGCGACGGTGTTCGACGGGACGCCGTCCTCGCTGGTGGCCCGGCTGGTGGAATCGGTGCCGCTGTCCCCGGAGGAGGTGGAGCAGATCCGCAAGCTGCTGGGCCGCAAGGGAGGCCGGGGATGAGCGTCGTCGCTCGGGAGGTGCTGGGCGCGTATCTCACGGCGGCGGTGCTGGTGGCGGTGGGCTTCGGGCTCGTGCGCGCGGCGCTGGCGTTGGGGATGGAGCGGCGGCTGGACGCGCGGCAGGCGCTGCGCGTGGGCCGGGTGACGCTGGGGCTGGCGGTGCTCCTGCCGTTCGTGGCGCTCGCGGCGCGGGAGTGGATGCCGTCGGCGCCACTCTTCAAGTTCGAGCGTTCCCTGGCGGGCTACGCCGCGCCGCTGACGCCTGTCGAAGCGCGGCCCGTGCCCGGCGCCGCGCCGCGGACGCGGTCCTCGGGCCTGGGCCTTCCGGGGGCGATGGTCGGAGTGGGGCTGGTGGGCGTGGGGGCGTTGGCGTTCCTGGCGTGGGAGCTGCGGCGGTACGCGCGCTTGCGGCGGAAGCTCGCGACGCTGCCCGTGCTTCGCCGCGTGGGCCGGGTGCGCGTGGTGCTGGGGGACGGTGCGTTCTCCGTGTGGTTCCCCGGTGGCGGCGCGTGGGTGGTGGTTCCCGCCGAGGTGCTGGAGGACGCGGAGGCGCTCCGGCTCACGGTGCGGCACGAGCTGCAACACCACCGGCAGCGGGACACGGTGTTTGCCTATGCGCGGCTGGGGTTCGACAGCGCCTTCTTCTGGAATCCGTTCGCCCGGGCGTTCTCGCGGTGGTTGGCGGAGCGTCAGGAGTTCGCCTGTGACGAGGCGCTCGTCGCCGTGAGGCACGTGTCCGCGGAGGCGTATGCGCGGTGCCTGTTGCAGGCGTCGCTGCGTGTCCCGGCGGCCCTCTCTCTTCCCGCCGGTGTCACCGGCATGTCCCACCCCACTGTCAGGAGGATCCACATGCTGTTCCAGCCCCGTCCCCGTAGCTCCGTGCGCACCCTGGGTCTGTCGTTGTCGCTGGCGTTGGTGCTCGCGCCGCTGGCGTTGTGGGCGCAGGGCGCGGCGCGGGGGCGCGCGGTGTCGCTGACGGAGGCCCGCGCGCTGGCGGAGGCGGGGCGGAAGGCGGGGGACCTGCCGGTGGTGGTGGACGCCGCCGTGGTCGAACAGCTCAACACGTTCGTCACCACGCCCAAGGGCCGCGACTTCATGCGCAAGGCGCTGGCGAACCTCCAGGCGCACCGGGAGGCGATGACGGGCACGCTGCGCTCGCGCTCCCTGCCGGAGGGGCTGCTCGCGGTGGCGATGGTGGAGTCGGCGGTGAGCAACCTGCCGGAGACGTCCCGCGAGCCGTCGATGGCGCCGGGGCCGAGGGGCGCGGGCGTGTGGATGTTCATCCCGGAGACGGCGCGTCGCTACGGCCTGAAGGTGGAGGCGGGGCGGGACGAGCGGCTGGACGTGGCGCGGGAGACGGAGGCCGCCGCGGCGCTCTTCCAAGCGCTGTATGAACGCTACGGCGACTGGCGGCTGGCGCTCGCGGCCTACAACCAGGGGGAGGGCGTGGTGGACCGCGTCCTCGCGGAGACCGGCGTGCGCGACGTGAGCGAGCTGGTGCGCACCGGCAAGCTCAACGGCTACACCGCCACCGTGCAGGCCGGAGTGCTGCTGCTGCGCAACCCGCACCTGCTCGACTGAGCGTTTGTCCACCGCCCGGGGGAATGTCCCCGCCGCGCCGGGGTTCGGATGCGCGCCACCCCGCTTTCGCGCGAGGATGGCGTCGCTCAGCGCCAGGGGTGGGAAACGCCATGAAGATCGTCGCGCTCGTTCGTCCCGCGGGTGAGGTTCCAGAAGCCGCCCAGGTGCTCGCCGCCGCTGCGGGCATGGCCCCGGCGGAGGCCCGCATGCGGCTGGCCCCCGAGCCTCCCGCCCTGATTGCACGCCTGGCTCCCGATGCGGCGGATGCCCTGGTGAAGGCCCTCCGGGACGCGGGGCTCGCGGCGCTCGCCATCGACGAGTCGGAGGTCGCGGAGCGCGTCACGGCACGCACCGTCACGTTCGGCACGGCGCAGGCGACGTTCACGCCTCGCGCGGGCGCGCCGCTCACCATGGCCTGGGAGGACGTGACGGTCATCCTCCGGGGCGCGTCGTCCCTGCGCACGCAGAGCGAGCACACGGAGAAGAAGACGCAGGTGGCGCTGGGCACGGCCCTCATCACGGGCGGCCTGAAGATGACGAAGACGGCGGAGAAGAGCGTGCGCGGCTCGCAGGAGGAGACGTCGCAGGTCGTCTTCGTCTTCGACCGCGACGGCCGGGGCGCCGTGCTTCCCGAAATCGGGTTCGACTTCTCGTGCCTGGGCCCCGCGATGCAGCCGTCGCGCACCGCGAACATGGTGGCCCTGGCGCGCCTGGTGCGTGAGCGCGCCCCGGCCGCGTTCTACGACGAGCGGCTCCTGCGGCTGGGCCGCCGGCCCCTGCCCTTCGTGCTGGGGGGAGCCGTGCAGGTGGTCAGCGGCGCCACGTCCCACTCCCGCATCAACACCGCGCAGGGCCTGGACGTGCTCGCGGAGGCCATGCGCCTGGGCGTGGCCCGGGGCGACCTGCCCTGAGCGTGCATGCGCGGCTCCGGCCGCTCCAGTGCGCGGCACGGGCGGTCCGGGCGGCGGTCCTCGTCGGGGCGGAGGCCCCGGCCGCTCAGGGCAGCGGCGTGGAGCCCTCCGGGGGCGGGCGGGAGATCCACGCGGCGATGAACACGTCCAGCTCACCGCGCATCACGTCCTTCACGCGGGGCGTCCCCGCGCCCGTGCGTGGATCCTCCACCCGCGCTCCTCGGCCCAGGAAGTAGCGGCGGGCCTCGTCGGTGCTGGCGCCCTGTCCGGCGACGACTCGCGCGGCGATGCCCTTGAGCTCGTCCAGCTCTCCCGCGCCAATGAGCGTGAGCACGCGGCCCGTGGCCTCGTCCTTCGCGGTGACCTCGTTGCGCACGCGCTGGAGGTACTCGCCCTCGCGGCTCTTCACCGGCCGGCCCTCCAGCACCAGCAGCTCCCGCTCCACCTCCTCCAGCGGTCCGCCCCGGTGCACGCGCACGTACGCGCGCTGGCGCTTCTCGTCCTCCAGGCGGCGGTGCAGCCCCGCCTCGCCCGCGAGGAACCCATACGCGCCCGGACCGGCGATGCGCACCACCACGCGCGCGGGGGCGTCCGCCTCCGCGACGGCGGTGGCCTCGTAGCCCCGGCGCTGCGCCCAGCCCAGGTACATGGTGGCCAGCTCCTGCACCCACACGGCCTGCTGCTCCGACGTGTCGCTGGCGCAGATGTCCACCAGCGCCTCGTTGTCCAGCGGCGTGGCCCCGGCGGCCCGCAGCGCCTCCGCCATCTGGACCTCGCGCGCGACCTCCTCCACCTGCTTCGCCGCGGAGCCCAACTGCATCTCGTTCTTCGCCTCGCGCACCAGCCGGCGCCCGAAGTGGCACGCGGCCTCCAGGCGGTCCAGCTCTCCCAACTGCGCCTCCACCGTGCGGAAGGCGCGGAGGACCTCCGCCGCGCGCCGCGGGTCGTCCCAGAGGTTGGGCGCCTGCGTCTCCGCGAGCAGCGCGGCCCGGCGCGTCTCCAGCTCCGGCCGTCCCGTGGACTCGGCGAGCGCGCGGGCGCGGCCCACCAGCCGGTCCATTTCGATCAGCAGCGACTTGCGGTCCAACCGGCGCTTCACCGCCGCGGCCTTCGGCGTGGGCAGGAGCAACTGCGCCGTCACCTCGCGGGGCGGCGGCACGGGCTCCGCGACCGCGACCACGCGGCCTCCGGGACGGGCCTCCACGCGCACGGGCGTGCCGGGCGGCAGGGGCCTGCGGGCGATCTCCACCGCGAGCGCCGCGGTGAGCGTCTTCTCGATTTCACGCTGCAGGTAGCGCGCGCCGAACTGCGGCGAGTAGCCGCGCTCCACCAGCCGGTCCACGACCTCCGGTGTCACCTCCACGTCCAGGGCGCGCGCGCGGATGCCTTCGCGCTCCAGCACGCGGCCCACCTCGCGCTGGGCAATCTTGCGGATGTCCACGCGCGACAGCGGGCGGAAGTGGCAGATGGCGTCGAAGCGGTTGAGGAACTCCGGGCGGAAGGCCTCCGCGATGCGGCGGTCCACCTCCGACACCTGCTCCTCGGCGCGCTTGTGCGCGGCGAAGCCCAGGCCCGCCTCGCGGTACACCTCCGAGCCCACGTTGGACGTGGCCACGATGAGCGTGTTGTTGCACGACACCGCCTCGCCCGCGCCGTTGACGAAGGTGCCCTCGTCGAAGAGCTGGAGGAAGCGGTCGTGCACGCTGCGCGCGGCCTTCTCGAACTCGTCCAGCAGCAGCACGGTGAACACCTTGCCGTCGAGCAGCGCGGACAGCTCTCCGCGCCGCGTCTCCAGCGCGGGCGCCCACGACGCGCCGAAGGGGACGCTCTCGTCGCCGTCGTTGGGGTAGTCCGCCATGTTCAGGCGCACCAGCCTGTCGGCGGAGCCGAAGAGGTACTCCGCCAGCAGCTTCGCCAGTTGCGTCTTGCCCACGCCCGTGGGGCCGGCGAAGAGGAACACGCCCAGCGGACGGCGCGGGTCGTTGAGCCCCGCCTTGAGCAGCGCCACCGAGCGCAGCACCGCGGCCACCGCGTCCGTCTGGCCGAGCAGCCGCTCCCCGAAGAAGCGCTCCGTCTCCTCCAGGTCCAGCGGCATCGCGTCGTCCACGACGAAGCGGGGCAGGCGCGTGGCGGCGCAGAAGCGGGTGAGCACGTCCTCCGGGCCCACGTGGTCGCGCGCCACGCCCGCGGCCTCCGCCGCCGTCTCCTTGAGCAGCTCGATCGCCTTGCGCGGCATGTGCTGCGCCAGGAGGAACTTCGCGGACAGCCGCAGCGCCAGGTCGCACGCGGCCGGGTCGATGGGCAGCCGCAGCTCGCGCTCCAGTTCCTCCGCCACGCGGCCGACGATCCAGCGCGCCTTCTCCAGCGACGGCTCGTTCAAAGGCAGCAGGTGCAGCCGCTCCGCCAGGGCCTCGTCGGCGCGCAGCAGCTCCTGCACGCGCTTGGGCTCGGTCTCGAAGATGAAGCGCAGCCCGCCGGTGCGCAGCGCGCGCACGGCCACGGGGGCCAGGGGGCCGCCGAGGGCCACCGGCAGGTCGCGGATGTAGACGATGGGGCAGGGGTGGCGGCCCAGGTGGGTGAGCAGCTCCTCGAAGGACTCGGCGGCCTGGCGCTGGGTGCTGCGCGCCAGGATGTTCGCGACGGACACCTCCACGAGCCGCGCCTGGGCCAGGTCGCCGTCCACGCGCCCCTCGGCGATGCGGCGGGCCACCTCCTGCACGAGCGCGCTCTTGCCCACGCCGGGTTCACCCGCCAGCAGCGGGTGCTTGCCTCCGCGCGCCAGCAGCCCCAGCACCTCCGTCACGGCGGTGTCCACGCCGTGGGCGGCCGGCAGCTTGCCCTCGCGCGCCATCGCGGTGAGGTCGCGGTCGATGAGCCGCTCCTGGTCTTCGTTCTTCCTCGTCGCCATGGTGTGGTCCGGAACGCCCCCTCGACGTGCGGCACTCTAACCGGTGCGGCGCGGAAGCGAAGTCCCGGCCCATTCCGCGGGCCGGGGACCCTACGCTTCCAGCTCCGTGTGCCAGTAGGCCACGTCCCTCAGGAACTTGCGCCAGGACAGGGGCAGGCCCTTCTCCATGAGGAACGACACGACCAGCGCGTCCGGCAGCCGCTTCGGCTTCGCGGGCACGGTGCGCAGCGTCATGCGCGCCTGCGCCGGGGTGCGGTTGCCCTTCTTCTGGTTGCAGGGCACGCAGGCGATGACGATGTTGTCCCAGCTCGTGCGGCCGCCCTGCGCGCGCGGCAGCACGTGGTCGTACGTGGCCTCCGGGCGGGTCACCTTGCGGCCGCAGTACTGGCAGCGGCACTGGTCGCGCTGGTAGACGTTCTCCCGGCTGAAGCGCACGCCGCGCGGGCCCTTCCACAGGGCGCGCACGAAGCGGATGACGGACGGCATGCGCAGCTCCACCGTCACCGAGCGGATGACGCGGTCCTCGTACTCCTCGACGACCTCCACCTTGCCCTGGACGAGCAGCATGATGGCGCGTTGCCACGGGATGCGTGCGACAGGTTCATAGGACTGGCTCAGCACCAGCGTTTCCATGACACGGGGCCTTTCGGGCGGGACAGGCCGCCAGGGAGTCGAACCCTGCTCGTCCGGATTTGGAGTTCGGACTGCACCCGGTGCGCGGCCTATGGGTGGGAAGCGGAAGGGGAGCGGGAGCCCGGACGTGAAGAAGGCCGGGTCCCCTTGTGGGGAGCCCGGCCTCCAGGGGCATGCCGCGTCAGGGACGGGGCGTGACGCCTTCAGGAGCCGGGCGAGGCGAGGCGAAAGGACGCGAAGTCCCGCCAGCGGCACGTGGAAGGAGCGGTCGCCGGGCTGGGACGCGAGGCCGCGTCGATGCCGTGACCGGAAGGGTTCAGGTGCTCGAGGTTCATCGGGGCCTGCTTCGTCGCCTGGCGCATCGGGACCGCTCCTTTCGCTCCCAGCGACGGCGGCGAAAATCCAGTCCTGACAGGCAGCCGGGCGACGCAGGGCCTTCCGTGCGCCGCCAGCGCACGGGCTCCGCTCAGGGCTTGGGGGCCGAAGCCGTCGCGGGCTTCAGGTAGCGGTCGAGGAACTCCAGGACGCGCTGGTCCACCAGCGCCTCGTTCTTCTTCTTCTTGAAGCCGTGGCCCTCGTCGGGGAGCAGCAGGTACTCCACGGGCACGCCGTTCTTCTTCACCGCCGCCACGATGTCGTCCGACTCCGCCTGGAGGACGCGCGGGTCGTTGGCGCCCTGCACGACGAACAGCGGCTTCTGGATGCGGTCCGTGTGGAAGAGGGGGGAGATCTCCTTGAGCATCGCCTCCTGCTTCTCCGGGTCGCCGATCTCCTGGAACATGGCCTGACGGAAGGCGCCCCACTCGGGCGGCATGCTCTTGAGCGTGCGCAGCCAGTTGGACACGCCGAAGACGTCCACGCCCACGTCGAAGGCGTCCGGGTGGAAGGCGAGCGCCGCCAGCACCATGTAGCCACCGTAGCTGGCACCCAGGATGCCCACGCGCGAGCCATCCACGTACGGCAGGCTCGCCAGGTACTTGCGCGCCTCCACGCAGTCGCGCAGCGGCTCCTTGCCGTGCTTCTGGTCGTCCGCCTTCCGGAACGTCTTGCCGTAGCCGCCGCTGCCCCGGTTGTTGATGCCCAGCACCACGTAGCCGTGGTTCACCAGGTACTGGATGTAGTTGTTGTAGCCCCGGGTCGTCTCTCCGCCCGGGCCGCCGTGCACGTAGACGATGGCGGGCGCCTTGTTCTGGGCCGTGGCCTGGTGCGGCTTGAAGAGCAGGTTGGGGATCTCCATCCCGTCGAAGGACTTGAAGCGCACCACCCGCGCGTCCACCAGGTCCTCCGGGTCCAGCTCGCGGCTCATCGTGTCCGTCACGCGCGGGGTCTTCTTCGTGGCCAGGTCCTGGACGTAGAGGTTCGCGGAGGCGCGGTCCGTCTCCAGCAAAACCGCCAACTGCTTCTCGTCACGGGAGAAGACGGCTTCGGAGATCATCCCGGCGGGGAGCTGCGTCAGCGGGACCTGGGTGCCGGCCTTCACGTCGTGCAGGCGCACCTCGAAGCCGGCGTCCACGTTGATGACGGAGACGCGGAACGCCCCCGCGCGCGAGAAGGAGGTGTCGACGATGTCCCAGTCCGCCTTCTCCACGTCCTCCCACTTGCCGGCCTCCCTCGCCGGACGCACCACGCGGGCGAACTCCGAGCCGTCGTCCGTGATGACGTACAGCTCCCCGGTGACGGGGTGGATGTCCCCCACCCGGTAGCTGGCCGTGCCCGTGTGGGGCGTGAGGTTCTTCAGCGTCTTTGTCGCGACGTCGTAGCGCCACACGTTGCCGTCCGACGTGGTGACCGCCTCCTCCAGGGCCACCCAGCTCTCGTCCGGGGCCACGGCCGCGACGCCGAACCCCTTGTCGTTCCGGGCCAGCAGCGTGCGCGCGTACGTCTTCGCGTCATGGCGGTACACGTCCATGGCGCCCGGGTCGCGCTCGTTGGTGGTGATGTAGAATGCGCTGTCGTCGTGGCTGAAGCCCAGGAAGTGGGCCACGCCCTTCTTCATGGGCGTGAGGTCCTTCTCCTTGCCGTCCGGCGTGCGCACGTAGACGTGGGTCTGCTCATCGCCGCCCTTGTCGCGCTCGAAGAGGAAGCGGCCGTCACGCGGGAAGGCCCCCACCACGCGGAGGCTGTCCGTCTTCGAGCGCGTCAGCGCGGTGGGCTTGCCCCCGCCCACCGGCACGCTGTGGACGTTGAAGATGCCGGACGCGTTCGACGAGAAGAGCAGTTGCCTGCCATCCGAGGTGAAGACCGGGGCCATCACCTCCGTGGACCCCAGGAACTGCTCCACCGTGTACTGCTTCGACGGCCGGGCCGCCGGCGTGGCCGCCTTCTCGGGCGGGGCGGCCCCCAGCAGGGGCAGGAGCAACGTCGGGGCAAGGACACGGGCCAGGGACTTCCACGCGGGCATGCGGCCTCCGGGAACGGTGGACAGGGGCACTCTGGGCCACGCCCCGCCGGGTTCAACAGGAGGCGGCGACAAACCTGACATAAGGCTGTCACGAGCCGGGGCGACATTGAGTGCGTTCCCACAACGCGGCACCGGAGATACCGCCATGAACCCGAACGACCTTCAGAAGACCCCTGCCCTGCGCGGCCTGCACACCTACGCGGGCGGCTGCCTGTGTGGCGCCGTGCGTTACGAGGCCACCGTGGACCTGGCGAGCGTGAGCCGCTGCAACTGCACCATCTGCATGAAGTACGGCTACGGCGGCGGCGCGGGGATGAAGCCGGACGCCTTCCGGCTCCTGAAGGGCCAGGACGCCCTCAAGAAGTACGGGCGCGACGGCAGCCCCAACACCCGCAGCTTCTGCTCGAACTGCGGCGTCGTGTGCTTCGGTGACGGCGACGTCCCGGAGCTGGGCGGGAAGTTCGTCTCCATCTACGTCAACACGCTGGATGACGTGGACCCGTCGCTGCTCACCTTCGGGTACTGGGACGGCCGGCACGACAACTGGGCGGCCGGGATGCGCTCCACGCCGTGGCCCTTCCAGGCCGCCGCCTGAGGCCTACACACTCCCCGCCGCGGCCCGGCCCGCGGCGCGGCCGGAGAAGATGCAGCCGCCCAGGAACGTGCCTTCCAGGGCGCGGTAGCCGTGGACGCCACCGCCTCCGAAGCCGGCCACCTCGCCTGCCGCATAGAGCCCTGGGATGGTCTGCCCCTTGGCGTTGAAGACGCGGCCCTGGAGGTCGGTCTCGAAGCCGCCCAGCGTCTTGCGCGTGAGGATGTTCAGCTTCACGCCGATGAGCGGCCCCGCCTTGGGGTCCAGGATGCGGTGCGGCTTCGCGGTGCGCACCAGCTTGTCACCCCGGTAGTTGCGCGCCTGCCGGATGGCCGCGAGCTGCAGGTCCTTGCTGAAGGGGTTGTCCATCTGCAGGTCGCGGGCCTTCACCTCGCGCTCCACCGTGGCGAAGTCCAGGAGCGGGGTTTCCGTCTTCGCGTTCATCCCGGCGACCAGGTCGCGCAGGTTGTTGGAGATGACGAAGTCCTCGCCCTTCTCCTTGAAGGCCTCCACCGGGCCCATGGCCTTCTTGCCCACGGCGCGGTTGAGCACGCCCAGCCAGTCCTTGCCGGTGAGGTCCGGGTTCTGCTCCGAGCCGGAGAGCGCGAACTCCTTCTTGATGATCCACTGGTTGAGGATGAACCAGGTGTGCTCGTGGCCCGTCTTGAGGATGTGCTCCAGCGTGCCCAGCGTGTCGAAGCCGGGGAACAGCGGCGGCGGCAGGCGCTTGCCGGTGGCGTCCAGCCACAGCGAGCTGGGGCCCGGCAGGATGCGGATGCCGTGCCGGGGCCAGATGGGGTTCCAGTTCCGCAGGCCCTCCGTGTAGTGCCACATGCGGTCGCGGTTGATGAGCCGTCCGCCCGCGGCCTCCGTGATGGCGATCATCCGGCCGTCCACGTGGTCGGGCACGCCTTGAATCATGAACTTCGGCGCGGGGCCCATGCGCTGGGGCCACGCCTTGCGCACCAGCTCGTGGTTGCCGCCGATGCCGCCGGACGTGACGATGACCGCGCTCGCGCGCAGCTCGAAGTCACCTGTCGTCACGCGCGAGCTGCTGGCGCCGCGCGGGACGTCCGTGGGCTCCAGCGTCATGCCGCGCACGCCCACCACGGCGCCGTTCTGGGTGAGCAGCTCGTCCACGCGGTGGCGGAAGTGGAAGGTGAGGGTGCCCTTGGCCTCGGCGGCCTTGGCGCGGCGGACGAAGGGCTCCAGCACGCCGGGGCCGGTGCCCCAGGTGACGTGGAAGCGGGGGACGGAGTTGCCGTGGCCCACGGCGCCGTAGCCGCCGCGCTCCGCCCAGCCCACCACGGGGAACCAGCTCATGCCCTGTTGGACCAACCAGGGGCGCATCTCGCCCGCGGCGAAGTCGACGAAGGCCTCCGCCCACTTGCGCGGCCAGTGGTCCTCCTCGCGGTCGAAGGCGGCGGTGCCCATCCAGTCCTCCAGCGCGAGCGCGTGGGAGTCCTTGATGCCCACGCGCCGCTGCTCGGGCGAGTCCACGAGGAACAGGCCGCCGAACGACCAGAACGCCTGGCCGCCCAGGTTCTGGGGGCCCTCCTGGTCCACCACGGCGACGCGCTTGCCCGCATCCGCGAGCTCGGTCGCGGCGACGAGTCCCGCGAGCCCTCCGCCCACGACGATGACGTCCACTTCCTGTCCCATGCGTGCCTCCCGGTAGCACCTGGCGCGCGGATGATAGCGTTTCGCGCGGATGACAGACGTTCCTTCACCTGCGCATCCGCACGCTCCGGAGGCTAGACTCCCCGCGCATGGATCCAGGTGTGAAGGGAAACACGGGACCGCTGGGCCATGATGCCGCCGCCTACGCGCAGCGTCAGGACGGGCTGTCCCCGGAGCCGCT
Organism: Corallococcus sp. AS-1-12; assembly: GCF_020036995.1. Lineage (NCBI taxonomy): Bacteria > Pseudomonadati > Myxococcota > Myxococcia > Myxococcales > Myxococcaceae > Corallococcus > Corallococcus sp. AS-1-12. The sequence goes on along the minus strand of NZ_JAIQDD010000009.1, from coordinate 63,450 downwards.
GCGGGACGCGGCCTGGAGCGTGGCGGGGCAGCGGGCCTTCGGCGTGGTGCTCGACGTGGGCTCGGGCAGTGGCGGGTGGATCCGCCGGCTGCAGCGCAACCCGGCCGTCGAGCGCATCCTGAGCACGGACATCCACGACGCGGGCGCCAGCCGCCTGCCGGGCGTGGAGTTCCAGCTCCGGGACGTGTCCCGGGACGCGCTGCCGTGGGGCGACGCGTCGGTGGACTGGGTGTTCGCCATTGAAGTGCTGGAGCACCTGGCCAACCCGCGCCACTTCGTGAAGGAGGCCTTCCGCGTGCTCAAGCCCGGAGGCCACCTCTTCTTCACCACGCCCAACAACGACAGCCTGACGGCGCGCCTGTCCTTCCTGGTCCGGGGCTACTTCCCCGCGTTCTGCGAGCAGGACTACCGGGACTCCGGACACATCACGCCCATCACGGAGCTGGACGCGCGGCGCATGGCCGTGGAGGCGGGGTTCCAGTCCATCGACTTCGACTATCCACTGCCCGGGCGGATTCCCCGCAGCAGCGTGTACTGGCAGCGGTTCCTGCCGGGGCTGCGCGGCCGGTGGTGGAGCGATGGGCTGTTCGCGCTGCTGACGCGCCCGCGCTGAAAAGACAGGGGACGGGACTGGCCGCCTGTTCAGTCTCCGTGATACCCCTCCGCCGCGAACCAGAGAGGAGCGCGGATGCAACAGCGTTGCGTGTGGGTGGGGACGGATCCGCTGTACCAGACCTACCACGACGAGGAGTGGGGCGTGCCCGTGCGCGACAGCCGCGCGCTCTGGGAGATGCTGATGCTGGAGGGCTTCCAGGCGGGGCTCGCGTGGATCGTCATCCTTCGCAAGCGCGAGGCCTTCCGGAAGGCGTTCAAGGGCTTCGACCCGAAGGTGGTGGCGCGCTTCACGGAGAAGGACGTCACGCGCCTGATGGCGGATGAAGGCATCGTCCGGGCGCGCGCGAAGATTGAAGCCACCATCGGCAACGCGCGCGCCTACTTGAAGATGCAGGAGGCGGGCGAGGACTTCTCCTCGTTCGTCTGGGGCATGGCGGGCGGGAAGCCCCTCCGCAACGCATGGAAGGGCCGGGGCGACGTGCCGGCGAAGACGGAGCTGTCGGAGGCGTACTCCAAGGCCTTCAAGCAGCGCGGCTTCAAGTTCGTGGGGCCGGTCATCGTCTACGCGTGGATGCAGGCCACGGGCATCGTGGATGACCACACGGTGGACTGCTTCCGGCACGGCGTGCGGCACCGGTGAAGTGAAACGATGAACCACCTGGAAGGAATGCGATGCGGATCAGCGTGACGAGCGTGATGGTGGATGACCAGTCCAAGGCCCTGAAGTTCTACACGGAGGTCCTGGGCTTCGTGCTGAAGGTGGACATCCCGCTGGGAGGGGAGCACCGGTGGCTGACCGTCGTCGCGCCGGACGCTCTAGAGGGCACGCAACTGCTGCTGGAGCCCATGGGCTTCGCGCCCGCGCGCGTGTTCCAGAAGGCGCTGTTCGACGCGGGCATCCCGTTGACGTCGTTCGGCGTCGACAACTGTGAAGCGGAATATGAACGCATGGTGAAACTGGGCGTGGTGTTCCGCGGCAAGCCCACCGCCATGGGCCCCGTCACCGCCGCTGTCTTCGAGGACACTTGCGGCAACCTCATCCAGATGGCGCAGGTCTGAGCCCTGTGTTGAGGCCCCGGGCTCCCGGGGTGTTGCGCTAGCGTGGGGCCATGTCTTCGGAGCGCGGTAGGGGCCGTGTCCGCACGGTGGAGGAATGGTTGGGGCGGCTCTCGTCGCGTGACGCGGGAGCACGCGAGGAGGCGCAGTCGGCGCTGGAGGAGCTGCTGGTGTCCGGGCCGCCGGAGTCGCGGGAGCGGACCGCGCGGGCGCTCCTGGAGGAGCTGGGGCGCCCCGGGACGGCGGTCGCGGAGCCCCTGCTGTTCCTGTTGCAGCGGAGCTGGTGGCCTCCGCAGGCGGGCCTCACCGGGCTCGCCGTCCAGAGCGTGCTGGCGGTGCTGCCGCGGCTGGAGGCGGACGCCCCGGCCCTGGAGAACGCGGCGAGCGTGCTCGCCGGGGTGTGCCGGGTGGACCCCTTCCAGCTCGCCGCGCTGGACGGGCTGTTCCAGCACCCGGAGGCGTCGGTGCGCGGCGCCATGGCGCGCGTGGTGGGGCGGCTGGGGACCGCCGCGGCGTCGGAGCTGCGCCAGTTGCTGGCGCTCCTGGAGGACGAGGAGCCCGTGGCCCTCTCCGCGCTGGAGTCCCTGGCCGCGCTCGCCCCGCTGGCGCCGGACCTCACCGCGCCCCGGCTGCTGGAGCAGGTGCGCAAGTCGGACGGAGCGCGCCTCTACCTGGCGCTGGTGTCGCTGCGGGGCCTGCTGGAGGAGCTGAACGGAGAGGCGCGGCCCGCGCCCGCGCTGCCCGACCTGGAGCCCGCGCTGCTGCGCGCGTTGACCGCGCCGGAAGCGCCCATCCGGCAGGAGGCGGCGGCGCTGCTGGGGGTGCGCGGCCCGCTGTCGCCGGAGGCCGTCTCGGCCCTGCGCGAGCACCTCCGCGACGAGAGTCCGCACGTCGCGGCCCGCTCCGCCGTGGCGCTGGTGCGCTCCGGTGCTCCGGCGGCGGAGGCCCTCTTCCTGCTGAAGGGCCAGTTGGGCCCGGCCGCGTCGCGCGAGCTCCAGGAGGCCGCCGTGGCCGCGTTGGAGGAGGCGGACCCGGCCCGGTTGGGCCGGGCCCGGGGGATGCTGGAGACGGCGGCTCGCGACGCGGCGGGGCTGACGCGCGAGGCCCTCTTCGAGCTGCTGGGGCAGTTGCCCTGAGGCGTCAGCAGCCCAGGTTGTTGCCGGGGCTCACGCCGAGCATGGAGCAGAACTGGAGGTACTTGTCGATGCGGCTCTGCACCTGGCCGGGGTTGCGGCCGTAGCACTCCACCGACCCGTTGATGGTGCGGATGGTCTCACCGAAGCCGGCGCCGTTGACGATGGCGTTGTGCGCCGTCATGGAGCCCGCGCCGTTCTGCGTGGTCCAGAACCAGAAGCCCGTGCGCCACGCGGCGTTCGCGTCCTGGGCCAGCAGGTCCGGGTTCGCCTGGAGCGGCAGGCCCAGCGCGTTGCCCGCGGCGCAGTAGTTGCCATTCCACGACAACTGCATGGGGCCGCGGCCGTAGTACCGCTTGCCCGCGGCGCAGAAGCAGCCCGGAGGTCCCCACGACGTGTCGCAGTAGTCGCCCTTGTTGATCTCCTCGATGTACACGAGCCCGCCCGTCTCGTGCGACACGTTGGCCAGGAAGGCGGCCACCTCGCGCTTGCGCGTGTCGGTGTCACCCGTCGTCGCCACGGACGGGAAGGTGTTCGCGGCGGCGATGAGCGCGTCGTACGTGTAGAAGCCGTTGCGGCTGGGGAACATGGTGTTGAACATGTCGCGGGTCAGGATGCCCCCGAAGCCCGTGCCGCCGCCCCCACCGCCGGAGACCTTGTCGAACGTCCAGCGCTGGTTGTCCCGGTCCGGATAGTACGGGTACTGGACGATCTGCGTGCCGTTGTCGAAGGAGCCCCACGACAGGTCCATGGCCATGCCGGTGTGGCGCGGGTGGAAGCTGAACTGCGTGCCGCCCCGGTTGATGAACTGGAACTGCTGGTTGGCGCCGTCGACGTAGGTCCACTGGTGGAGGACCGCGTTCTCCGCGGTGCTGACCCCCTGGATGTCCAGGGCCTTGCCGCTGTTGACGTTGATGATCTTGAAGAACCCGCCCGACGTGGGCGAGATGTGGAACTTCTGCGCGTTGGTGCCGTTGCAGTCCCACTGCTGCACCTTCGCGCCGTCCGCCGTGCTGGACGACGCCACGTCGATGCACTTGTTCGTGCGCACCGAGCGGATGACGTAGTCGCCCTCCGTGATGGTCGACACCACGGCGGCGCTCTCCACCTGGCCCACGGTTTCTTGCGCGGTGTCTCCCGTCTCCGGCCCCGAACAGCCCGCCAGCGCGCCCACGACTCCCAGCAACGACAGACCGCGGATGATTCCCTTGTGGCTCATGACGTCTCCCATGGGTACCGCCAGCAGGTGGAGGAACTCCTGGGAGGTGCACCTGTCCATCCCAGGTAGACTTTGTTTTCCGAAAGAACAAAGTCTGCCTGGCTTCATGCCATCAGACGAGATATCCAGTCAATCCGGTTATTGCTCGCGTCAGGAACCGCGCTCGACCTCCATGCGGTAGCCCACGCCGCGCACGGTCTGGATGGAGAAGCGGGACGCGCTGGTCCACTTGAGCTTGCGCTTCAGGCTGGAGACGAAGTTGTCCACGGTGTGCGGATCCACCACCACGTCCGTGCCCCACACGGCGTCCAGGATTTCGTCGCGCTTGAGCGCCCGCTCGCGCTCCTTCAGGAAGAAGGCCAGCAGGTCGAACTCCTTGCGCGTCAGCTCCACCTCCGCGCCCTCGGGCGTCTCCACGCGCCGCCGGTCCAGGTCCACGCTGTAGCCCGCGAAGCGCAGGACCTTCGCCGGGGCCACGCCACCGCCGCGCCGCAGGTGGGCGCCCACGCGCGCGAGCAGCTCTCGCAGCCGGTAGGGCTTGCCCAGGTAGTCCTGCGCGCCGGACTCGAAGCCGCGCACCACGTCCTCCTCCAGCGTGCGCGCGGTGAGCATCAGCACCGGCATCTCCATGCCTTCCTCTCGCAGCGCACGGCAGAGCGAGTAGCCGTCACCGTCCGGCAACATCACGTCCAGGAGGATGAGCTGGAAGTCGCGGCGGGACAGTTGCTCGCGCGCCTCCTTCACCGTGGCGGCCTCCTCCACGGCGTAGCCGCCCTGGTGCTCCAGGTTGTCGCGCAGCGCGAGCCGCAGGTTCGGGTCGTCCTCCACGACGAGGACGGTGGGGGCGGCGGTGGTCATGCGGTGCTCCGGGCCTGGGGCCGGTACTCGGGAAGGGTCAGTTCGAAGGTGGTGCCTTCGGGGCTGGAGGCCGCCACTCGCAGCGTGCCTCCGTGCAGCCGGGCAATCTTCCGGCACAGCGCGAGCCCCAACCCGCTGCCGGGCACCTCGCGGCCGTCGCGGCCGGACAGCCGGTAGAACTCGCCGAAGACGCGCTCCCACTCGGCCTGCGGGATGCCGGTGCCGTTGTCCGTGAAGTGCACGCGCCCGCCGGACAGCGTCTGGACGTGCAGCCGCACGGGGCTGCGGGTGTTGTACGCGCATGCGTTGCGCGCCAGGTTCGCCAGGAGCAGCCGCAAGAGCTGCGCGTCCGCGTTCAGCTCGCGCGCGTCCACGTCCGCCGTCAGCTCCACCGGCACCGGCGCGCCGGACTCCAGGTCGCGGCGCAGGTTGGAGACCAGCTCGTCCAGCCGCACCGGCGCGAGCTTCGGCACCCAGCGCCCCTTGTCGATGCGGTTGAAGGACAGCAGGTTCTCCACCAGGAAGCCCAGCCCGTCCGCCTCGCGGATGATGCGCGCGGGGTAGTCCTTCGCGTCCGCGCCCTCCGCCACCCGCCACTCCAGCGTCTCCGCGAGCAGCCGGATGGAGGCCAGCGGCGTGCGCAGCTCGTGCGACACCGTGGCCACGAAGTCACTCTTCAATTCCAGGAAGCGGTACTTGCGCTGCTGCGCCACGAAGGCCAGCGCCGCGATGACGAGCGCCAGCGCCGCGCACAGGGCCAGCATCAGCGTCTTGAGCCGGTAGCGGCGCTCCAGCGCCTCTTCGCCCTGGGCCCACTCGGACGACTCCACCGCCACCGGCAGCGACGACAGCGTCAGCACCGGCGCATCCCCCGGCAGCGTCACGTGTCCGTCCGCCTTCAGCAGGCCGCGCTCCCGCATCTCGCGGGTGAGCCCCGCCAGGAGCCCTGACAGGTCCAGTGCCAGCCCGCGCACGTCGCTCCCCGACAGCGGCTCCAGATACCAGCCGGACCGGATGAGCACCGGCTCCCGCACGGCTTCTGGAAGGGGCAGCGGCGTCGAGGCCAGCTCGCGCGCCCGCGCTTCGAAGTCCGCCACCGGCACGCCCACGCGCGTGGAGAGCGCCACCACCTTCTCGCGCAGGAAGTCGAAGTCCTCCGGCGTGAAGCGCGAGCGCTTGAGCAACAGCAGCCGCTGCAGTCCCTCCAGCCGCCCTCCGCCCTGGCCGTCCAGGAGCCCGTCGCGCACCAGGGCCCGCATCAGGTCCGGCACCACGTCGCCTCTCGCCGCCACGTCCTCCAGCACCACCAGCATCGAGGGCAGGTCCCGCGTGGACGCGAGCACGAAGCGGGCCCGGTGCTGGAGCAGCGCCATCAGCGACAGTTGCGTGGCGCCCCGGTCCTTCGCCTTCAGCGACTGCTCCACCAGCGCCATCCGCTCCAGCCGCTCCTTCCACGGTCCCTCGTCCTCGTCCGCGACCTCCGTGCCCGCGCGCAGCCTGGCGTAGCGCTCCTTCGCGGGCGCGTCCCCGGCCGTGTCGAACCGCGCCAGCCGGGGCAATACCTGCTCCCCCTGTTCCCGCAGGTACAGCCCCGGCGTGGCCACCAAAGGATCCTCCTTCGCCGCCGCCAGCGTGCCGCGCGCACCCTCCAGGCCTTCGCGCAGCGCCTGGCTCAACGACGCGCGGGCGTACTGCTCCAGGGCCTCGCGCCGGACGCGGAGCGAGGCCCGTGCATCCTCGCGCTCGGCGGCGAAGATGCGGTGGAGATAGCCCAGGCCGACCCCGAGCCCGGCGAGGCCGAGCACGAGGGCGACGAGGGTGGGCAGCAGCCTGCGCGGCATCCGGGACGTCCCTACTTGAGGGTGGGGACGCGGTCGGCGTCCATGGTGCGCACCGGCGCGAAGGACTCGAAGCGGTCCTGACGGCGGTCCAGCTTCTTCGCCAGCCGGATGAGCTCACCCAGCTCCGCCACGTCCGCGCGGGCCTTCAGCGGCGTGCCCAGCTCCTCCCACAGCGACACCAGCGCGTCGTAGGTGAGCGGGCGCGCCCAGTAGGAGCCGCGCAGCTTCTCCGCGAAGGCGGCGGCGACGTAGGACAGGCGGGTGGGGGACGCGGCCTTCTCATAGGCGGGGCGCAGGAGCGTCACGGGCATCGCCTTCTCGATGAGCTTCGAGCTGCCGCCCTCCGGGGCCTTGTAGCGGATGCGCAGCGTGCCGAAGTTCGTCTGGGCCGGGTCGCGCAGCTTCACTTCATAGAGGGCGGTGACGGCGTGGCCCGCGCCCACTTCCCCCGCGTCCACGCGGTCGTCGTTGAACTGCTGCTTGGTGAGCAGCCGGTTCTCGTAGCCGATGAGGCGGTAGCGGGACACCGTCTTGCGGTCGAACTCCACCTGGAGCTTCACGTCCTTGGCCACCACCTGGAGCGTGCCGGTGAGGTTCTGCACGAAGATGCGGCGGGCCTCCTCCAGCCTGTCCACGTAGGAGTAGTTGCCTTCACCCACCTGGGCCAGCCGCTCCATCAGCACGTCGTTGTAGTTGCCCATGCCGAAGCCCACGGTGGACAGGGTGATGCCCGCCGCCGCCTGCTCCTTCACGCGCTCCCAGATGCCGTCCGCCTCGGTGATGCCGTTGTTCGCCACGCCGTCCGAGCAGAGGATGACGCGGTTGATGCCGCCCTTCACCAGGTGGCTCGCGGCGAGCGCGTAGCCCAGCTCCATGCCCGCCTGCGCGTTGGTGGACCCCTCCGACTGGACGCTGTCGATGGCGCCCAGGATGGTGGCCCTCTGCGTGGCGTTGGTGGGGGCGAGCACCTGATGGGCGGTGCTGCCGTAGACGACGATGGACACCCAATCCCGCTCATCCAGCGCGTCCACCAGCAGGCGCAGTGAGCGCTTCACCAGGCCCAGCCGGTTCTCCATGGCCATGGAGCCGGACACGTCGATGACGAAGACGAGGTGGCTCGGCTTGCGCTCCACGCTGCTCACGTCGCGCGCCTTCACGCCGATGTGCACCACCTGGTAGCCCTTGCGCGCGGGGGAGGGGAAGCCCTCCACGTTCACGCTGAACGGGGCGTCCGGGGCGTTGGCGTAGTCGTAGTCGAACGTGTTGATGAACTCCTCCACGCGCACGGCCTGCTCGTCCGGCAGCGCGCCGCGCTCCAGGTAGGCGCGCGTCAGCGTGTACGACGCGGTGTCCGTGTCCACGGAGAAGGTGGAGAAGCGCTCCTCCTCGGTGTCCACGGTGGGGTTCACGCCGTAGCCCTTGAAGTACATGTCGAAGAAGCGCTGGCCCGGCGGGGCCACGGTGCGCTCCGGCGCGGGCTGGGGCGCGCGGTACACCGTCTGCGGCGTGCCGTCCGGGACGATGACGTGCATGTACGGCAGGGCCCAGGACGGGGCGCGCACGCGGTCGTTGGTGCTGTTCGGGTCGCCGTCGGGCGACGGGTTGTCCACCACGTAGCCGCCCTCGGACCGGGGACCCGCAGGAGGCTCCACCAGGGACTCGAACCCGCGCTTCGCGCCGTCCTTGCCCACCGGGCGCGCCACCGCGATGCGCTTGATGAACTCCGGGTCCACGTTGACGCCCTGGTTCGTCGAGCCCACGTCGATGGTGGGCGGCGCGCCGATGACGTTCACCGACCTCGAGAAGTGCTCGGCCAGCAGCTCCACGTTCACGCGGATGGTGCGGTTGGGCAGTAGCTGGATTTCAGGGCGGGCGTAAGGCTTGAACCCCTCGTTCTCGAACCGCAGGGTGTACGTCCCCGCGGGAAGTTGGGGGATGCGGTAGTTGCCCTGGGCGTCCGTGACGACCACCTGTTCGCCCTGCAGGCTCGGCGAGGTCGCCGTGACGACCACGTCCCCCACGGGCTTCCGGGTCTCGACGTCAATCACCGTGCCGATGATGACGCTCTTGGCGGCGGTGCCCGGCTGGGACTGGGCTCCCACGGGCGCGGCGGACATCATCAGGAACAGCGGCAGGGTGCTTCTCAGGAGGGACTTCAGCATGGACCACCTCTCGCGCATCAGGGTGGAGCCATCATCCAGATGCGCCCCGCATCGAACCGCATGGGGGGCTCGTCTCCTCATCATGGTTTCATCATGACGGGAAATCGTGCCGGGGGCGGGGTGTCTGATTAGAAAGGCCGTCCATGACGGCACTGGACACCCTCTTTCCCACCGAAGAGCAGATTCCCCCCGGCGTGCGGCTGCCCGCGTACCTGGAGCAGCGCGAGTACCTCGTGGGCGGCGAGCTGCGCACCTGGGCCGGCGAGCTCAACCCCGTGGCGAGCCCCGTGTTCGTCCGGACCCCGGAGGGGCTGAAGCAGAAGGTGATTGGCGCGACCCCGCTGCTCACCTCGCGCGAGTCCCTGGACGCGCTGGCGGCGGCGGTGAAGGCCTACGACTCCGGCCGGGGCGTCTGGCCCTCCCTCAAGGTCGCCGAGCGCATCGAGCACGTGGAGCGCTTCCTCGCCGCCATGCGCGCCCAGCGCACCGCCGTGGTGAACCTGCTCATGTGGGAGATTGGCAAGACGCTGCCGGACTCGGAGAAGGAGTTCGACCGCACGGTGGACCTCATCGTGGAGACCATCCGCGCGCTGAAGGAGCTGGACCGCACCTCGTCCCGCTTCGTCCAGGACCAGGGCATCATGGCGCAGATCCGCCGCGCGCCCATGGGCGTGGCCCTGTGCATGGGGCCGTACAACTACCCGCTCAACGAGACGTTCAGCACGCTCTTCCCCGCGCTGCTGATGGGCAACACCGTGGTGTTCAAGCCGGCGAAGTTCGGCGTGCTGCTGGTGCGCCCGCTGCTGGAGGCGTTCCGGGACTGCTTCCCGCCCGGCGTCATCAACATCATCTACGGCCGGGGCCGGGAGACCGTGGGCGCGCTGATGGAGAGCGGGCAGGTGGACCTGTTCGCCTTCATCGGCACCAACAAGGGCGCCAGCGAGTTGAAGCGCATGCACCCGCGCCCGCACCGCCTCAAGTCCGTGCTGGGCCTGGACGCGAAGAACCCGGCCATCATCCTGGAGGACGCGGACCTGGATAACGCCGTGAAGGAGTGCATCACCGGCACGCTGTCCTTCAACGGCCAGCGGTGCACGGCGCTCAAGCTGCTGGTGGTGCACCGGAACATCGTGGACGCGTTCCTGGCGAAGTTCACCGCCGCCGTGGACAAGCTCAAGCCCGGCATGCCCTGGGACCCGGGCGTCGCCGTCACGCCGCTGCCGGAGCCGGGCAAGGGGACGTACCTCCAGGGGCTGGTGGACGACGCGGTGGGGAAGGGCGCTCGCGTGGTGAACGCGACGGGCGGGCAGGCGTCCCGGTCGTTCTATGCACCCACGGTGGTGTACCCGGTGACGCGGGACATGCGGCTGGCCACGGAGGAGCAGTTCGGCCCGGTGGTGCCGGTGATGGTCTTCGACGACGACGCGGAGGCCGTGCGGCTGGTGGTGGAGTCGCCGTTCGGTCAGCAGCTCAGCCTGTTCGGCAAGGACTCCGCGCGCATCGGGCGGTTCATCGACGCGTTCTCCAACCAGGTGGGCCGCATCAACCTCAACTGCCAGTGCCAGCGCGGGCCGGACACGTTCCCGTTCAACGGCCGCAAGGACTCCGCGGAGGGGACGCTGTCCGTGGCGGACGCGCTGCGGGTGTTCTCCATCCGCACGCTGGTGGCGACCAAGACGACGCCGGACAACACCGCGCTCGTCCAATCCATCCTGACCCGCAGAGAGTCGGATTTCCTCACCACGGACTTCCTCTTCTAGTCCCGCCTTGGCCCTGGGTGGTATGCCCTGGGCCATCCCATGGCGCCGCGCACCACGACCCTCGAGCTGCACAAGGAAGAGATGAAGTTCTCCGCGGGGCACTTCACCATCTTCTCCGCCACGCACCGCGAGAACCTGCATGGGCACAACTTCTCCGTCTACGTCGCGCTGACGGGGGAGGTGTCCGACGACGGCCTGCTTTCGGACTACGGTCCGCTCAAGCAGGCCATCATCGCCCGCTGCAAGGCCTGGAACGAGACGTTCTTCCTGCCCGCCCACTCCCAGCACCTGCGGCTGGAGCGGGACGAAAAGGGCAACCACGTGGCGCACTTCAACGGCGAGGAGCTGCGCTTCCTTGCCCGCGACGTCACGGTGCTGCCGGTGGCCAACGTGTCGCTGGAGGAGCTGGCGCGCGTCTTCGGCGAGGAACTGGTGGGCGACGGCAGCGCCATGGCGCGCGACCACATCACGGGGCTGGTGGTGAAGTGCGCCTCCGGCCCTGGCCAGTGGGCCTCCTGGGAGTGGAAACGCGATGTCTGATCAGGTCCTCATCACCGGCGCGAGCCGGGGCATTGGCCGGGCGGCGGCGGCGCGGTTCCGCGAGGAGGGCTGGCGCGTCATCAACGTGTCGCGGAGCCCGTGCACCGTGCCGGACGTGGTCAACGTGCCGGTGGACCTGTCCGTGCCGGGCTGGGAGCCCGCGGTGGAGCAGGCGCTGCGCGACGGCGCGGCACGGGGGCCGGGCCGCCTGTGCGTGGTGCACAACGCCGCGCTCTACGAGCAGGACGACGCGCTGACCATGGACGCGGACCACCTGCGCCGGGTGCTGGAGGTCAACGTCGTGGCCCCGCTGGTGCTCAACCGCCTGGCGCGGCCGCTGCTCACGGAGGGCTCGTCCCTGCTCTACGTGTCGTCCACGCTGGGGGAGAAGGCCGTGAAGGGCGTGGCGTCCTACGTGACGACCAAGCACGCGCTCATCGGGATGATGCGGGCCACCTGCCAGGACCTGGCGGGGACGCGGGTCCACACCGCCTGCGTCTGCCCGGGCTTCACGGACACGGAGATGCTCCGCGAGCACATGGGCGCGGACCCCGCCGTCCGGGCCAGCGTGGCGGGGATGACGACCTTCGGGCGGCTCATCACGCCGGAGGAGATCGCCGGCGTGCTCTACACCTGCGCCACCACCCCGGTCCTGAATGGCGCGGTCATCCACGCCAACCTGGGGCAGATCGAGCGCTGAAGCGGCCTTCAGCCTTCCTGCGCGTAGACGGTGCACGAGGACGTGCACGTCTCCGCCACGCGGATGCGCGCGACGGTGGTGCCGGGCACGTTCACGCGCTCGAAGAGCCACGCGGCCAGCAGCTCGCTCGTGGGGTTCTCCAGGCCGGGGACGTCGTTGAGCAGCCGGTGGTCCAACTGGGCGTGCAGCGGCTGCCAGGCGGCGTTCAGCTCCGCGAAGTCCACGATCCACCCGAACTGAGGGTGCACGGGGCCTCGGAGGGTGATTTCGATGCGGTAGCTGTGGCCGTGCACCCGCGAGCACTTGTGCCCTTCCGGAACGTTGGGCAGGCGGTGCGCGGCCTCGAAGGTGAACTCCTTCGAGATTTCAGTCACGAGGGTGGGCTTCTTCACGGATACGGCCTCCATTCGGCGGCCTTGTATCCGCGTTCCCCCCGTGCGTCCACGGCTCGTCTCAGGGGGCGGGCACTCAGACGCCGAGTGCGGTTCCCAGACGTGCGAGCAGCCCCGGCCAGCCCGGCTTCATCCCCTCGAAGGCCCGGCGGCCCATGGGCGAGTCCAGGTTGAAGCCTTCATGGATGAGGGTGAGCCGCGTCCCCGTCCCCTCCGGCACGAGCCGCCAGGTGAGGGTGGTGTCGAGCGTGCCCGTGGCGAAGCGGTACTGAAGAAGCCGCTCCGGCTCCACCGCGACGACCTCACAGGGCTGCTGACCCCAGGCGCCCATGTCGAGCGTGAAGCGGTGGCCCACGATGGGGCGCACGTCGCCCGCGGCCCACCACTTCGCGTGGAGCTCCGGCGTCGTCAGGGCCTTCCACACGGCGGAGGGCGGATGGGCATACACATGGTCCAGTTGGATGACGGCGGGGGGCTTCATTTGCGTGACTCCTCGTCGAGCACGTCCTCGAGCGCGGCGAGCCGCTGCTTCCAGTAGTGCGTGAAGGCCTTGAGCCAGTCGTCCACCTCCGACAGGGGACGCGGATCCAGGTGGTAGTAGCGCTCCCGGCCGCGCGGCTCCTCGCGGACGAGCCGCGCCTTGCGCAGGACCTGGAGGTGTTCGGAGACGGCGGGCCGCCCCAGGTTGAAGCCGCTCGCCAGGTCATTCACCGCGCGCGGCCCCTTGCGCAACTGCAACAGGATTTCCCGGCGCACCGGATTGGAGAGCGCCGAAAAGACATCCGGTTCGGACATGGCCCGGATTGATACGTCGGAAATCTCCGACGCGTCAAGAGGCGTCGGAGATATCCGACGCGTCGTCGGGCGGGTGTGAAGCGGCTATCTGCGGGCGGCGCGCGCCTGGGCGAGGGGGGCGCGCTGCTCCCGGCGGACGGGGAGCCGGAGGAGGTGGGCGTAGCGCGCGAGCCGGTCCTCGAAGCGGCGGGCGTCGCGGCCCCAGTGCACGACGACGTTGCGCTCGGGGTCCTTCCGGTGCGTCAGCGCGATGCCGTACTCGTCCTGCGCGCCAATCCAGTCCGGGTGGTGGCGCCGCTCGCAGTCCAGGCCCACGTAGTGGTCCAGGGGCTCGTTCCAGGTGAAGGCGCTCAGGGCCCCTGCGCCGCGCAGGATGACCTCGCTGGCCGTCACCACCACCTCCAGCCGGGTGCGGACACAGCGCAGGATGAACGTCACGGACACGAAGCCGCCCAGCACCACCACCAGGGGCAGCATCCACTCCTCACGCAGCCGGGCCAGGGACAGGCCCTGGTCCAGCGCGTAGGCGAGGGGAAGCACGACGAACAGCACCAGCGTGAGCAGGGGCCACACGACCTGGCCGACCAGCGGGCGCGTGTGGAAGCGCAGCGGGAGGTCGCCTCCCATGTCCATCTTCCGTGGAACCGGTGAGAGCACTTCGAAGAAGGACATGGGGCCGGCGTCTCGGGCGTGCGGGCGATGGATGCCTTTGACCCAAGCTCAACATGGCGGCGGATGGGCTGTCCACGTCTTCCCGGGTAGTCCGGGAGTCGCCGGACGGGCCGCGCCCTTCAGCGGGAGTGCTGTTTGAAGAAGTCCCACAGGATGGTGGTTCCGTCGGGACCCGCTGGGTCCGCGAAGGGGAAGGCGCCGTCACCGCCGGGACATGCGTGACCCATGCCCTGGATTTCAATGTGCCGCACCAGGAGCACGCCGTTGGAGACGTAATCCCTCACGGTGTACTTGCGGCCTCCGGTTGAAACACCGGACGTCGTGCTCGCCGGGCTGTTGGACACGCTGTTGTTGTCGGCGCCGTCATCGCCGTAGTCATTCGTCTGGAGGAACTGGCGCGCGGCCTGCTGTCCGTTGATGGGATTGACGACGTCATCCGCGGTGCCGTGGACGACGAGCACTGGCACCTTCCGGCGCGGCTTGCCCGAGCACGCCCAGGCGTCGTAGCCCCGGTCATCCGGCGAATAGATGCTGCCGAACGTCATGGCGTAGAGGCTGCCGGACGCGGTGGTGGCCGCCTTGTACATGGCGCCCGCGCCCACCATGCCCGCGGCGAACACCTCCGAGTAGCAGGCCATCAGGACGCTGGTCATCACCGCGCCCGCGGAGACGCCACCCAGGTAGACGCGGCGCGAGTCCACCGCGTAGTGGCCCTTCACCCAATCGACCATGCCGACGATGAGCGACGGCTCGCCAATGCCTCGCTCCTGGTTGGAGGAGAACATGAAGTTCCAGCACTGGGTGCCATTCGCATACAGGGCCTGGTTGGGATAGAGCACCAGGAACCGCTCCGCGTCCGCCTTCGCGTTCAGCCGCGTCAGGCCCGCGAACTGGTCCGGGTTCTGGAGACAGCCATGCAGCCCCACGACGAGCGGGAGCGGCTCACCGGGCTGGTAGCCGGTGGGGACCCAGAGCTGGAAGCTCCGGGTGCCCCAGGGGTTGGAATAGACGCCGTGGACCCACTCGCCCGCGCGGGCCGGCGTGGCGCCCAGCACCGCGAACAGCGCGCACACCGCCACCGCCACGCGAGCCATGGCCTGGACCTTCCGAGTCACCGACATGTGTCTGCCTCCTGCTTCAGCCAGGACGCGACATGCGCCCGGGTGACTCGACCTCCCGGAGGAACCTCTCCACCGCGCCGGCGACCTGTCCGGGTTGATCCACGGGCGCGGCATGCCCGGAATCCGTCAGCACCTGGAGCCATGCGTCCGCGAGCTGGCCCGCGTAGGCCTGCTTCGTGGACAGCGGCGTGTAGTCCCGCTCGGAGTGCAGCACGAGCACGGGGCAGGTGATGTCCTTCAGCCGCTCCTGGACGCTCCAGCCGATGAGCCCCCGCGTCGCGCGCAGGTACACGTCCGGGGCGTTGGCGCCCAGGGACTCGATGGCCCGTTGGCGCAGGGCCTCCTGCTCCGGCTTGGGGAACAGCTTCGGGGCCACGCGCTTCGCCAGCCCCCGGGGACCCAGCAGGCGCAGCACCAGCAGCCGCGCGGCGAACTCCAGCTTCCGGCGGAGCGTGCGCGCCACCATGTCCGGCCCGCTGTTGACCACGGTCAGGCTGCGCACCAGGTCCGGCCGGTCCACCGCCAACTGGAAGCCCATCATCCCGCCCATGGACAGGCCGATGACGTGCACCTGCGTCAGCCCCAGCCCGTCACACAGCGCGGCGATGTCGCGCGCGAAGAGGGCCACGCCATACGCGCCCGCCGGCTTGTCGCTCCGCCCGTGACCCCGCGCGTCCGGCACCAGCACGCGGTGATGCGCCGACAGCCGGGGCACCACTGCGTCCCAGTCGCTGCCGGACGAGCCCAGGCCGTGGAGCAGCAGGATGGGCGCTCCCTCGCCGGACTCCTGGAAGTGCAGGGTGACGCCGTCGGGGAGGGTGAACGTGGGCATCGTCGGTGAACGACCGTTCAGGGCGGGGATTGGACTACGCTCGCAGGGTCGGTGGAACCGTAGCTGAACGACCGTTCGTTTTTCAAGGTGGCCCCATGGCGTCTTCCTCCCCGTCCCGTCTTCGCGCGCGCAAGGCGGTGCTTCCGGACTCGGCGTCGGCTGACGGCACGCGTCGCCGCATCCTGGAGACGGCGCTCCAGCTCTTCGCGAGCCGGGGCTTCCATGACGCGTCCATCCGGGACCTGGCCCAGGAGCTGGAGCTGCGGCCCAGCGCGCTCTACTCGCACTTCCCCTCCAAGGAACACGTGCTCGCGGAGCTGGTGCGGCTGGGGCACGAGGCGCACCACGAGGGTTTGCGCACGGCGCTGCTCGGCGCGGGGGCGAAGCCGGTGGAGCAGCTCCGGGCCCTGGTCCGGGCGCACACGCGGCTGCACGCGACCCATCCGCAGTTGGCCGTGGTCGTGAACGACGAAATCCATGCGCTGCCGCCGGAGCTGGCGGCGCCGTCCCTGGCGCTGCGGGAGCAGTCTTCGGCGTTGCTGATGGCGGTCATCGAGCGGGGGCGCGCGCAGGGCGTGTTCTCCGTGCCGCACGCGGGCGTCGTCGCCGCGGCCATCTCCGCCATGGGGTTGCGGCTGCCCTACTGGTTCGAACCCACGCCCGCGCTCGACGTGGACGCGCTGTCGGACCTGCACGCGGAGCTGGCGCTGCGGATGCTGGGGGGCAAGGCCGGGAAGTGAGGTGGGGTGTCGAAGCGCCGGTGCGCGGGTGGCGCACGGGTTGCTAAGTGTCGCCATGCCGGCCGGGCAGGGTGCCCGGCCGTGGCTTCCTGGCCGCGATGTCCTCCGAACGCTCCCTCCCGCATGCGGCACCAGCCCCACGGCGCGGCTTCCTGGCCACCGCCGTCCTCACGGTGTTGTGCCTGCCGCTGTCGGTGTCCACGCCGGCTTCGCCGCCGCCCCGGCTGGTCCTCTGGGCCTGGGAGCGGCCGGAGGACCTGCGCTTCCTGGAGGGCCGCGCGGTGGACGTCGCCTTCCTGCTCGCGACGCTCGACCTCACTGACGAGGACGCGCACCTGCTGCCGCGCAGGCAGCCGCTCCGGGTTCCGCCGGGCACCGCGCTGAAGGCCGCCGTGCGGTTGCAGATGCTTCCGGGCGCCTCGCTCGCGCGCTTCGGTCCGGAGCGCCTGGAGTCGCTGGCCGGGAGTCTGGAGGCGCTCGTGCGCCGCCGCCCCGACGTGACGGCGCTGCAACTGGACTTCGATGCCCGCGCATCGGAATACGAGGCGTACGTCGATCTGCTCCAGCGGCTGCGCTCGCGCCTGCCTCCGGGGATGCCGCTGTCCATCACGGGGCTCGCGTCATGGTGCGCGCCTGGCAGTTGGATTGCGCGGGCGCCCGTGGATGAAGTGGTGCCGCAGCTCTTCCGCATGGGCCCGGACGCGCCGGTCTGGCGTGCCCGGTTCGCGCGCGGCCTGCCCCGCCCGTGCGCGGGCAGCATGGGCCTGGCCATGGACGAGTGGCAGCCCGTGCCCCCCGGCGTTTCGACCCTCTATCTCTTCAACCCCCGGCCGTGGACGCCCGATGCGTTCGCTCGCGCCGTGGCGGAGACCCGACCATGAAGAACGCAAGAACAGTCCTGGGGCTCGTGGGCCTCGCGGTGCTGCTGCCTCCCGTCATCGCCGACGCGTGTGGACCCGACTTCGGGCCCGAACCCCGCTTCTACGTCGTCGACAACCCCGACCGGCCCTTCAGCCACTACGCCGCCGGACGTCTGGGCATCCTCCGCCGCACCTTCGACCCGCCGTACCTCGCCTTCGCCTTTCGCTCGATGATGGGCATCCCCACGACGGCGGAGGAGCAGAAGCACCTGGTGGCGGGGTGGACGGACGCGGAGTCCCGCTACGGGCCCGACCCGAGCTGGGCCCGCGACCAATGGGCCGCCGTCCGGCAGGAGGTCGCGCCCTTCAAGGACCTGCCGCAGGTGGACGCCAACTCGTTGGTGTACGCCTCCAATGACGCCTACATCCACGGCGATGCCTTCCTCCATGCCGCGGTCACGGCCCGCGCGCTCGCGAAGGAATGGAAGCAGCGCCCGGCCCTGCTGCTGGAGTGGGTCGGGAACCAGGACACCGTCTTCAGCAAGGGCTGCGCCCTGGCCGCCCCGGCGCCGGGCATCGAGGAGTCGCTGACGCCGCGTGAGAAGGCGCGCAGGCAGGCCGAGCGCGACTATCAGGCCGCGGCCATGCACCTGTACTGCGGGAGGTTCGACGAGGCCGCAGAGGCCTTCCAGTCGATTGCCAGCACGGCGGACGCTCCCTACCGGACGCTCGCCGCGTACCTCGTGGCGCGCACCCGCGTGCGCGAGGCGCTGTTCCTCCAGCCGGACGACTTCTACGAGGCGCGCACGTTGGATGAGGCCTCGCTCGCGCGCTTCACCCGGGCGGAGGCGGCCATCCAGAAGGTGCTCGCGGATCCGAAGCTGCGTGAGGTGCACGGGCCCGCGCGGCGCCTGCGGTCCCTCGTGCGTTTGCGCCTGTCGCAGGACACCTGGCGGTGCGAGCTGTTCTCACGGGTGCTGGAGAAGGGCACGGGCTCTGGGCTGGAGGCGGAGCTGGCTGGACTCTCGCCGGGGTCCGAGGTGGAGGGCAACGCCGTCACCTGCCCGGGGCTGAAGCCTCGCGCGGCGGAGCTCGCCGAGTGGCTCCGGCTCATGACCGCCCCCGAGGAGCCCGGTGCTCCGGAGGGGGCGTGGCCCGCGAAGACCTACGCGACCGCCGTGGCCCGCTGGAAGAAGAGCGCGCACCCGCCCTGGCTCGTGCTCGCGCTGCTGTCGGCCCGGGCGGACGCGCCGGAGGTGCCCGCGCTGCTCGCGGACGCGGAGAAGGTGCCGGTGGAGTCTCCCGCGGGCATGACGCTCGCGTGGCGCTCCGTACAGTTGCTGCGGGCGCGGGGACAGTTGGCGGAGGCCCGGGCGCGGCTGGACGCCATTCCGCCGGGGCTGGCGCGCGATCAGCTCTCCGTGGACAACGCCCTGCGTGAGGAACGACTGCACCTGGCGAACAGTTGGGACGAGGCCCTGCGCAACGCGGCCCAGTTCCTGGTGGAGGAGTTCGTCATCGCTCCCCAGCCGGACGGCAGTGCCCCGATGGGACTCAGCGGCGCGCGGGCCTCCTTCCTGGAGTCCCATGTCCCCACGCGCCGGCTGCGCGAGTGGGCCGCGCTCCCGTCGTTGCCCCCCGAACTGCGCCGGCAACTGTCGTGGGCCGTGTTCGCCCGCGCCGCGGTGGTGGGGGATGACGCCATGCTCACGGCCCAGGCGACCACGCTCGCGGAGACGGAGCCCAAGGCGCGCGCGGAGCTGCTGGCCATCGTGGGGCGGCCCACGGCGGAGGAGCGGCTGTTCGACGCGCGGCTGCTGATCATGGGACTGCCGGTCGTCTCCGCGAGGGTGGAGCCCGCCAGGGACCGTCTGGCCAACGTCTCCCCGACGCTGGACCTCACCGAGGACCTGAGCTGGTACCGGAACGGCTGGTGCGTGCCGGGGACGAAGGACCTGGAGGATCCGCTGAAGACACCGCTCCCGTTCGCGAGCCCGGAGGAGCGGGCGGACGCCGCCAACGAGTGGAAGGCCCTCAACGAGGCGGGCTCCTCCGTGGCCTTCTTCTCCCGCGTGGCGCTGGACTGGGCGAAGGCGCACCCGCAGGACCCGCGCTCACCCATCGCGCTGTTCCGCGCGGTCCGCTCCAGCAAGCGGGGCTGCGGCCAGAACACCCCGGAGGCGAAGAAGGCCTTCGCGTACCTCCACAAGCACTACGGCAAGACGGAGTGGGCGCGCCGCTCGCCGTACGTCTACTGACGCGAGCGGGGCCCTACTGCTTGGGCCGCACGATGCGGAGGATCTTCCGCCGGAAGATCTTGTCGCGCGCTTCGTCGGTCAGGCGCGTGGACTTCACCTCCAGGTAGATGGACGGATGGTCCGAGTAGTACTTGCCCTCGGACCTCAGGTGCCGGGAGCCGCTGGCGCCCATCAGGCCGTACATGCCGGGACCCACCAGCTCCAGGTCCTCCGTGTCCGCCTGGTAGTAGCCCATGTAGTGGGCGTTGCCGGCGGAGTTCGAATACTGCTGCTGGAAGAGCGGGATGGCCTCCGTGCTCTTGTGGGCCAGCATGTACGTGGGCTGCGTCCCCGGCTGACCGTCGAAGAAGACGCCCCGGCTCCCCTGGGCCGTCTCCTGGAGGTCCATGTTGAAGTCCCCCACCATCACCTGGATGCCCTCGGACTTGCAGAAGGCCTGCAAGGCATTGCGCTCCACCTGCCGCTCGTGCGGATTGGAGCCCGTCAGTGACGCGCGCAGGTGCACCCCGGCCACCGTCACCGAATGGCCATACCGGTTCCCGAGCGTCACCTTGAGGATGTACTCGTCCTTGGCCTTCAGCTTCGTCTGGAGGGACGCCGTCTTGCGCGTGAGCGTGCTGGCCTCCAGGTAGAAGCCGTCCTCCTTCACGTTGTCCAACTGCCCATTGATGTCCTCGCGCAGGTAGAGGGCGATCTCGTTGACGTGCTTGATGCCCTTCACCGTCGCGTCGTCAATCAGGTGCTTGCGGACGTAGGACATGCCCAGGCCGGGGACGTCGATGCGGTCCGGGAAGGGTGAGCCCGTGGGGTTCTCCGACAGGAAGATGAAGACGGGGTAGTGCTTGTAGCCGCGCAGGTTCCGTTCGATGCGCTTCTTGCGCCGGTCGCTCCACCGGGACGAGTCCGCCGCCTGGGGGCCGTTGCTCTCCAGCCAGGACTGGAGGTTGTCGTCGTAGTCCTCATCGCGGACGTGCATGTTGCGGATGAGGTCGCACTCCTGCCGCACGATGTCCGCGAGCTTCGCGGCGATGTCCGGCCCCTGGAGGAACGCGCTGGAGGCCATGCTGGGGACCAACGGGTTCGCGAGGTTCGCCCCGTCCACCCGCATCCCCGTGTCATCCAACGTCGCGCTCAGCCCCTTCACGCCCTTGGCCGTGTTGGCCTTGTAGAACTTCTTCGCCGCGTCGAAGGGGATGAACAGGATGGAGACGCGGGGAAGGGTCGCGGTGTCGATGCCTTCGTCGAGTTCGCGCTTCGGCATGGCGTCCCCTCCCCGTGGGTGCGGGCTACTTCCAGGAGCAGCCCTTGATCTTCTTGCAGAAGGCTTCGTTGGTGGCCTTCTCGCACGCGATGGCCACGCCGCCGCACATATTGGACCCGAACATGTAGGCACATCCAGGCTGGCTGCTGCAGTACATCTGGGAGAAGACGCCGCAGAAGTTCGCCTTGCCCGTGCAGCGGCCCGCGCCCTGGGACGCGCTGGCGTCCTTCTCCGGCGTGGCGGCGGTGCCCGCGTCCTTTCCTTCGACCCCGCCATCCGCCTTCGCGGAAGGGGAGGGCTTCGGCTTCTTCGCCGTGTCCGCCGCGTGCGCGGGAGCGCCCAGCAGGGCCGCCGCCATCGTGAGCGCCATGAAGAGACCGACACGCTGTCCGTGCTGCGCCATGTTCCTGTCCTTTCGGTGTGGGACCGGCCCGACTTCCGCCATAACAGTCCACGAGAAGGGGACTCAGCGGCGTGCAGCATGCCCGCCTGCCCGCATGGGAGTCGAGCCGCCAGGCCTGCTTCAGCGTTGGGGGCGCTGCTCCCACCAGACGCCCCAGTCCTCCAGGGCGGTGGAGTACTCCCGCTTGCGCGGACCCTGGGCCGGGACGTGAAAGGTGCCGTCGTACAGCGGCGCGAAGCGGATCAAGCTGGAGAGGCCGTCGAGCTCCCTGCCCCAGGGGTCCACCGCGTACCGGACCTCCTGGGCCGTGGAGCCGCCGAGGGCGTCCTGCCGGGCCCATTGCTGCGTACAGACGGTGGTGGGGACCGTGTGCGAGCCCCGGGTGACCGTCTCCTGCCGGACGGGCTTGAGCTCTCCCAGGACGGGCGGCCACCAGGGGAACACCGTCGCGGCCTGGGTGATGAAGCCGAACAGGCCCATGCCCAGCGAGGCGCTGACCGCGCCCTGGAAATCACCGCAGGGAGGCGCCGCGCCCGGGGCGCCCGTCCACGTCGTCGTCAGCACCTGGCCCGCCTCCGCGCTCATGCAGGCGCGGTGCAGCTTCGGGGACTCGCTGTCCGCCTCCGTCACCATGTCGTACCAGGTGCCCGGGCCCAGGGGATGTTCCAGGGTGGGCACGTCGCCCGGCTCGAGGGTGCCCTGGCGGAAGGAGTGGAGCTTGAGCTGGGTGGAGACGGTGACGCCCATCCCCGCGGGGGCGCTGCTGGCTTCGAGCAGCCCCTGGGTGAGGTACAGCGGCCCGGGCACTGACGCGTAGACGAGCACGTCCCGTGAGCCATCGCTGACGCGGGTGTCGTGCACGGAGCGCCATGCATCCCAAGTGCGTCCCGCGGCGGAGAACCGCTCCTCGGTGACGTCATCGCCCCGGAGTTGGATGGGCGGGCGCGGCTGGGACGCCTCCATGCGCATGGGCAGCACGTGGGCCTTCGTGAGCGCGCGATGCGGGTGGGGGCGGCCCCGGTCATCCGTGAAGGTGATGGCGAGCCAGGCCCACGGTGGCCTCACGGCCACGACCTCCACCGCCATCCGGCCCTCGACCGTGTTCGTCCGGCCCGGGGGCTCCTCGCGGATCTTCCCCTCGAAGAAGGCCTTCATGTCGAACGGGACGTAGGGGTCGAACAGGGTGCCGTTGAAGGTGTACTCCACGCGGTCCCCCACGCGGGCGTACTTCCACGGCGAGGCCGCGGCCTCCGGCGGCAGGGGAACGGGCTTCATGCCCACGCAGGCGGGGCCTGACGCGAGCACCGCGCACAGCAGGAGGAGGACCTGGAGGAAGCGCGGCCGGGGGGGCTCTCTGTCTGTCATGGTCTTGGGCCGGCTCCGTTCCGCAGCAGCAGGGCGGCGCGGTGGATGGCGGCGCGGATGCGCACGTAGGTGCCGCAGCGGCAGACGTTGTCGCTCATGGCCGCGTCGATGTCCGCGTCGGTCGGCTGGGGGTTGCTTCGCAGCAGCGCGACCGCGGCCATGATCTGCCCCGGCTGGCAGAAGCCGCACTGGGCCACGTCCTCGGCGATCCACGCCTCCTGCACGGGGTGCAGGCCGGACGCGTCCGCCAGGCCCTCGATGGTCTTCACCTCGCGGCCCGCCACGTCGCCCACGGGGTGGACGCAGGGACGGAAGGCTTCACCGTCCAGGTGGCTGGTGCACGCGCCGCAAACGCCCACGCCGCAGCCGTACTTGGGCCCCGTGACGCCCAGCACGTCGCGGAGCACCCACAAGAGGGGCAGGTCCGCGGGCGAGTCCACCGACACCGGCTGGCCGTTGAGGAGGAAGGAATGGGCCGGCATGGTCAGGCTCCCTCGTCGAGGATGGGAAAGCGCGTGGGCATGGCGCCCGTCGCCCGGGCGATGGCGTTGGCGAGGGCTGCCGCCGCGCTGGGGTAGCCCAGCTCTCCCACGCCGCCCACGCGGTCGTCGGAGCGCACCAGGTGCACCTGGATGGAGGCGGGGGCGTGCTTCATCCGCAGCCACCGGTAGTCCGCGAAGCTGCCCTCGCGCACGGCGCCCGCGTCGATGTGGAGCCCGGCGCTCAGCGTGGTGGACATGGCGTCCATCGCGGCGCCCTGGAGCTGGGCCTCGATGCCCTTGGGGTTGATGGGCAGGCCCACGTCCGCGGCGATGACCACGCGCAGCACGCGCGGCGTCCCGGACGTGACGTCCACCTCCACGAGGTGGGCGATGGCGCTGTCCCACTCCTCCAGCACGGCGACGCCCTGCGCGACGCCGGGAGGCAGCGCGCGGCCCCAGGCGCCTTCGAGCACCACCCGCTCCAGCACGGCCTTGAGCCTGCGGGACGTGAGGCGGGAGCGCCGCAGCTCCACGGGGTCTCGCTGGAGCTCGCGGGCCAGTTGGTCGACGAAGATTTCGTTCGCCACGCCCACCTGGCTGGTGAAGACGGAGCGGAAGGACGCGGTGGGGATCGGAAGCGGCACCTCGGCCAGCTCCTGCGCCACCCAGCCGAACTGGTAGGGGACGTGCTGGGTCAGCGCGAAGAACACCGCGCTGGTGACGTTTGGCAGGGCCTGCCCCAGCAGGGAGGTGAGGAGGTCTCCGAAGCCGTGGGGGAACTCCACGGTGGGGATGGCGGCGCGGTGCTGCCAGCCGAGGATGGAGCCGCCCGGGCCCAGCGAGGCGAGGATGCGGTGGTGGCTCGCGGGCCGGTAGTGCCCGTGGCGCATCTCGTCGTTGCGGCTCCACATCAACTTCACCGGCTGCCCGAGCGAGCGCGAGATGAGCGCGGCCTCCACGGCGGCTTCGGTGAAGAAGCGCCGGCCGAAGCCACCGCCAGCGCGGATGGGATGCACGGTGACCCGCTGCGGGGTGAGCGCCCACCCGAGCGCCGCGGCGACCTGGCTCCGCGCGAACTTCGGATCCTGGACGCCGGACCAGACCTCCGCGCTGTCCGCCGTCACGCGCGCCACGCAGCTCTGCGTCTCCATGGGCGCGTGCGCGAGGTAGGGGAAGTCGAAGCGGCCTTCCACGACCCGGGTCGTGAGCAGCGGAGGCAGCGGCCGGGGGCCGATGGCGTCCCGCAGCCGGGTCCGGATGCCGGCGTCGGAGAGGTGGCTGGCCGGGCCCGGGGTCCAGGTGACCTGCAAGGCGTCACGAGCAGCGAAGGCCTGCGAGAACGTCCGCGCCGACACCGCGATGCCTGAAGGGATTTGCACCACGCCCACCACGCCAGGCATCGCCCGGGCCGTGGAGGCGTTGAAGGACTGGACCTTGCCGAGCAGCGTGGGAGGCCGCGCCACCACCGTGGGCACGGCGTCCGGGAGGTCCAGGTCCAGGGTGAAGCGCGCCGCGCCGGTGACGATGTCCCGTGCGTCGACGCGCCCCGTGGGCTGCCCGACCACGGTGTACTGGCTCGGGGGCTTCGGCAGCGGAGAGACCTCTGGCAGCAGTACGCGCGCGGCGTCCTCCGCCAGCTCGCCGTAGCCGAGCCTGCGGCCATCGGGAGCGCGCACCTCGCCTTGCGCGGTGGAGAGGGTGAGGGCCAGCACCCGCCAGCGGTGCGCGGCGGCGGTGACGAGCCGTGCCCGGGCCTCCGCGGCGGCGGCGCGGAGCGGACCGGCCAGGTAGCGCATCGTCGACGACAGGCCGGTGAGCTGGATGAGCCAGCGCGGATCCGCGTCGGCGGTGTGCACGTCCACGGCATCGAGGCCGATGTCGAGCTCCTCGGCGACGAGCATGGCGATGGCGGTGGTGATGCCCTGGCCCATCTCCGTGCGGGGCAGGGTGGCGACGACGCGCCCGTCGGTCCGGAGGGCGACGTAGAGGTTGAGCGGTGTCTCTTCCGGGGCCGTCGAAGGCTCCGACGCTTCGGCGGAGGGGACGTCGAGCGCGAGCCGGGCCGCGACCATCAACGTGGGCGAGGCCACCAGCCACGTGAGGAACCTGCGGCGGTCCAGGCCGCTGGGAGGAGCGGCTGTGTCCGTGGGCAGCGTGTCAGCCATGGAGGAAGTCTGTCACGCGGCCACGGGCGGGCCCAACGACCTGGCAAGCCCTGTGCGGCACCTGTCACCTGGTGCGCGGAAACACGTCGAATGGAGCGTCAGTCCGGACGCGTTCAACGCGCTGCCCGGGCAGCCTCCATGTGGAGCGGGAGACGGATGTCGGGGCGGAGTGGCACGCCGTTGCCACGGTGGATCTGACTGGCCCGTGGCTCGCTTCTCAATCAGGTGAAGAAGGCCGTGGCCTCAGGTCCTCTCCAGACAGTGCGAAGCCCTTCGAGCATGTTGTCCGTCTCCCGGCCGACGCCAATGAAGAAGCACCAATACGGCGGCTCTTCCAGGCTGATTCTGTAGAGGTGCTTCAGGAGCATGGCGTCATCGTGGGTCACGCCGTGGCCCCATTTCCAGCGCCAGGAGTCCGGGGTCCGCTCCCGTCTGCTTCGTCCTGGCGCTTGAGGTCGTGTGAGCGGGACGCGCACGCGGCTTCGGGGGATACTGGTGGCCGGTGTCCCCAGGGAGGCGAGGACGGCGGTCATGCGCGGGTGGCTCATCGGTGGGGTGGCGGTCCTGGTCGCGTGCGGCCTCGTGCTGTTCTGGGCGCTGCGCTCCGGCGGACCTGTCACCCCAGCGGAGAACGGGGCGGCCACGCCCTCGCGGAGTCGCCCCTCGAATCTCGCGCCCACACGGGAGCGCTCCGAACCCGTGGAAGGGCTCCCGACGTCGCAGTCCCCGAACGAAGCGGATGGCGTCCTGGACGTGGAGGTCCTCGCCGGGAGCACGCCTTCGGCCGGAACCACCGTGCGGCTCTATTCGCAGGGGGCTCGGGCTTGGACGCTGACGGGCTCTGGCCTCACGGATGCGACGGGGCACGTCCGCATCGCCGCCGGTCCTGGCCGCTATCTCGTGGCGGTGCGTGCTCCGGACCGTGCACCCCTGCTGCGCGAGGCGGTCCGCCCTCTCGGTGAGCCACGCACGGCGCTGCGCATCTCCCTGGAGCCCGCGCAATCGCTCACGGGCCGCACGGTGGTGCGTGGAACGAATGAGCCGCTGCCACTCGTGGAGGTCGTTCTTACGGCGCACGCTCGCGAGCTGGAGGTCTGGCAGCGCGCGGACGCTCCTGAGGACGAGCGCGTCTACGCCATGAGCGACGAGCGCGGGAACTTCCGCGTCGACGGCCTCGCCCCGGGCACCTACCTGCTGGAGGCGCGGCCCCCCGGTTACGCACGCGTGGTGCTGAGCCGTTTGCGCATCCCCGCGGAAGGCCCGCTGACGCTGGCGTTCCGGCTGGCGAGCGTCATCGAGGGCTTCGTCGTGGACTCGAAGGGCCTGCCCGCCGCGAACGCCGAGGTGCGGGTGGAGGGCAATCCCTCCCAGAGCGTGACGACCGGCGCGCAGGGCGGCTTCTCCGTGGAGGTGGAGCCCGGCTCCCACCTGCTGTCCGCGCGGCGCGGCGAGGAGTCCGGCGCGCTCGACCTGCCGGTCCTCTGTGTCGCGGGCAGCACCGTGCGCGACGTGCGCATCCAACTGGGGCCGGGCGCGGTGCTGGAGGGCCGTGTCCTGGAGAAGTCCGAGGGCGCGCCCGTGGCCGGAGCGCGCGTCGAGGTCGGCCTCTCCGGCGGAGACGCGGACCCCGGCGTCGCCGTGTCGGACGACGAGGGACACTTCGTCGTGCGAGGGCTCGCTCCCGGCAGCTACGACGCGAAGGTCACCGCCCCGGGCTTCTCGCCCGCCACCCGCTGGGGCCTGACGGTCAACCAGGGCGAGAGCTTCCCCGTGGAGTTCAAGCTCGCGCGCACCGGCACGGTGGAGGGCCAGGTTCGCGACCGGAACGGCGCGCCGGTGGCCGCGGCCCGGGTCTCGGGCGTCAGCATCGCGCGCGATGAGACGGAGGCGAGTGCCATCGACGCCCGCACCGACACGGAGGGCCGCTACCGCATCGAGGGGCTCGCCGCGGGCCTCCTGTCCCTCTCCGCGCGCCATGAGGGGGCGACGACGGGCGTCCGCCAGAGTGTCTTCGTGGAGGCGAACCGCACCGTCCAGGCGGACTTCACGTTGGACGGCACGGGCACCCTGGAGGGCCAGGTGCGCGCGGCCCGGGGGGCGCTTCCGGACGCGATGATGGAGGTGACGGCCCTGGCGGAGGACATGCGGCAGGGCGTGACTCCAGGCCTGGGCCAGGTCGTCGTGGACGCGCGAGGTGCCTTCCGGATGGTGCTCCCTTCGGGCGACTACATGCTCCTGCTCACGGCGCGCGGCCGCTTCGACCCGGGCCCACAGCAGAAGGTGCGGGTGGACGCGGGAAGGACGACCCAGGTCGAGTTCACCTGGGAGGACAAGCGCGACGCGAACGAATACCGGGGCGTCGTCCTGGAGCCGGATGGCTCGCCCTCGCCCCGCGCCGTCATCACCCTCGCGGCGCCGGAGGAGCCGGGCATCCCCCTGTCCATGACGCCCACGGATGACGAGGGCCGGTTCGCCATCCCTCTCTCCCGAGGCGGAGGCTCCGCCGCGCGTCGCGTGCTGCTGAGCGCGCGCAACGGCGGACGTTCGAGCGAGCCCGTGTCCGTCACGGCCGACCGGGACGTGGTCGTGCGGCTGCGGCCCTCGGCCTTCCTTCGCGGCCGCGTGGTGCGCAAGGGTGAGCCCGTCCGGGGCTTCACCCTGACCCTCCAGCTCCAGAAGGGCTTCCTCCCCAGGGGCACGGGGCCCCTTGAGTTCTCCGGCGACCGCTTCGAGCTGCGCGACGCTCCGCCCGAGCCCGTGAAGCTGATGGCGCGCACGGTGGACGGCTCCGTCGGCGAGGCCCTGGTGTCTCCCGGCACGGGCGCGGTGCTCGAGGTGGAGCTCCCCGTGACGGCGCCTGCCTCCGTGCGGGGCCGCGTGGTGAGCGCGGCCACGAAGGCGCCCGTCCCCGATGCGTTCATCTTCATCGAAGGCGAGCCGTCCTCCCCGGAGCACATCCCCAATGCGGAGGGCCGCTTCTTCCTCGGTGGCGTGCGCGCGGGGGAGCGCGTCCTCGTCATCCAGGGCGGCCCGTCCCAGGGACGGCTGCGCCGGCCGCTGAAGCTGAAGGAGGGCGATGAGCTGGACCTGGGCGACGTCGCCCTGGAGGTGACGCAGCCCACGCCCTGAGGCGCTCAGCCCTGCTTGCGCCGCCATCCCGGCGGAGGCCCGTCGCGCAGCACCTCGGCCACCGCCACCGCGCAGGCGAAGCTGGTCGTCATGGGCACCTGCATCCAGCGGCCTCCCATGTAGAGCCTCACCTCCCGCTCCTTCACGACGTGGTCCACCTTCACGTCCGCGCCCACGCGCTCCATGAGGGCGGGGTCGCCCACGGACACCACCGACTCCAGTTGCGCGGGCAGGGTGGGCATCCCGCCCGCGGAGGAGGCGATGATGGCGCCCCGCGCCGCCGCGCGGTCGGTGACCTCCCGCATGGACGCCTCCAGCGCGCGGTGGACCGTGCCCAGGCTCAGGTTGAGCACGTCCACGCCCACCTCATCGAGCATCCACCCCATCGCCTCCACCAGGCACAGCGAGTGTCCTCGGATGTTCCGGTCGAGGACGCGGGCGACGTAGACCTCCACGTCCGGCCAGGGGCGGACCCGGTCGTGGAGGATGCTCAGGACGGCCGTGCCGTGCCCGTGCGTGTCCTCCAGGTCCAGCGTGCCCGCGCCGTCCCGCCACGCCTCCAGCTCCTCCCGTTCGTAGGCGCGCGCCTCCAGCACCTGCGCGTCCAGGTCGAGCGAGAAGGACGCCGCTCCCGCGAGGTGCATCGCGTGCTCGCGCAGGAAGGCCACCTCCACGCCGCTGTCGATGATGCCGACCTTCTTCACGGCGAGCTGCCTCCCGGCCGCGAAGGGCTCCAGTGCTTCAACTGCCGGAACACATAGGTGCCCAGCGACACGGACTCCGTGCGGGGCGGGACGGCGTCCGGGACGGACACGGTCAGGCGCACGAGCGAACCCGCGAGCGCCATCCCCGCGCCCAGCGCCAGGACGAGCAGGAGCGTGAGCGTGCCGATGCGCCGCACGACGAAGAGGCCCGCGTGGTCCGGGTCCTCCAGGAGCGGCAGCCGCGAGGGCAGCGGCTTCGAGGTGGGGCGTGGGAACTCGTTCGCCATGACCGGGATCCTTCCTTCCGCCGCGTCAGGCGGCGTCCGCCTCGCCCAGGCCCGCGCGGAACAGCCGCTGATACGGCGCGCAGCGCGCGAGCAGCTCCGCGTGCGGCCCCTGGCCCACCAGCCGCCCTCCCGCGAGCATCCACACCTCGTCGGCCAGGGGCGCGTTGGCCAGCCGGTGCGTGATGAACAGCACCGTCTGGCCGCGCTCCCGGGCCCTCGCGAGCAGCGCCCGCACGATGGCGGACTCCGTCTCCACGTCGAGCTGCGAGGTGGCCTCGTCCAACAACAACACCGGCGCGTCGCGCAGCACCGCCCGGGCCAGCGCCAGCCGCTGCCGCTGGCCGCCGGAGAGGCTCGCGCCCGCCTCGGCCACCGGCGTGTCGAAGCCCTGCGGCAGCGCGGCCAGGACGGGCTCCAGCGCGCACAGCCGCACGGCCTGCCGCAGGTCCTCCTCGCTCACGCCGGTGAGCCCCAGGGTGAGGTTGTCGCGCACGGTGCCGTGGTACAGCTCCACGTCCTGCCACACCACCGCGAGCTGCCGGCGCAGGTCGGACAGCTCCAGCGTCCGCGCGTCCTGTCCGTCGAACAGCACGCGCCCCCGGCCCGGCTCCTCCAGCCGCGTCAGCATCCGCGCGAGCGTCGTCTTCCCTGAGCCGCTGGAGCCGACGATGGTCACCACCGCGCCGGGGCGGATGCGCGCGCTCACCTCGCGCAGCACGTCCTGCCCGGGCAGGTAACCGAAGGACACGTCCTCCAGCTCCACGCCGCCGGAGAGCCGCCGCGCCGGCGGAGCCGGCAGGGTCAGCGAGCGGGCCGGGTCCTGCTCCGGCGTCTCGTGCAGGTACTCGAAGAAGCGGCGCAGGTGGACCCCGCGCTGCTGCAGGCCGGTGACGAAGGCGATGGTCTCGATGACCGGCCCGCGCAGGTACGCGGCATACGCCACGAAGGCCACGAAGCCGCCCAGCGTCAGCTTGCCCTGGAGGATGAGCCGCCAGCCCAGCCAGGTGAAGAGCGCCGTCTGCGCGGCCTCCACCGTGCGCTCGAACAGCCGCAGCAGCCCCTCCACCCCGTGGGCCTTGAGGTGCGCCCGCAGCACGGAGCGCATGAGCCCCGCCGCGCGCTGGTACACGAACGGCTCCAGCGCCAGCACCTTCGTCGTGCGGCTCTGCCGCAGCGTCTCCACCTGGAGCGCCTGGAGGGCGCCGTGCACGCCCATCACCTCCTGCCACGCGAGCCCCATGGCGCGGCCGATGACGAGCGGCACCGCCACCACGATGGGCAGCGTGGCCACGGCCGCCAGCGCCAGTTGCCAATGGAGCGAAGCCAGGGTGAAGGGGATGACGACCAGGAAGGTGAGCTGGGAGAAGACCAGCCGGATCAACCCCAGCACCAGCGCCATGCCCGCCTTCGCGTCGTCGAAGCGGCTGGTGAGCTCCCCCACCTGCCGCCGGGAGAAGAAGCGGTCCGGCAGGTGCTGCAGGTGGTTGAAGAGGTAGAGCGCGGCGGAGCCCTCCAGCTTCACCGTGAGGTAGGAGGAGTAGTAGCCGAACAGCGACTCCGCGAGCGCCGCCGCCACCGACGCGGCGAGGATGCTCAGCACCAGCACTTGCAACAGCCCCAGGTCCCGCGGGGACGACACGTGGTCGAACAACAGCCGCGTGAGGAAGGGCGGGATGAGCAGGAGCCCGGTGATGACCGGGCCGAGCAGCGCGCTCCTCGCGAGCGAGCCCCACGCGGGACGCAGGAGCCGCAGCATCGCGGCGAGATACCGCGCCGACTGCCGCAGCCCGGGGGCCCCTTCTGTCCGCATCGCGCCGCCCGCTTCCATCACAGGTGCGTGAGCACGCTCCGCGCCAGCGCGTCCACTTCCTCCGGGATGGCGTGGACGCGCAGGCCGGTGTGCTGCTCCATCTTCCGCCGCGCCTCCTCCAGGACCTCGTCCCGGACGCCCAGGAACCACGTCTCCGTCCAGCGGCTGCCCAGGAGCTTGCGCCCGCCCATCATCGCCAGCCCCACCACCGTGCAGGGCACCTGGTGCTCGCGGGCCAGCGACTCCACGTACTCGCGCGTCGCGATGACGTCCTCGGACTTCGTGTCCACCGCCACGGTCAGCACCACCAGGCGCGGCAGGAACGTCTCGTAGATGTGCGTGGAGGCGTTGGCCCGGCGGTCCTGGCCCTGCGGCACGTAGAGCAGGCCGTTCTGCCCGCCGGTGATGACCAGGTCGCAGTCCTTCGCCAGGTCCGCCATGAGCCGCCGCTCGAACGCCAGCCGCTGCGGGCCCTCCACGCGCAGCACGCGCGAGTAGCCCGTGTCCGAGCCCAGCAGGATGCCCGTGGGCTCCGTGGCGTGGTGGCGCACGCGCACGTGCTTCGCCAGCGCCTCGCGCAGGTAGACCTGCGTGGTGAACTTGCCCTGCACCGTGTCCGTGCCGAAGACGCCCAGCAGGTTGCGCGGCCCGTAGTCCGCCAGGGCCGGCTTCGCGAGCGCGTCCTGCTCCGGCACCGCCACGCGGAAGAAGAGCCGAGGGTCCGGCTCCAGCCCGTCGAAGAGGTCGTAATAGAGGATGTCGTCGTACAGCGACACCACCGGCAGCAGCCTGCGCGTGGCCACCTCCAGCAGCGCGCGGACGTGCGGCACCTCCGTCTCGAAGTTGAGCGAGCAGGTGAACACGACCGCGTCGAAGTCATGGCGCGCGATGGCCGCCGGGTCGTTCACCACGGGCACGGACAGCTCCCCCGCCTGGATGTACTCGCCCGCGTCGCTGAGCGTCACCGTGTCGTCGAAGACGACGCACGCCGGGGCCGGGCTCCGGTCGCGGAAGCGCAGGAGCGCGTAGCCCTCCTTGTTGTACTTGAAGACGGCGGTCCGCTTGCCCGCGAGCACCTCCATCACCTGCGCGCGCGTGTACAGGTGGCGGCTGCGCAGCGTGGGGTTCAGCTTGAGGGGCAGCCGCTGGTCGCCCTCCCAGATTTCACCCAGCTTCTGGTACAGCACCTCCGGGTCGTACTTGGGATAGGTGCGGGTGTCCGGCGCGATGAGCAGCGGCACGCCGTAGTCCGGCATCTGGAAGACGTGCTCGGCCTCTCCGCCCTCCACGCGCAGCGCGTAGCGGCCCTGCGGGTGCAGGAGGAAGTACTGGAACGCGACGCGCAGTCCCGCGACCTCCAGCACCTCCGCGTCGAGCGTCAGCTCCCGGCGCGCCCCGGTGTTCACGCCCTCCAGCGACAGCCGGCGCAGGAGGAACGGCGGCTGCTCCTGACCGCCGGCCTGGCTCACGTGGATGAGCACGCACTTGAAGGGGTCCACCGGGAAGGACGTGAGCAGCTCCGGCGAGAAGTCCTTCAGCCGCGACACGACCTGCTCGTAGCGCGCGAGGAACAGGGAGCGCGCCCGGTCCCGCTGCGTCGGATCCGGAATCATGAACAGCAGGTCGCTGCCGCTGAAGACCTCGAAGCGGCGCCACGTCTCGCGCGTCTCCGCGTCCACCGGCTCCGGGAGCTGCGCCTCCACCAGCTTGATGAGCGCGTACATCCACGCGTTGCCCGGCGTCAGCCAGTGCTCGCTGTAGAAGTCGCGCCCCCACGTCGAATAGTAGAGCCGGGGCAGCGACGGCGGCTCGGGCGGCGGCGGGGAGGCCTGGACTTCGACGGGCGCGGCGGGCTGCATGACGCCCTCCAGCCACTCGATGCCTTCGTGCCACCAGTGGCCGAACAGCTCCGTGTCGAACGCGAGCACGAACGTCCGCCCGTCCTGCACGAGCGCGCGGCGCGAGTCCAGCAGCTCCCAGAACTCGCGCACGTGCTGCTTCACCTGGGCGCGGGCGGCCTCCACGTCGTAGAGCGCCTTCTGGCCCAGGTCGACCTTCTGGCCCGTCACCGCCTGGTACTTCAGGCCCGTCCACACGTGCCCCCGCTTGTTCGCGGGCACGGGCACGCCCAGCTCCTCGAAGTACTCGGGCCGCAGGTCGAAGCCCACGTCCCGGAAGAACTCGCGGTACACCGGGTGCGCGGGGAACGTGGATTCGGGCGACTTCCACAGGTGCAGCCCGATGCGGTAGTCGTGGACCAGCACCTCCAGGCCCTCGTGGCGGAACACGCCGCTGGGGTCCTGGGGCTGGGACGCGCCAATGCCCGTCAGGCTGAGCGCGGTGCGGCGGATGCCATGGCGCGTGAGCACGCGCTCCAGTCCCGGCTGGAAGGCGCACTCGGGCAGCCAGAGGCCGTCCGGCTCGCCGCCGAAGACGTCCTGGAAGGACTCCACGCCCCGCGCCACCAGCCGGTCCGCGACGGCGGGCTGGAAGAAGGGCAGGAAGTTGTGCTGCGGCGTGGAGGTCCAGAGCTGCACGTTGGACGGCCGATGGCGCCCCAGCGCGGCGAACACGTCCCGCAGGCTGTGCTGCTGGAGGAACGCGAGGCTGTCCTCCACGCGCCGCAGGTACATGCCCGCGGTGCGGTGCACCCGCGCGAGCGCCTCGTCCGAAAGGGCCTGGGGGTACTTCTCGTAGCGGTTGTAGAGCTCCAGCCGCGACGTGCGCTCCAGCTCGCGCGTGGCGATGCGCTTCAGCAACTGGAGATAGCCGGTGTAGCGCTCCTCGCAGGCGACGAGCTGCTCGAAGAGGCACGGGGTGAAGGACATCACCAGCGTGCCGGCGAAGCGCTGGGAGTCCCAGCGCTCCAGCATCCGGAACAGCGGGATGTACGTCTCCGTCAGCGCTTCGAAGAGCCAGTTCTCCGGCTCATCGAAGAGGGGCCCCTCGCCCAACACCTGCGGCATGTGGGTGTTGAGGATCAGGGTGAGGCGCGTGTTCATGAGGGGACCGCGAGACGGGGGAGGCGGGGGAGACGCGGGCCGCTAGCAGCCGAACGTGGAGCGGTCCTCGGCGGTGACGGTGCCGCCGTCCTCGCAGGTCCACTGGTACGTCCAGGAGTTCTGCCAGACGGCGCCGCCACCGAAGGAGGGCACCATCGTCCAGGTGGCCCCGGCGAAGGTGGAGGTGCCGAAGCCCTGGACATCCGGGCTGCCCTGCACCGCGTTCAGCAGGTCACTGACGTTCTTGCGCGTGTAACGCATGGGAGTGCTCCGGGGGGGGCGTGGGAAGACCGCGAAGCGGGGCGCTAGTAGCAGCCGATCTGCGCCGCGTCCTCGAACGTCACCTGGCCGCCGTCCTCGCAGATCCGGTGATTCGGGTTGTAGATGTCCTGGAGGATGTTGCCGCCCGCGGACGGGGTGATGTTGTACGTGTAGCCGCCGATGGTGGACGTCCAGAAGCCCATCACGTCGGGGTTGCCCTGCACGGTGCCAAGCAGCTCGGAGATGTTCTTGCGGGTGTACCGCATGGTGGGGACTCCAGGGGATGAGGGGGAGATCAGCGGAGCCCTGAATCCTAGGAAGGGACGGAGGAGCCGGCAAGCCAGGGGAGGGTGGGGTGCCTGGAAGTGTCAGGAAAGACGCGTGGATTTGTGTTTCACGGTCTCACCGGACCCACCGCTCGACGCCGGGGCGGCTCCCCACCCCGGCGCCGGCCCTGCCTACTCCCGCGCCTCGGTGAGCCCTGGCGGGCAACTGAAGGAGGCCGGCACGGACCACAGTTGGCCTACGTCGGCGTCGGTGAGGGCGGTGAAGAAGACGCGGCTGCCCACGCGGGTGAACGCGCCCGGAAACTGGATGTCCGCCAGCCGGCCCTGCGTCGCCACGGAGCCCCGGGTGAAGTAGGGGAAGACGGGCCCGAGCGGATCCGGCGCGCCGCCGAACAGGACCTGCCCCGTGCCGGTGGCGAACAGCGGGTAGCGGTACCCGTACTCCACACTGGGGTTGTCGAAGAGCTGGCGGGTCCCCGCGGCCGTCCCGTTCGTCACCCACAGCGAGATGTCCCTGGACACGGGCGCGTCGCTGCCAATGCTCATGAAGAAGTAGATGGCGCCGCCGGAGACCACGGCCGACCGCACCGCGGGGTACGCGTACTCGTCGGAGCCGTAGGGGTTGGGCAGGGTGGTGATTCCCGTCTTGCCATCGCCAGCCAGGGAGAGCCGGTCGATGCGCAGCCGCTTCGTCACCGGGTTGTCCACGGACGTCACGTAGACATACGGGCCCAGCGTCCCGAGCAGGTGCACCCGCCTGCCGAAGGCGTCCAGGCGGACGGTGCCCGCGGCGGTGCCGTTCGTCTTCCACACCTCGGAGTCGGGGCCGTCCTCCAGGATGAACAACGGCTGCTCACCCGGGCGGCTCACCCCCGACAGGTAGGCGTTCCCCGCGTCCAGCCGTTTGACGGAGGTGGTCCCGGCGTGCGTGCCGTCGGTGCGCCACATCGTGGTGCCCGTGTCCTCGGAGAAGAAGAAGAGCAGCGCGTTGCCGACCTTCAACGTGTCGTTGCCCAGCCCCGTGAGCCCGCCGAAGTCCCTCACCCGCAGCGTGCCAGCCGCCGTCCCGTCGGACCGCCACAGCTCCGGCCGGGCCCCGTCTCCCGGCACCGGCACCCAGCGGAAGAACACCAGGCGCCCGTTGAGCTCCGTGGCGTTGGTCATCACGGTGCCTTCCGCGCCGGGGGTGATGTCCTTGACCAGCCGGGTCCCCCCCGTCGTCCCGTCGCTGCTCCACAGCTCCATGCCGGTGGCGTCGGTGCGGGCCTGGAAGAAGAGCCGGTTGCCCACCGCGACCAGGTTCTGGGGCTGATAGACGCCGGGCGGCCCCGGAAACGTCTTCAGCGGGAAGGTCCCCGCCTCCGTGCCGTCGCTGCGCCACAGGAGCGAACCGGTGTCGAAGGCGGAGGTGACGAAGTAGAGCGTCCCCTGGACGTGGGTGAGCTCCCCCATGAAGCCCGCGGAGCCCAGGGGCATGATGGTCGCCACCCGGGCCGCCACCCCTGGAGGGCACGCCTGGGCCGTCACCTCGCGGGCGCCGTCCTCCACCGCCTCCGGCAATCCCCCACAGCCCAACACCCCTGCCAGTCCCAACCACAGCAGGGCACACCCATTCCTTGCATGCATGTCCACACCTCCCGGTCCACGACGCTCGGAGGGTGGGACGCGAGGAGGTGTCCTCCAAGAGGCACCCCGAGGGGGGTGAGAGTGTCGTGGGACGGGGGCGGGAGCGCCCGTTCGTCCTCAGGGCTGCCGGCGAGGCAGTCCGAGGAGATAGGTGATGGTCATTCCGTTGGCGCGGTGGACGCCGCTGTGCCAGCGGTAGCCGTGGGTGTCGAGCCCCTCGGTCAGCTCCTCCAGGTCCTCCGGCGTGTAGGTCCGCAGCGACGACACCACGCCATCCCAGAGGATGAGCAGGGGGATGATGGGAATGAGGTACGTGAAGACCAGCCGCCACCCGGAGCGCGGGCGGATGAGCGGCGTGAAGCCCCAGACCAGGGGGATGATGAGCAGGAGTTGGAAGAGGACGTACAGCAGCGAGCGCTGCGTGAGCTCGAAGGCGGCGATGGGCACGCCGCGCGTGGCGGCGTCCGCGAGGAGGGCCTTCGCCTGCTTCGGGCGGAAGTGGTGCAGTCCCTCGAAGAGGGTGCGCAGCCCCGTGAGCTCCTCCGGGACGCGCATCACGTCGACCGGCGCGTCGTGGTACCGCGCGCCCTCGGGCAGCTCCAGCGCCGGGGTGGGGTGGAGGTCGGTGAGCACCACCTCCGCCTCGCCATGCACGCGGCGCAGCGCCGGCAGCAGGGTGCGCCAGGGGCCTCCCGTTCCCGAGCACAGGTCGATGACGCGGTTCGTGCCGGACATGCGCAGCAGCTCCGCCAACTGGGGGACCACGCTGTCGTAGGGGCGCGTCTTGTCGAGCACGACGTGCAGGTAGTCGACCTCGCCGCGGCGCAGCGGCGCGGGCAGCCACGACTGGTCGAGGAACTCGAAGAGGTGGAGCCGGGGGAGCAGTCTCATCGCCCGGAGGATAGCGCCTCCGCGGACCTTATTTGCTCACCGCGATGGACTTGCGGAAGAGCGCCAGGCTGTAGACGAAGAACCCCAGGCCCACCGCGCTCACCATCAGGAACTGGCGCCAGACGGCCCACAGCCCTCCGCCGCGGTAGATGATGACCTGGGAGAAGCTGACGAAGTGCCGGGCCGGCAGCAGGTACGTGAGGGCCTGAAGCCACTTCGGCTGGCTCTCCACGGGCGTGCTCCCGCCTGAGAGCAGCATCAGCATCAGGACCACCAGGATGATGAGCAGCGCGAACTGCGCCATCGAGCGGGAGATGGTCCCCAGGAAGATGCCGAGCGCCGTGGCGAAGAACAGGTAGAGCACCACGCCCACGAACCACAGCGCCACCGAGCCGGCGAACGGCACCTCCAGCACCAGGTTCACGACGAAGAACAGCGAAGCCCCGGTCGCGACGAGGATGACCAGGCCGTTGGCCCAGACCTTCGCCATGGCGATCTCGAACGAGGTCAGCGGCATCACGAGCAGGTGCTCCAGCGTCCCGTGCTCGCGCTCCCGGATGACCGCCGCGCCGGTGAGGACGACCGTCAGCAGGGTGATTTGGTTGATGATGGCCACCACGCTCTTGAACCAGGACGACACCCCGTTGGGGTTGAAGAGCTTGCGGATGACCAGGTTGACGGGCTTCGGCCCCGTCTCCTCCGTGCGCTTGAGGAAGGAGGAGATGCGGTCGTTGAGGATGTTCTTGATGTAGCCGGAGCCGATGCCCGCCTGCTGCATGGCGGTCGCGTCGATGTTCACCTGCACGTCCGGGTTGCGCCCCGCGCGCAGGTCGTGCTCGAAGCGGGGCGGAATCACCACGACGAACATGAACCGGCCCCGGTCCATGTCCGGCTGGATGTCATCCGCGGTGATGACCTCCGGCGACTTGAAGCGGGGCGGATAGAACGCGTTGAGCAGCTCCTTGGACAACGCGGACCCGTCCTCGTCCACGAAGGCGATGGAGGCGTTGTTCACCTCGCTGGAGGTCCCCGTGGCCTGGACGTAGATGGCCAGGGTGAACGCATACACGACGAACACGACCAGCACCGCGTCGCTGAGCAGGCTGCGGATCTCCTTGAGCCCGAGCCACAGGATGTTCAGCAGCGAGTTCACTGCTATTTCTCCTGCTTTCTCAGGCCGAGGACGCTGACGGCCAGGAGGAGGGGGACGCACACGGCCAGGAAGGCGACGTCCCTCAGGATGAGGCCCGCGCCCAGCCCCTTGGTGAAGGCGCCCAGGCTGGCGTGCATGTAGTAGGTGGCCGGCCAGATGGAGCCGACGAGCCTGGCTCCACCCTGGAGCGTGGACACCGGCTGCAACAGGCCGGAGAACTGGATGGTCGGCACGATGGTCAGGATGGCCGTGACGAAGACGGCCGCCACCTGGCTGCCGGTGAAGGTGGACGTCACCATCCCAATGCCTGTCGTCGCCGTGACGTAGAACAGCGCGCAGACCACCAGCGTCAGGAAGCTGCCTTTAATCGGGACGCTGAAGACGACCAGCGACAGCGCGGTCAGGATGAAGAAGTTGGCCATGCCGATGGCGACGTAGGGCAACTGCTTTCCGAGCAGGTACTCCAGCCGCCCCGTGGGCGTGACGTAGAAGTTGATGATGGACCCCAGCTCCTTCTCCCGCACGATGCTCACCGTCATGAGGATGGCCGGGATGAGCAGCAGCAGCAGCGCGGGGACGCTCGGCACGATGGAGTAGATGCTTTCGAAGGTGGGGTTGTAGACGTAGCGCTCCTCGATGTTGGCCGTGGACTTCCGCGCGCTGGCGGAGTGGAAGCCGCTCGCGGGATCCTGGAGCATCCGGCTGTGGACCCCCTGGACGTACTGCGCGACGGTGTCGCCACGGAAGGTCATGGCGCCGTCCACCTGCGCCAGCACCTCGGGGCCGGAGCCCCGGCGGAGGTCCAGGCCGAAGCGCGGCGGAATCTCCAGCACCACCGAGACGTCGTCTGACTGGAGCCGGCGGAGCGCCTCGACCGAGGACGTGGCGGGCGGAGTCGGGGCGAAGTAGGGCTTCGCCGCGCTGAACTGCTCCAGGTACGCGCGGCTCTCCGGGGACTGGTCCAGGTCCAGCGCGGCATAGCGGATGTTCTCGACGTCGGTCGTGATGC
Source organism: Corallococcus sp. AS-1-12 (assembly GCF_020036995.1). Classification (NCBI taxonomy): domain Bacteria; kingdom Pseudomonadati; phylum Myxococcota; class Myxococcia; order Myxococcales; family Myxococcaceae; genus Corallococcus; species Corallococcus sp. AS-1-12. The sequence goes on along the minus strand of NZ_JAIQDD010000009.1, from coordinate 24,061 downwards.
CGAAGCCGAAGACGAGCATCAGCACCGCCGAGCCGATGAAGGCGAACGCCAGCCGGACCTTGTCGCGGAGGATTTGGCTGGTCTCGTTGGAGGCATACGCGAGCAGCCGGCCCAGCCCCAGCCGGAGGCCGGCCCGGTCCGTCCGGGGCCCGGCCTGGGCCTGGGGCGTCGCGGCTCCGGGCGCGGGGGCGGCGGGCGTGTCCTTGCCCTCGGCGCGCGCCTTCTCGGCGATGGCGTCCTCCATGTAGCCGATGAAGGCGGTCTCCAGGCTGTCCGCGTTCCGCGCCTCGATGAGCTTCTGGGGGCTGTCCGCCGCCAGCACCTTGCCCGCGTTCATGAGGGAGATGCGGTCGCAGCGCATGCCCTCGTTCATGAAGTGCGTGGTCACGAAGATGGTGACGCCCTGCTTGCGCGACAGGTCGATCAACAGCTCCCAGAAGCTGTCCCGGGCCACCGGGTCGACTCCCGACGTGGGCTCGTCCAGGATGAGGATCTGCGGCCCGTGCAGCACGGCGACGGCCAGGGAGAGCCGCTGGCGCAGGCCCATGGGCAGGTCCCCGGCCAGCGCCTCCAGGTGCGCGCCCAGCCCGAACCGCTCGACCAGCTCCTCGATGCGCGCCTTCGCCTTGTCCGGGGGCAGGTGGTAGAGCCGGGCGTGCAGCACCAGGTTCTGCTGCACGCTCAGCTCGCCGTAGAGCGAGAACGCCTGCGTCATGTAGCCCAGGTTCTTGCGCACCTCCATGCTGCCCGCGTCCACGGAGCTGCCGAAGAGCTTCGCCGTGCCCTCCGTGGGAGGCAGCAGGCCGGTCAGCATCTTCATGGTCGTGGACTTGCCGCAGCCGTTGGAGCCCAGGAAGCCGAAGATCTCTCCCCGCTCGATGGACAGGGTGACGTGGTCCACGGCGGTGAAGGTCCCGAAGCGGCGGGTCAGCCCGTGCGCCTCGATGGCCAGCTCCGCGTTGCCCTGCGCGCGGGGCGGGATGATGATCTCCTTGTGGCCCCGGCGCTTCTCCTCGGGCAGGAGCGCGATGAAGCACTTCTCCAGGTCCTGGGTGCCCGTGCGCTCCATCAGCTCCGCGGGGGACCCCGTGGCCAGCACGCGCCCCGCGTCCATGGCGACGATCCAGTCCCACTGCTGCGCCTCGTCCATGTAGGCCGTGGAGATGATGACGCTCATGCCGGGGCGCCCGGCGCGGATCTCGTCGATGAGGGTCCAGAACTGCCGCCGGGAGAGCGGATCCACACCGGTGGTGGGCTCGTCGAGGATGAGCAGGTCGGGGTCGTGCACCAGCGCGCCGCACAGCCCCACCTTCTGCTTCATGCCGCCGGAGAGCTTGCCGGCGGGGCGCTCGGCGAACCTCCCCAGGCCGGTGGCCGCGAGCAGCTCCGGGACGCGCACCTTGCGCTCCTCGGGGGACAGCCCGAAGAGCCGGGCCATGAAGTCCACGTTGTCGTAGACGCTGAGCTCCAGGTAGAGGTTCTTGCCCAGGCCCTGGGGCATGTACGCGATGCGCGGGCCCACCTGGCGCCGGTGCCGCGCGTCCGCGATGTCCCCGTCCAGCACCAGGACGCGTCCCTGCTGCATCTTCTTGGCGCCCGCGACCAGGGCCATCAGCGTGGACTTGCCCACGCCGTCCGGCCCCACGATGCCCACCCGGATGCCGCTGGGGACGTCGAGCGACAGGCCGTCGAGCGCGACGGCCTTGCCGTAGCGGTGGGTCACGCCCTGGATGGAGACCACGAGCCGGCTGGAGAGGCGGGCCGGCGGCCCTGGAGACGTGGATGAGACCATGGCGCGGCCCTCCCGGGTCTGTGGGCTAGCGGGGTTCGGATTCCGCCGTGACGACGTCGCGCAGCCGGGAGGGCCACTTCGCGGAGGGGTCCACCTTCACGTAGCCGACGCCGCGGATGCCGGTCTTGATGCGCTCGACGTAGCGGCTGGCCAGCTCCCGGGGGACCTGGAGCTTCAGGCGGAACACCAGCTTCTCCCGCTCGCTCTTCGTCTCCACCTGCTTGGGCGTGAACTGCGCCTCCGGCGATACGAAGGACACGTAGCCGGGGATGGAGCGGTCGGGCTCGAAGTCGACGGTGAGGCGCGCCTCGGAGCCAATCCTCACGCGGGCGGCCTCGCTCGCGGGCAGGAAGATCTCCATGTAGACGTCCTCCAGGTTCACGAGCGTGAGCGCCGGCCCGCCGGGAGACAGCACCTCGCCGGGCTCGGCGAGGCGGTAGAGGACCCGGCCCGTCACCGGGGACCGGAGCGTCGCGTCGGCGATGCGCGTTTGAATCGTCGCGGCGTTGGCCTTCGCGACCGCGATCTCCTCGCGCGAGGTCTTCAGCGTGGCCTCCGCCTCCGCCAGGCTGGCCCGGGTGGTCTCCAACTGGCTCGTCCGGACGTCCAGGTCCCGCTGCGAGCCGGCGCCTTTCGCCACCAGCCTCCGGGCGCGCTCCGCCTCGATGGTGGCGAGCTCGATTTCACTCTTCTGCCTGACGATGCCCGCCTCGGCCACCGCCAGCTTCTCCTGCGTGGCCGCGACGTTCGCGTTGGCCTCCGCCAGGCTGGACTCCAGCGTGGTGGTGTCCAGCCGCACCAGCACCTGCCCTGGCTTGACGAGGTCGCCTTCGTTGACGAGGACCTCCTTCACCCGCAGGGGCTCCTTCGCGGCGACATCCGCCAGCTTCGCCTCGATGCGGCCGTTGCCCGAGACGATTCCCTCCGGCAGCGCGGCCTTCTTCCCCTTCCAGTACCGGAAGCCGATGAACGCGAGCAGCGCGAGGGCGACGAGCCCGATGACCCACTTGGATTTCCCTTTCGGCTTCCAGGGCATGGCGGACCCTCTATGGCTTGACGGGCTGCGAGCCCGCCTTGGTTTCTTGCGTCCGCGGCTTGGACAGCATGTCGCCCCAGTGGGTCCGCTGCTCCATCTCGGCCTGCATCGGCTCGGGCACGATGGGCTGGTCGCGGCGGACCTCCCAGCCTCCGCCCAGCGCCTTGTAGAGGGCGACCAGGTTCGTGGCGATGGAGGAGCTCGTCTGGACCAGGTTGTTCTGCTGCTCCAGGAGCGAGCGCTGCGCGTCCAGCACGCGCTGGTAGTCCACGGCGCCCTCGCGGTACTGCACCACCGCGAGCTCCACCGACCGCTGCGCGGACTTCACCGCGGCCTGCTGGAAGGTCATGGCCTGCTGGGCGTGGATGAACCCCGTCAGGGCGTCCGCCACCTCCTGGGCCGCCTTGAGCACCGTGTTGCGGTAGTTGACCAGCAGTTGCTGGAACCGCGCGTCCTCGACACGCACCCCGTTCTTCAGGCGGCCGTAGTTGAGGAAGGGAAAGACGATGCGGGGGCCCACGGAATAGAAGAGGCTGCCCAGGGAGAAGAGGTTGCTGGAGGCCGCGGCGCTGGTGCTCGCCTGCAGCCCGATGGTCCCGAAGAGGGAGAAGCTCGGGTAGAGCTCCGCCTCCGCGATGCCAATCCGCGCGCACTGCGCGGCGGCGTACAGCTCCGCGCCGCGGACATCCGGGCGCCGCCGCAGGATCTCCGCCGGCATGCCAATGGCCACCGTCGCGGGCGCCACCGGGATCCGCTTGGGGCCCGCCAGCAGCGCCTCCACCTCGCCCGTGGGCTGGCCCAGGAGCGTGCTCAGCGCGTTGCGGGCCTGCTCCAGCCCTGCCTGCAGTTGGGGGATGGTGGCCCGGGTGCTCTCCAGCAGGGTGGAGGCCTGCGTCATGTCCAGCTCCGAGGTGGCGCCGTTGCTGAAGCGCGCCTCGGCGATCCGGAAGCCCTCCTCCTGGATCCGCGCGTTCTCCTGCGCCTGCTCGATGAGCACCTCGTACGTGCGGACCAGGACGTAGGTTCGCGCGACCTCCGCGGTGAGCGACACGAGCGAGGACTGGTAGTCCGCCACGGACGCGAGCAGGCCCGCGGTGCCCGACTCCACGCCCCGCCGGTACTTGCCCCAGAAGTCCAACTCCCACAGCGCGTCGAAGCCCAGTTGGTACTCCAGGAAGTGGCGGTCGATGGAGCCCAGGCCCTCCACGTCGAAGGGGTTGGCCGCGGCGGAGTTCTCACTGCGGCCCACCGCGGAGGCGCTGCCGCTGAAGGCCTGGACCTGCGGATACTGCCGGCCGGTGAGGATGGCCAACTGGGCGCGCGCCTCGACGATGCGCAGGCCTGCAATCTGGAGCGACAGGTTCTGCCGGGCGGCGAGCTCGACGAGCCGGTCGAGCGAGGGGTCGCCAAAGGACTTCCACCATTGGGTGTCGACCGCGTCCTGCGTCGACAGGCGTGGGTCGCCCTGGGTGCGCCACTCCCTGGCGACCGCGGCCTCCGGCCTCTTGAAGTCGGGACCGACCGCGCATCCGGAGAGCGCGGCGAGGACGCCGAGCAGCGGCACGGCGCCGGCGAAGGACGCGAACCCCGGCTTCATCCCATGCATGGCGTTGGCCGTCCCCCGCATCCGCGACATCTCGATGGGCGGCGAGGATCCGCACGAGCGCCGGCGCGCGGAAGTACGAGGTGCCCGGCTCTGCCCCACGGGGCAACCCCCGGTGTCCGCTGGCTCAAGACAGACACGGACCCGGGGACGGCGTGGCTGTCGGGTGGCCACCCTGCCCAATGGCACGCATTGCGTGCACCCGGGGGCCGCACAACCCTATGGCCATGGCACAGGACACCCACGCAGAGCCCCTGAAGCGCAAGGCGTATACGAAGGAGCTCCGCAAGCTCCAGGCCCAGCTCTGCCAGCTTCAGGACTGGGTCAAGCACACACAGATGCGCGTCATCGTGGTGTTCGAGGGCCGGGACGCCGCGGGGAAGGGCGGGACGATTCGCGCCATCACCGAGCGGGTGAGCCCCCGGGTGTTTCGCGTGGTGGCGCTGCCGGCGCCGTCGAGCCGGGAGAAGTCCCAGATGTACCTGCAGCGGTACGTGCCGCACTTCCCCGCGGGGGGAGAGATCGTGATCTTCGACCGCAGTTGGTACAACCGGGCCGGCGTCGAGCCCGTGATGGGCTTCTGCACTCCCGAGGAGCACGAGCGCTTCCTGCTGGGCTGCCCCGTCTTCGAGCAGTACATGGTCGACAGCGGAATCCTCCTGCTGAAGATCTGGCTGGAGGTTGGCAAGGAGGAGCAGGCGCGGCGGTTCGCGGCGCGCATCGACGACCCCTTGCGGCAGTGGAAGCTGAGCCCCATGGACATCAAGTCCTGGAAGCGCTGGTACGACTACTCCAGGGCGAGGGACCAGATGCTGGCCGCGACGGACACGCCCTTCGCGCCCTGGCACATCCTGCGGTCCGACAACAAGAAGAAGGCGCGGCTCAACTGCATCCGCTTCCTGCTGGAGCAGCTTCCCTACGAGAAGGTGAAGCGCGCCAAGGTGAAGCTGCCCCCCCGCTCCAGGCATGGCGAGTACGACGACGCCGCTTCGCTCAAGGGACGGAACTTCATCCCCGAGCGGTACTGAGCGCCGTGACGCGGTGAACCCTGCGTCACGGCGCGGCGGTGTCCGGGACGCGCGGGAAGAAGGGCATCGCGGGGAGAATGGAGCCTCCTCGCGATGCCAGGCCCCGCGTCTTCAATAGACGAGGGCGATGTCCCTCAGCTCGGGGCCGGAGGCGCCACCCACGGAGGCCATGTCCGCGGTGGTCGCGGTGCGCGGGAAGAACGTGGCCGCGCCGGTCAGCAGGTTCACCTGGTACAGGACATGGGGACCGCTGGCCGCCGTGCGCCCCGCCACCAGCGGCAAGCCATTGTCACCCCCCGCGATGTCGAAGCCCGCCGCGCCGACGAACGTCACTCCCAGGGCGCCCACGTTGACCAGCGTGCCGTTGTTCGGCGGGTCTTGCCGGGCCAGCACGTGGCTGTTGCGCTCCAGGTCATACAGCGTCGTCGCGGTGGCCCCCGCCACGCTGTTCGTGTACGCGGCGCCGAAGACGGTCGCGGCCGGCGCGCGGTTGATGTCCCCGTCCGTGGTGGTGGCGCCGGTGTCCACGTTGATGCGCAGGTTCTGCCCCGTGTCGCTCACCACGCGCAGGCGGTCCGCCACCGGGTTGAAGTCGATGACGAACTGCGTCCCCACCAGGCCGGTGAAAGGCGCCGTCGTGTCAGCGGGATCCGCCGCCAGCGTGGACTTCGCGGTGACCGCACCCGTCTGGGGCTCCACCGTGTAGAGCTTCCCGGCGGAGGAAAGGGCATACAGCTTCCGGTCCGCCGGGCGCGCGTCGATGCCGAGCAGCGTCTCGCCCGCGGGCACGCCGGTCAGGGCCACCGTCGCCGTCAGGGTATTGGGCGCGGAGAGCGCGGCCCGTACGAGCCGGCCGTCCGTGGTGAGGCCGTAGAGCGCGGGGGCCGTGTCCTGCTTCAGGGCCAGTCCCTTGAGGGGCTCCGTCGTTCCAATGACCGCGAGCTCCGTGGCCGCCCCCGCCGCCTTCTCCGGGGAGATGCGGAACAGACGCTGCGTGCCGCCCACCGTCAGCGCGGCGTAGCCCACGTTGGTGCAGGCGTCGATGTCGTAGCCATTCACCCCGGAGGCGTCCACGCCCAGGGGCACGGGGGCGGTGAGCGTGCCGTTGTTCGGCGGGTCCTGGAGGTAGACGGTGTCCGTCGCCGTATCCAGCACGAAGAGGCGGGTGCTGACCGTCTCCGGGAAGGAGTTGGTGTAGGCCGCGCCCGTCACCTGCGCGCCCGTGCCGCCGTTGATGTCTCCGTCCGTGATGGTGGCGCCGGTGTCCACGTTGATGCGCAGGTTCTGTCCCGTGTCGCTCACCACGCGCAGGCGGTCCGCCACCGGGTTGAAGTCCACGGCGAAGTCGGTGCCCGTCAGCGCGGTGAACGGGTTGTCGTCTCCCGCCATGGCCGCCAGCGTGGCCTTCACGGTGGCGACGCCGGTGTCCGGCGCCAGGGTGACGATGCGCCCCGCGCTGGTGAGGCCATGGAGCCGCGAGTCCGCCGGGCGGTAGTCGATGCCCAGGAGCGACTCGCCCGCGTTCAGGCCCGTCACGTCCACGGAGCTCATCAGCGTGCCAGGGGTCGCCCGATTGAAGGACACGAGCTTGTTCGAGGCCGTCAGGGCGACGACGTCACCCACCATGACCGGGTTGGAGCCGCCATCCGTCCCGGCGTCCATCTCCGTGCCCGCGTCGGCGCCGGCATCCATGTCCGTGCCGGCATCCGTGCCGGTGCCCGCGTCCGCGCCTGCGTCCGGCCGGGGCGTGGGCGGGACATCGTCGTCATCATCTCCGCAGGCCGTGAGCATGAGCGCGGTGGCGAGCGCGGCGATGATTCGGTTCGGATTTCGGATGAGCGGCATGGTCTCCCCGGTGGGTTCGCTGAAGCGGTGTTCCCAGTGCCTTACGCGGGGGGCTCGAAACTGGATTCAACCTCGTGTCGATTCAGTGAATTGTTTCATTCTTGAATCTCGGACTCATGGGGACCCGCCTGGACCTGTTCCAACGGCGGCCCCGGGAGCGCTCGGGGCCGCCGCCGACGGGGGCTTCGCCTGGCTACTGCCCCAGCACGACGCGGAAGATGCGCTCGTTGCTGTTGTTGGGGATGCTGTCCTTGTCACCCTGGTTGGTGGTGGTCAGCCAGAGGTTGCCGTCCAGCGTCGGCTCCACGGTGCGCAGCCGGCCGTAGGTGCCGACGAAGAACTGCTGCACGTTGGTCAGGTTGGAGCCGCTGATGACCTCGCGGTAGAGGCGCGTGCCGCGGGCGCAGGCCACGTAGAGCACGTCGCGCACCACCGCGATGCCGGAGCACGAGCCGTCCGCCGTGGCGTAGGTCTGCTTCGGCGCGATGTAGCCGGGCGTCGCGCAGCCCGAGCCACCCTGGGACACCGTGCCCTCGCAGTTGGGCCAGCCGTAGTTGCCGCCCTTCTGGATGAGGTTGGTCTCGTCCATCACGGAGTTGCCGAACTCCTGCTCCCACAGGCGGCCCTGCGAGTCGAAGGCCAGCCCCTGCGGGTTGCGGTGGCCGTAGCTCCACACGTAGTTGCCGAAGGGGTTGTCGGACGGGACGGTGCCGTCGGCGTTGAGGCGCAGCACCTTGCCAGCCAGGTTGTTGAGGTCCTGCGCGTAGGCGCCGTTCTGGGCATCCCCCGTGGACGCGTAGAGCTTCCCGTCCGGGCCGAAGCGCAGGCGCCCGCCGTTGTGGAACTTGTTGCGGCCGATGCCCTGGAGCAGCACCTGGAGCGACGCGGTGTTGAGCGCGCCGTTCTCATACCGCAGCCGCACGATGCGGTTGTCGGTGGGGGAGGTGTGCATCACGTACAGCCAGCGGTCGGTGGCGAAGGTGGGGGAGAGCGCCAGCCCCATCAGGCCGCCCTCGCCGTCGGTGCTCTGCACGTTGGGGACGGTGCCCACGGACGTCTTCTGGCCCGTCGCCGGGTCCAGGCGAATGATGTCCTGCGCGTCGCGGCGCCCGTAGAGCACCGCCCCGTCCGGCAGGCTCACCAGGCCCCACGGGATGTCCGTGTCGGTGTCGACCTGGGTGACGGAGCAGACGGCGTTCGCGCAGGCCTGGCCGGTGGTGACCGTCACGGACGCGCTCTGGGCGGACGCGTTGCCCTGGGCGTCGCGCGCGAGCACGGCGTAGGTGTAGGCCGTGTTCGCGGACAGGCCGCTGTCCACGAAGGTCGTCGCGGGCGGAGCGCCGGCCACCGTGCCAATCTTCACGCCGCCCCGGAACACGTCGTACGCGCTCACGCCCACGTTGTCGGTGGACGCGGTCCAATTCACCGTCACGCTGGTGCCGGACGCGGTGGCGGTGACGCCCGTGGGAATGCTGGGCGCCTGGGTGTCCGCCTGGCATTGCGGCACGGTGATGGAGAGCGTGGCGCTGCCCTGGGAGACATTGCCCACCGCGTCCCGCGCATTCACATACAGGCCCCAGGTCACGCCGGGGACCAGGGTCAGCCCGGTGGACACCGTGGCGCCGGAGACGGACTTCATCCACTGGCCGTCATGGTAGACGTCGTAGAACGCGACGCCCTCGTTGTCCGTGGACGGCGACCAGGACAGCGTGGCCGAGTTGCACGTCACGTTGGACAGCGCGAGCCCCGTGGGCACGGTGGGCGCCTGGGTGTCGGCTGGGAACGACCACCGCTGGTTCGTCTGCGCGTTGCAGGTCCAGACGATGACCTTCGAGCTGTTGGCGGTGGCCTGGCCGGACACGTCGAGGCACAGCGAGGTCGCCGTGTGGATGACCGCGCCGCTGGTGTCGCGGACCCACCGCTGGTTCGCCGTCCCGTTGCAGGCGGCGATGACGGCCCGGGCCCCGGAGCTGGCGGTCTCCGGCTGGACGCACCAGGAGCCGCCGAACGCGCGAAGCTCGCCTTCCGGCGTGAAGAGGAACCGCTGGTTGTCCTGGCCGTTGCAGTCGTAGATGTGGAGCTCCTGCCCCGGCGTCTGGCTGTTCTGCGCCACGTCGAGGCAGCGGCCGGACTGCACGCCAATGATTCGCGAACCGGCGGTCACCGCCGTGGTCTGGGTCTGGAGGTCGGGGCCGCTCTCCGGCTTTTCGCCACAGGCGACGGCCACGGTGAAGCAGAGGGCCAGTCCCGTACGGCGGACGAAGGCGGGTGGGGGACGCAGGTGCATTGAGGCGCTCCTTTGGAATTCCTGCTAGTTCAAGGAATTCCGTGAAGACCTCAAGGGGACTCTCTGGGATGCACCGCTGGGTGTTGAGCCCCCGTCAGAAGGTGCCCGCGGTGAACGGGCCCGCCGCCTGACGCTACTTCTTGGCGCCGCGGCCCTTGAACAGCTTCTGGCCCAGGGTGAAGAGCAGCACCAGCACGGCGCCCGCGCCCAGCCCCACCGCGGCGTTGAGCAGCATGGGGGTGAGCCCGCCCAGGACGCTGCCCACGCCCGGGACGCGCCCGGCCCACGCGGTGATGGACTGCTCCGCGTGGTGCAGGCCGGAGACGCCGTGCACCAGGATGCCGCCGCCCACCAGGAACATGGCCGCCGTGCCCGCCACGGAGAGGAACTTCATCAGCCACGGCGCCGCGCGGAGGATGCCCCGGCCCAGGCCCTGCGCGAAGCCGCCGCCCTTGCGGCTGAGGTACAGGCCCGCGTCGTCCAGCTTCACGATGCCCGCCACCAGCCCGTACACGCCCACCGTCATGATGAGCGCGATGCCCACCATCACCGTGACGCGGGTGGCGAAGTCCGCCGTCGCCACGGTGCCCAGCGTGATGGCGATGATCTCCGCGGAGAGGATGAAGTCCGTGCGCACCGCGCCCTTGATCTTGTCCTTCTCCAGGGCGACCCGGTCCACGCTCGGGTCCTCCAGCGTCTTGCGCAGCTCGGCGTGGTGCGCCTCGTCCTCTTCCTTGCCGTGCAGGAACTTGTGCGCCAGCTTCTCGAAGCCCTCGAAGCAGAGGAAGGCGCCGCCCACCATCAGGAGCGGGGTCACCAGCCAGGGCGCCAGCGCGCTGATGGCCAGCGCGGCCGGCACCAGGATGGCCTTGTTGACCAGCGAGCCCTTCGCCACCGCCCACACCACGGGCAGCTCGCGGTCCGCGTTCACGCCCGTCACCTGCTGCGCGTTGAGCGCCAGGTCGTCTCCCAGCACCCCCGCCGTCTTCTTCGCCGCCACCTTCGTCAGGATGGAGACGTCATCCAGGATGGTGGCGATGTCGTCGATGAGCGCAATCAGGCTGCTGCCTGCCATGGATGTCTTCCGGGCTGGGGGGTGGGGACGTCACCCTGCTGCCCGCGCGGATTAGCACACCGGGGGCTCCAGGGCACGGCCTGGCGCTCACACGCGGGGTGTGCCCCGGCGCGCGGCGTCGACGCTCCAGATGCCGGAGCCGTGCGCGGCGATGTAGAAGAAGACGAAGCAGTAGAGCGCCGCGAGCTCGCCCTGGTTCTGGATGGGGATGAGGTTGCCCCCGTTGGGGACCACGTGCCCCATGAAGAAGGCGAACGCCATCGTTCCGCTGCAGATGAACGCCGCCGGGCCCGCGAACAGCCCGAGCGCCACCAGCAGGCCGCCCGCGAACTCGATGAGGCCCGCCCCGTAGACGACGAACGGCGGCGCCCCGGCGGGCACCCCGCCGAACATGCCGAAGAGCTTCTGCATGCCGTGCTGCATGAACATCAGCCCCGCGGCGATGCGGAGCAGCGCGTAGATGCGGTCAGCGTGGGGCCGCAGGAATCCCATGACATCCTCCGAGCGTGCGCCGGGGGAGATGGGGAGGTCCCGGCGCCAGGCCGTGGACCATAACAGCGGGCCCGCGCCCATGCCGGGCGCGGGCCCGGGGACCTCACCTGCTGCTCTGGACCACGCTCTCGTCGACGATGGTGAACGCGTCCACCGCGCCCGTCATCCCGATGTGCGTGAAGGCGCTGTAGGGATAGGCGCCGTCATCGAGCTGCTCCACGAACTCGATTTCGTCGCCCGTCACCTGGCGGCCATCCTCCAGGGTCACCTGGAACGCGCCCTCCTGGAAGCGCACGCGCCAGATGCAGGCCCCCACGCGGCCCGCGCCGGTGGTCACGCCGAACCCCTCCACGCCGAAGTACAGGTCCGGGTGGCGCATGCGGTCCATGTACGCCCAGATCTGCACGGAGGACCACTCCCACCAGCGGTGCGGGAGCATCATGGCCACCATCTCGCCCTGGTTGCGCACGTTGATGGCGTAGGCGGAGCCGCCCGGGCTCCCGGTGAACGTGGGGAGCAGCCGCATGCCGCCGTCGGGGTTGCTCGGGTCCGGGGCCAGCGACAGCGTGCTGATGACCTGGTCCTCGTTGCGGCCGTAGAACCGCACGCCCTCGTCGCTCGCGCCGAAGTCCACGATGGACCTCTGCCGCCAGCTCTCGGCGCGGCCCATCACCCCGACGACGCCGTCCTGTTCCAGGCGGGTCAGGCCGGTGGCCACCAGCCCCTTGTCGGTGGCCTTCAGCTCCGCGTTGCCCGTGCCACAGTGGGTGATGCCCTCGAAGCGCTCCACACAGTTCCGCGTGGCCGCCGTGACCTCCTGCGACGCGGAGGCGGCCCTGGCCTCCTCCTTCGAGGGCTCTCCCTCGCAGCCCACGAAGACTCCCACCAACGCGGCCGTCAGCAGCCGGCCCATGAACACTCCTGCTCGCATCATCGACATCCGTGCCTCCTCGGGGTGGACAGCGGGAGGCCGATGTCTGCAATGGCCAGACCATGGCGCACGCCCATGGGCGCCGTGGGATGGCAATGATTGCCTTTCAGGCCTGTGACGGTTTAGGCTACAGGAATCCTGGTTTTGTAGCCTTTGCTGCTATTTCTGCCGCAGCCCGTCACGAGGCGCGGTCGCGTGGGTCCTGGCCACGCCCAGTTGGTTTCGCGCCGCGTCGATGGTTTCGAGCAAGGCGATGCTGCATTCGAGCGGATGCAGGGGCGACTCGGTGCGTCCTTCCGCGATGTGCTGTGCGACCGCGGCCGCCTGCCAGGCGAGTCCTTCGCTGCCGTGGATGCCGGACGGGTCGGTCCAGCGCAGCCGCTGGTCCGACCTGGCGGCCTTCAGCGTGAAGCCGCTGGGGGTGAAGAACCGCGAGTCGACCTGGAGGCGCGCGTGCGTCCCCGCGATGACGGCCTCCTGGGGTGTCTCCGCGAAGAGGGTGGTGTGCAGCAGGGCCTGGGCGCCCGTGGGGTAGGTGAGGACGAGGGCCGCCTGTCCGTCCACGCCTGTCTGGGTGAGGGTGCCCGTGGCGTGCACATGCTGCGGCGGGCCGAGCACGAGGTGCGCGAGCCAGATGGGATAGATGCCGATGTCCAGCAGCGCGCCACCGCCGAGCGCGGGGTTGAAGACGCGGCCTTCAGGGTCGAAGTCGAAGCAGCCCCCGAAGTCCGCCATGACGAGCCGGACGTCGCCGAGCACGCCGTCGTGCAGCAGCCGTTCCAGGAGCAGGGTCTGCGGGAGGAAGCGCGACCACAGGGCCTCCATGGCGAAGACGCCCGCGGCGCGAGCGGCCCGGGCGATGTCGAGGGCCTCGGCGGCGTCCAGCGCGAGCGGCTTCTCCACGAGGACGTGCTTGCCGGCGGAGATGGCGAGCAGGGCCTGCCGCCTGTGTTCGCTGTGGGGAGACGCGACGTAGACGATGTCGACGTCGGGGTCGGCGACGAGCTGCTCGTAGGACTCATGGACGCGCGGGACGCCATACCGCGCGGCGAAGCTCCGGGCGCGCTCGGGGTCACGCGACGCCACGGCGTGGACGCGCTGGTCGGTGTGCCGGTGCAGGGCCCAGACGAAGCCCCCGGCGATCCGCCCCGGAGCGAGCACGCCCCAGCGCAGCACGGGCCCTCCGCGCAAGGGGATGGCTTCGACGTGGGGGAGGGCGGTGGGGAAGGCGCTCACGGCCCGGACTCTAGTCGCTGGGCGCTCGTCACACCCGGCGGCGAAGAGGCTCCCGAGCGGAGAGCCACGGCGCGGGAATGGACGCGCGCCCCGCGCTCAGCGCGACGATTCCCCCCACCATGGCGCAGGTGGTGTCCCGGTCTCCGAAGCCGGCCACGGTGCACCAGAGGGCTTCTTCGAAAGAGTCGAGGTGTCTTGCCGCGCACCACACGGCGAAGGGCACGGTGTCCTCGGCGAGGACCTTCTGCCCGCTGCCCAGCGTGCGCGCCGCCGCGGAGGGGCTGGTGTCGCTCGGCCACGCTCGTGCCTTCTCCAGCCCCTGGCGCGTGGCACCGGCGGGCGTGCAGTCCAGCACCGTGTCGAAGAGCTCCAGCGCGGGGGCGCGCGTCTGTTGCCACTGGCAGGCCCACGCGGCGGCGACCGCGATGGCGATGGCGCCCGCCTGTCCCTCCGGGTGCATGTGCGTCACCTCCGCAGACGCGCGCGCTTCCGCCACCACCCGAGGCAGGTCCTCCGCGAAGTACGCCCCCAGGGGCGCCACGCGCATGGCCGCGCCGTTGCCCATGGAGCCCTGGCCCTCGAAGACCTCCGAGGACACCTCCCGCCAGGGCAGTCCGAGCCCCAGCTTCCACAGGATGTCGTGCGCGGTCCCGCCATAGCCGCGGTTCTTGTCGCGGCGGTAGCGCTTCGAGAAGAGGAGCGCGAGCGCGTCCGGGTCGACGTGACCGTGGTCCTCCAGCACCTGGACCACGGACAGCGTCATCTCCGTGTCGTCGGTGTAGCCCCAGGGCGCTCGCGGGAGGATGCGCTGCTCCACCCAGGGCTGTACGAGCTCGTGCGGGCCGAAGAACCGCTCGCCAAAGGCATCTCCCACGGACACGCCGTCCAGCGAAGCGAGCGCACGTGTCATCCGCGCGGTGGTCTGGTCATTCCGGGCGTCGTGCATCGCGGTGCAGCAATGATAGTGCATTCGGCAGGGCCGCGCCTTCCGCCGTGTTGTCGAAGATGCACCACACCCGGCGGCCGGCCTGCTCGTGGCCGCCAATCTCCGCGGCCAGCGCGTCCAGGAACGTCTGGGAATATTCGGAGTAATACATCTTCGGCGAGCCGTGCAGCCGGTAGTAGACGACCTCCGCGTCGGGAGGCGGGGGCGCGCTCACCGCGGGAGGATCCGCCCGCACGTAACGGATGCGCGCAGCGTCCAGCACCTGGCGGGCCTCGTCCGTGAACCAGGTCCGGTGCCTGGGCTCGCACACGACGTCCACCCCGGTCCGCTCCCGCAGGGACTGGAAGAACGCGCGGGCCGTCTCGGGCTCGTGCTGGAGGCTGGGCGGCAGTTGCACCAACAGGCACCCCAGTCTGCCTTCCAGGTGGCCCGCCTCGCCCAGGAAGCGCTCGAGCGGCTCGCGTGCGTCGCGCAAGCGCAGCTCATGGGTGATGACCTTGGGGACCTTCACCGCGAAGCGGAACGTCTCCGGAACGCTGTCACGCCAGCGGGCGTAGGTGCCGGGCCGGTGCGGCCGGTAGAAGGAGGAGTTGATCTCCACCGCGGGGAGGACGCGCGCGTAGCGCTCCAGGTGGGTTCCCGTCGTGGGGAAGTGTTCACCCACCGCGCTCGACAGGCTCCAGCCCGCGCAGCCGACCCGGCAGCGCTCATGAGAGGGTTTCGAGGGTCCGCGTCGCACCGGGGAAAGCCAGGCACGGACCGGCGCGATGCTCACCCTCACCCGCGCCAGAAGTGGCGCACCTGGGCGTCCGTGCGTTCCTGTTCGGCGAAGCGGACGAGGAGCGGCTCGGACATGGCTTCCGGCACGCGCAGCCGGGCGAGCATCGCGCGGACCTCGAACTTGCGCGTGAGGCCGAGCAGGGCCTCGCGCTCGGGCAGGGTGAGGCCGGGGTGCCAGCAGTCGGCGATGAGCACCACGCGGCGCTCGGTGCCCCGGTTCCAGGTCTCGTGCTCGAAGGAGTCATGGAAGGTGAGCACGCGGCCCGGCTGCCAGTGCCGCGTCTCCGAGCCCACGCGGATGCCGCAGCCTTCCGGCACCTTGAGCCCCAGGTGCAGCCGCATCCGGAAGCCGTCCCACGAGCAGTGCGGCGTCAGCGTGGTGCCGGGCGCGTGCGAGGAGAAGAGCACGTCCGCGAGCGGGAAGTCGGTGCACTCGCCATCCAGCGACCGCACTACGGAGGCTGTCTCCTCCATGGCGAGCTGGGGCCAGAAGAGGCGGTCGGTGCGCTCGCCGCCGAAGAAGATGGGGTGCACGGACCAGTGGCCCGTGCCCACGATGCCGGAGTCGTAGTGCAGCAGGTCCGCGTTCTCCAGCCGCTCCAGGTCGCGCGTCACCGCGGCCAGGCAGCCCTCCAGCGCCTTCGCGGCCGGCGGCGGCGGGTCGCGCCACGGGTGCTCATCCAGGCCGGGGAACGGCGGGAAGATGGTGGGGGACTGCTCGGGCCGGGCGGGAGGCGCGGGCACCTGACCCATGAGCATTCGCAGGTAGTGCTTCATCCGGTCCAGCTCCGGCCCCGCGCCCAGGACCGCGTCGAGGTAGCCACCCTGCCGGGCCAGGTCGACGATGCGCTGGCGGACCTGTGCGGTGATTTCCTGGGGCGACGTCTGGGCGGCCATGCTGCCTCCTGGGGAGGCCAAGCCATAACGCGGCGGAGAACGCAGCGTCCAGGGCGGGTCCGGTGTCTCCAGGGATGGAGTAGGGTGCGCGCTCGATGTCGCTCCCCCTGGTCCACATCTACTGCGATGGCGCCTGCTCACCGAACCCCGGCCTGGGAGGCTGGGGCGCCATCCTCATCGCCCCGGAGCGCAAGGATTACCGCAAGGAGCTCCAGGGCGCGGAGGCGGACTCCACCAACAACCGGATGGAGCTGACGGCGGCGCTCGTCGCGCTGAAGGCCCTGAAGATGCCGTGCCGTGTCCAGGTGTTCACCGACTCGAAGTACGTGTGCAACGCCTTCGCGGAGAAGTGGCTGGACACGTGGCAGGGCAATGGCTGGCGCACGTCAGGCAAGAAGCCCGTGTCCAACGCGGACCTGTGGCGTGAGCTGCTGGAGGCGGTCCGCGCCCATCAGGTGACCTGGCACTGGGTTCGGGGTCACTCGGATGACGTGGAGAACAACCGCGCGGACGCACTGGCCGTGGCGGCCCGGCTGGAACTGGCGGCACGGCTCGGACGGTAGAACGCGAAAGTGGCGCCGGACCCATTCCAAAACCACCTCAAGAAAGGACAGACTGTGCTCCTTCAAGTCCAAGGGGGAGCTGTCTTTGAGTCTTTCGCCTGTCCGCCGTGTGCTGTTGCCGTGTGTGTTGTTCGTGTCCGCCTGCAAGGGGGAGGGCACCGTGGGGGCTCAAGGACCTCAGGGACCTCAGGGGCTCCAGGGGGAGCCTGGGCCCGCGGGAGCGCAAGGTCCTCGAGGGGAAATGGGGCCCGCGGGAGCGCCGGGCAGCTCTGGGACGGACGGGCTCCTGGCCGCGCGAGTGCGGATCATCCCCCTGCAGGCCACCGCGCTGGAGTCCGGCGCCGCGCTCCGGGCCGCCGTGGACGCGGTGCCTTCCGACGGTTCACAGCCGTGGGTGCTGAGGCTCGGCGCCGGCACCTATGACCTGGGGACGACGGGCCTGGTGCTGAAGCGGGGCGTGTTCCTGGAGGGCAGCGGCGTGGGCGTGTCCCGCATCACGTCCTCGACGGCCGGCGACGGCTCGGTGGTGGGCGCCTCCGGCGCGGGGCTGCGCCTGCTCTCCGTGAGCAACACGGGCGGTGGGACGCGGTCGGTGGCGCTCTTCAACCGGGATGACGGCTTCGCGGTGAGCGAGGTCCGGGCGGAGGCGCTCGCGGGCCAATCCCTCACCTTCGGCGTGTATTACCAGTCCGCCAATGACAACACGCTGTCGCGCGTCGAGTCCCGGGCGACGTCGGACCGGGGCCGGGTGATGGGGTTCGCGTTCGACCAGACGGGCATCACGCTGGAGGACTCCAAGGCCTTCGTCCAGGGCACCGCGAGCGCGGCGGACACGGTGATTGGCGTGGGCGTGACCGGAAGCTTCGGCGTCCTGCGCCGCGTGTTCATCAATGCCAGCGCGGCGAACGGCGCCCGGAGCTTCGGCGTGGAGGCGGCGGCCCAGAGCGTGAGCGTCACGGACTCGGAGGTCTTCAGCGGAGGCGCCACGCTGTCCGCGGCCCTGCATGCGGAGACGCCCGGCGTGTCCGTGCGCTCCAGCCGCCTGAAGGCGACCGGCACGGGGGCCTTCGGCGTCTACGCGGACTTCCCGGCACCCTCGCCCGGCGTCCGCATGGGCATCGACCAGTCCTCCATCGAAGGAGACGAAGTCTCTGTGTTCCTCAAGGCGGGGGGCACGGCGCGGCTGGGCCACGCGAAGCTCTTCGGCGGGGTCTTCGCGGAGCAGGGCGCGAGCGCCTTGTGCCTGTTCACCTTCAAGACCGTGCAGCAGGACACCCTGCCCGTGGACTCGAGCTGCCTGTAACGAGGCCCCGGAGGGGGAAATGCCGGCCCGCGATGGGAGGTGGGCCGGCGGATGGGGACTCCCAGGTTTCAAGGCGCCCGGGCGGAGCGTTCGTGTGGCAGAGTCCGCCCGCTTTGCATCCCATCGCGTTCACCCGCCGGTTCCGGGCCTGGCACTTCGTGCTCGGAGCCTTGTTCGTCTACACCGTGGTCTGCGTCTGGAGCGCCTTCCGGGGAGGAGTGTTCGCGTTCCATGACCTCGCGCTCCTGAACGACCTGTTCTCGAACGCGGTGCACCGGGGCCGGCCCTTCTGGGTGACGGACGCGGACCTCAACCACCTCACGGTCCACTTCACCCCGACGCTGCTGTTGCTCACGCCGCTGTTCCTGCTCAGCGATTCGCAGTTCCTCTTCATCCTGCTGGGGCTGGTGGCGCTGTACGCGGCGGTCGCGCTCCAGGTCTGGTTCTTCGAGCGCATTGTCGAGGAGCACGACCTGCTCCCCGCTGCCTGGAGGCCGTGGGCCTCTGTCGCCTTCACGCTGTACCTGGGGCTCAATCCGTTCGTGAAGACGGTCGCGCTCTCCGCGCACTTCGAGGTGTTCTTCCAGTTGGGCTCCACGGCGGTGCTCGTGATGCTCCTGCGGGGGACGCGGATGCGGTGGGTCGTGCCCGTGGCGCTGCTCGCGTTGGGGGTGCGTCCGGATGGAGGGCTGTTCCTCGCCTTCCAGTCGGCGGCGTTGCTGCTGCTTCCGGCCGTGGCCCGTCCGCCGCGGGCGCTGCTCACGCGCAGGGCGCTCGGGGTGTCCGCGCTGGCGCTGGGCTACCTCGCGCTCTGTGTCGCGGTGGTGCTGCCGGCGCTCGGGACGCCTTCGGGCACGCGGTTCTGGTCGCACTACGGCAACACGTGGGGGCAGGTCGCCTTCACCGCGTTGGGCGACCATGGCCGGGTGGTGCATGACGTGGCCACCAGTGGGCTGGTGGTCTTCCAGCGCAGCTTCTGGTGGATCCAACTGCTCTCGCCCGCGGCCACGCTCGTCAGCACGATACCGGGCACCTTCTTCTTCATGGCGGACGCGCCGGACAAGCGGCTCCTCTGGTTCTACAACTCCGCCTTCCTGTTGCCGGGGCTTGGCGTGTGCGCGGCGGCGGGCTTCGGGAGGCTCATGGAGGCGTGGAAGGGCGTGCTCGCGCGCGGGAAGGTCCCCGGTTGGGCCGCGATGGTGCCGGCGCTGTTGCTCGCCGTGCTCGCGATTCTCCAGGTCGCGCGCTTCGACCGGACCATCGGCTCCCCGCCGCTGCGCCCCATGCCTCCGGTGGATGGGGACTTCCGCCAGGCCTTCGAGCGCCAGGTCCACGCCTGCGCCTCACGGCGCGCGGTGGCCACGGACTTCCGCTCCATCGTCTTCGTGCCCAACGGCTACGACCGCTTCCTCCTGCACCACTATGCGCGGGCGCAGGTGGTGCTCGTTCCCCCGCGCGTGGACACGCTCCTCCTGGGGGCGGCCTCACGGGAGGCGTTGCTCGACACGCTCCAAGGGGATGCCCGATTCGAGGAGGTGGCGGACCCGGGGCCGGTCCGCGTCTTCGTGCGGAAGGATGCGCGCGGCTGCGGTTCGTGACGCGGTGGACGGAGGGGGCGCATCCGAGGTCCAATCCCGGCCTCCATGACCCCAGACGAAGTGCAGAGAACCCTGGCCGACGCGGAGCTGGTGCCGTGCGCGGAGTTGTCACTCGCGGATGCCCGGAGGATGGTGGAGGGCTTCCTGGACGCGGACGTCCCGGCCCTCGTCCACCGTGAGGCGTGCGGCAAGGTCGGCTGCTCTCCGAAGTTCCAGGTGCTGGTGCGGCCCGAGGATGGGCCCCGGGTGGCCGCCCTGCTCCAGCAGGGATGGCTGGAGTCGGTGCGCCGCGAGGGGCTGATGCCCGAGGGGGCGGCTCCCCGCCTCGTGTCCGCCGCTCCGTCAGAAGCCACCGAGGAAGAGGGAGAGCCTCCCTGCCCGGCCTGCGGAACAGCGGCTCCGCTGGTGGCGGGCGCCTGCAGCGACTGTGGCCTCCAGCTCGAGTAGCTGTCTTGGATGGGAAGTCGGGATGACTGGATTCGAACCAGTGACCTCGCGCGTATGAGGCGCATGCTCTCAACCATCTGAGCTACATCCCGATGGGTTTTGAGTCCTCGAGGGAGGACCCGGACATGAGCGAGGCCGGGTCCCCCCTCGGGAGCCCGGCCTCTGTCCATGCCCGCCCCGGTGCTACCGGGTGGCGGCGTGGGTCAGGTGCCGGGTGGACAGCCGCGGAACGAGGCGATGGCCAGGTCCATGCTGTCCGGAGTGGGGTCCATGTCGGTGGGGCTCGGCTCGTCGTTCTTCGTCATGGGCATCACACTCCTTTCGCGGGGAGCAGGGACGCAGCGGACACTCCGTCCTGACAGAGCTGGTTCCGCCAGCTCCGCTTCTCGATGCACCGGACGTTGGAACACTGTCAGCGGACGCCGTCACCGGTGGGTCTCCCTCCCGGAAATGACGACGCGGCGTCACTGAACGCCGGGCGCTCGGAACACCTGGCCGTTGCGGCCTTCCAGCACCAGGCTGGCCTCGTCCGAGCTGCCCACGCGCAGCTCCACGCGCGGCTGGCCTCGGCGGTCCACCAGGAGCAGGCCCGGCGAGCCCTCTTCATCCGCGCCCAGGATGGCGCGGGGCCGCCCCGTCACGTCCGCCAGCTCCAGCCGCGACGAGCCGTCCACCTGGAGCCCCACGGAGAACAGCTCCGCGCCCCCGGACTTGGACAGCGTCAGGCGCGGCGCTTCGTCGGAGAACACCATCAGCTCCGCCAGCGACTCGCCTTCCGCGGTGGAGAAGCGCAGCCGGGGCGAGTCGTCCTCGCCCACGCCCAGCAGCGCCCGGGGCCGGCCTTCGCTGTCGTTCAACACCAGCGCCGCGCCGCCATGGCGGTTCGCCTCCAGGCTGGCCCTTGTGCGGCCCCTGGCGTCCTTGAGCACCAGCCGCGATGCGACCAGCTCTCCCGGATGCGATTGCGGCGCTTCGTCACGCAGGGCCGCGGTCCCCAGTCCCACCCCGGCCAGCACGAAGGCCGCGAGGGTGAGGCCCTGCCACCGTCGGAGCCGGCCTTCCAGCCGCTCCATGCGCGCGTCCAGTGAGTCCATCCCGGCGTCGCCTCCTGTCCCACCCTGGTGGGACGGCTGGAGGCTAGCAGAGGCCAACGGGTCTCCGCTCAGCGGGGCAGGAAGAGGAGCAGGAACGTGGGCAATGCGGCGACGAGGACGCCCACGCCGAGAGCGAGCACCATCTGGAGGAAGAACAGGTCTTCCAGCGTCTCCTCCAGCACGCCCTCCAGCCGGTCGATGGCCAACGTCTCCAGCTCCCGCACCGCGGAAGGCACGTCCGGCGACGTCAGCACCGCGCGCAGGGCGATGAGCCCCAGCACCCGGCGGGACTGGTCCATGAGGAAGCCCTCCAGCCATCCGGCGCGGGAGGCCGCGGATTCGCGCTCCTCCTCGGGCTCCCGCATGCGCTCCGCCACCGACTCCTCGATGGCCCGGGTGAGTTCCGCGCGGCCAGGCGTGGCGGTCCCGCGCAACCGCCGGGCGACCTGCAGCGTCGCGGGCTTGAGGATGGCGTACGCATAGCCCATCAACCCTCGCGCGCGGACCTCGCTCGCGAGCCGTGCGCTGACCCCGTGGAGCATCCAGACGTAGCCCCCAGCCAGGGCCAGGGCCAGTGGCGTGAGCACGAAGCTCAGGGCGTTCAGCCAGGAGGGCGTCGGGGCCGCGCCCGTCCAATGCGGCGCGAGCACGAAGACGCCCGCCAGCACCAGACCGAAGCACCCGAAGAAGGAGAAGCCCTTCAGCGCCCCCATCACGCCGGAACCCAGCAGGGCGGGCACCATGGCGAGGAGGCTCCGCAAACCCGAGCGGGCCATGCCTCCCATGGATTCACGCGGAGGCGCTTCGAGCGGCGCCGCGTCCTGTTGCTTCAATGCCGCGTGGCTCATGACGAGCGCTCCACGGATGCGGCGCTCAGCTCGGCGGTGGCCCACCGGTCCACCTGCTCCGCGGAGGGTGGCGATACAGGCGTGCCGTCCTTCAATTCGCGCCGACGCCGCCACCACATCAGGAGCGCGGCGGCACCGAAGAGCACGGCCCCCACGGCCAGCCGGGGCAGCAGCCACGGAATGGGGCCCGACCGGGAACCCTGGCGCTCCTTCCACCACGCGGTGCCCGTCCCAATCAATGCGAGCACACCCGGAATGGTGGCAATGCGCCACAGCGTCCCGCTGTCAGGGCCCGGCACGAGCGCCAGCAGCCCCAGGAACACCGTTGTGGTCCACAGCAGGATGCGACCCAGCCGGAAGTTCGTCAGCCCCACCAGCACCGCCGCGACGGGCTTCGAGCCTTCACCACTCATGTTGCGTCCCCCATGGGGACGTCATCCTAAAGGGGGAGGGGCCTGCGCCCCAAGTCTGCCCCGGGCGCGAACGGGTTCAAGGCTGGGGGTGCCACCACAGGCCCTTCAGTCCCGCCTGTTCGCACGCCTGTCGAGCTTCCCCGGTGTAGCAATAGAAGACCAGCTCGGGGACGGAGAACACGGGAGGAAAGCCTCCGGGTGGCGGGCGGAGCACGAGTGGCTCGGCGTCGTCATAGCCCAGGAGCTCTTCTCCGCACTGGTGGAAGGGCACGCCCTTCACGAGGGTGCGCTCCCGGTCGAGGCAGTCTGTCTGCTCCAGCAACTGAAGGATGACGAAGTCCTCGTTCTTCATCGCCGGGTCCGTTACCGAATACCAGGTCCGCTTCCGGGGGTACCCCTTACGCACGAGATGCCCGATGCGTTCCGAGTAGATGACGGTGGGGATGAGGCGGTGGCGGAACGGGCGCACCGCTTCGAGCACATGCACCATGCGCCGGGAGATCAGCAACCACCCGAGGGGCGCAGGAAGCAGGTGGTCGCGACCGGCGATGCTCTCCAGGTTGCCTACGAACTCGATGACCCCGGGCGCGCCCCGCTGGCGCTGATAGTCGATGCCCGGGTCGTGGAATGTCACGTCCTCGAAACCTTCGAACTCGATGAGCTTGGCGTCATAGATATCCGCATTCTCCTTGGCGTGGGAGACATCCGTCGACAATGCATACATCATGTGATGTGTGACTCCCCATGGGAGCGCAGCTCCAGCAAGGCCAGCTTCCTCCCCGTGAGCACCTTACCGCCGCGCTGCTCCTGGATCACCTTGATGGCCGGCTCCTTCAAGCTCCCGGATTCGATGGCCTGACGAAGCTCGTTCTCGACCTTGATGATTGCTTCCTCAATAACCTGCGGCGTCCAACTGGAGGTCGATCCCTTCGTCCGCAGCATACTCAATGCGCGATCGAGCCTGGCGTTCACGAACTTGCTGTAGAAGGGGTGGCTGCCCGAGTGGATGAGTTGGCCCTCCATGTTGAGCCCGGAGTGCATGTCCAGGATGTTCGACCCCCGGTCAATCGTGTAGCCCTTGATCCGCTCCATGGCCATGCGGGTCAGCGGGTGGCTCTGGGCGACCCCATCGGGGATGAGGTGGTGCATGGGATGACCGGCGGAGAGCCGAACCTCCGCTGCCGCCCGAGCCGCCGGGCCCTGGGTCTTCTCCACCCACTCCAGGTAATTCTTCCGGTAACGGGTGAAGACGCTCAGGCGGAGCGTGCCCTTGCCGACCTTGAGCACCACCAGCCCGTCCTGGGTCACCGTGAGCGCCCCATACTCGTCGCCCAGGGCCTTTCCGTTTGGACGGCGCAGCCGGTAGGGCTGGGCGTCTGAACTCAACTTCTCCAGGCGGTAGCCGGCGGCCTGCAGCTCCCGCTTGAGTGCGTTGAACTCCGGCGTCCCTTCCTGCGGGATGCGGCGGCCGACGAAGTCCTTGAGCTTGTCCCAGTTGGGGAGCTTCTCCAGCAGCTTCTCCAACTCGGCGTCGCTGAGCGTGCGCTCGGTCAGGGTGGGCTCGGGCTCCGGCCTGGACGTCCCTCCTTCCTTGACAGCTTGTGACAGCAACGGCGTGCCGGAGCCCCAGGGATTGAAGGGAATCGGAATGGCGGGAGCGGCGGTGATGGAGCCCGGCTGGAACACGGGGACGCCCGCGTAGCCACCGCCGGGGCCCGCCGCCGCCATCATGTAGAGGCGGGGCGGAGTGATTCGCACGGACGTCATCAACTTGAGCCCACGTCCCGCGTTGGTCTTCGCGCCCATCAATGCCAGCGCGGCCATCGCGATGCTCACCAGCATCCGGA